>CAYJBP010000038.1:0-19423 GCA_964368605.1 uncultured Peptococcaceae bacterium | reverse complement strand
TAACAATAACCAAAATAGCGGAATGGTCAAGACCATTCCCTACAAAATGCAAACAAATCAAAAGCGCCCAAAGCCGGGCCGGGTTCAGATTATACTTAAAGCCAAATAGCTAAACCTGCCCGCATAAGCCAATAATATTCATATAACGACCATTATCGGCTGCCATCATCGGCTTATCGTCTTTGGCATAAAGATTATCGGTGCTAAGCCAATCAGCCCAGGCTTGGCTAAAACAAGCCATTTCGCCAATCTCGAAATTCTTTAGCTCGCTCTCGAATTTAGGGCGCCACCAATCTATAGAATGCCACATAGCCAAGGACTCTTCCGGCCAAAAAGGCTTCATTTGCTCCGGCACATCATCATGTAGCTCGTATTTCATCCCCGGGAAGGCTAGGGCTAAATAGCCATCTTCCTTTAATAAAGGCTTGATTTTTTGGCTAAAATAAGTATCATTATTGCCAAAATAATGATAAGAATCGATGCTGATAATCGCATCGAAAAAACTATCGGCAAAAGGTAAATCCAAGGCATCACCATGTAGAGGGATAATTAAATCATCTACCTCCATTTGCTTAAAACGATGCCAATTATCGCTGGCATCAATCCATAAATCAAAAGCAAATACATTTACCCCAAATTTTTGCGCCAAATATATCGAGGTTAAACCACGGCCACAAGCCAAATCCAAAACCTTCATCCCCGGCTTAAGCGGCAATTTGGGAGCTAGCTCGTCTAAAATAGCCACCGAATTAGGACCCATTAAATTGGCCGCTATAAAATCAGCAGTCATTTGTTTCATGTCAAAAACCTCCCTAATTATTTACAATTATCTCCTGCTCGGTTTTAGAGCGTGTCATCAAGGCCCAAATGGCATCTTGCGGCGAGCGCCCTTGATATAACATATAATAAATCTGCTCGGTTATCGGCATCTCTATATTTAACTTTTGCGAAAGACGATAAGTGCTTTCGGCGGCAAAAACACCTTCTACCACCATGCTCATCTCCTCCACTACTTGGTTCCAGGGGCGGCCTTTGCCAATTTCTACCCCGGCTCTAAAGTTGCGGCTATGCTCGCTGGTGCAGGTTACTATTAAATCGCCCACCCCTGCTAAACCGGCAAATGTCATGGCATCTGCGCCTAAAGCTACACCTAAACGGATAATCTCCGATAGGCCTCGAGTAATTAAAGCAGCTTTGGCATTATCGCCCAATTCCATGCCATGTGCCACACCGGCACCCAAGGCAATAATATTTTTAACCGCACTGCCAATTTCCACGCCGATAATATCGGCATTGGTATATACCCTAAAATCATTGCTCATAAAAATATCTTGCACTTCGCGACAAGTTTCCATATTGGGGCTGCTTATTACCACGGTAGTGGGCTTATTACGGGCAACCTCTTCGGCATGGCTGGGGCCACCCATAGTAATATAAGGATTACTGGGGAAAACACCCTGGATTAATTCCGATAAACGGCGGCCATCCGGGGCAAAACCTTTACCCACATTAACCAAAATAGCCGACGGCTTAATATAAGGCTTGGCTGCCTCGGCCACCGATTCCACCGCATGCGAGGGGATAGCAAAAATTACCATATCGGCCGCGGCCACCCCGGAAATATGGGGGCTAATGCCCAAATCATCCGGCAGTTTTATGCCCGGTAAAAAGGCGGCATTTTCATTATCGCGCATTAAATGCTCTACATGCACTTTATCCCAAGACCACATGCTTACCTGATGTCCATTATTGTATAATAATAAAGACAAAGCCGTACCCCAAGAACCGGCGCCTAAAACTTTTATTCTCATAATTATCTCCTCTGAAAAATTTATTTTTTCATGGCAGCAAAATTGGGTTTATGTTTAAGGATTACTAATAAGGCTATCATCAAAAAGACCAAGCCATAAACAACCGGCTGTGGGCCTGCTATTACCATGCCTGCTAAAGCTGCTGCTGCCGCGCAAGATGCCACGGCCACAATGCCGCTTAAAATTAAAACCAAAGCCCAAATGCCTAGGGCAATTAAAGACCAAACCGGGAATAAGGCCAGCCCCGCCCCTAAGGCCGTGGCCACACCTTTACCACCTTTAAATTTAAGCCAAACAGGAAAAATATGGCCAATAACCGATAAAGCACCACAAATAGCAGCTAAAGTTTCGCCCATGGTTAAATAGGCAATAAAGGTGATGATAAAACCCTTGGCGGTATCGATTAAAAATACCAAGCCGCCCATTTTGCGGCCTAAAACCCGCACCGCATTGGTGCTGCCAACATTGCCCGAACCATGCTTGCGAATATCCTGGCCGGTTAATTTTTGGGTAAAGATAAAAGCGGTGGGTAAAGAACCCAATAAATAGGCGGCCAAAGCCAAACCTATATAAATAATAATATCCATAACTCCTCCAGTATTTTAAGCTTAACCTATATTGAATTCTTTATTGACTTTCCTTTTCCCTTTTCCGCCATAATAAAGATATGGGCGTGCCGGCAAAACCAAAGGCCTCGCGCAGCTTATTTTCTAAATAACGGGCATAGGAAAAATGCATAATTTCCGGATCATTCATAAAAATAACAATTTTAGGCGGCTTTACCCCCACTTGCGATCCATATAAAATCTTTAAACGACGGCCTTTATCGGTAGGCGGCGGATTAAGGGCTATGGCCTCGCGCAATAGCTCATTAATTTGGGCAGTTGGGATACGACGGCTGCTTTGCTCGGCAATAAAATCAACCAAAGGCAGGATTTTATCGGTTCTTTGGCCGGTTTTGGCCGACACAAATATGCTTAAAGCATAAGAAGCAAAGCCCAATTCGGCCTTTAATTCTTTTTCGAATTTATTCATGGTTTTATCGTCTTTTTCGGGCAAATCCCATTTATTGACGACGATTAATAGGCCTTTACCGGCCTCGTGAGCATAGCCTGCTATGCGCTTATCTTGCTCTTGAATACCTTCGGAGGCATCCAGCACCAAAAGCGCCACATCGGCACGGTCGATAGCATGCAAAGAGCGTGAATAACTATAGTATTCGGCCGGCTCATTAATGCGGCCTTTACGGCGCATGCCTGCTGTATCGATAATAGTATATTCTTTGCCATTTTTAATAAAGGAGGTATCGATAGCATCACGGGTAGTGCCCGGGATATCCGATACAATAACCCGATTTTGGCCAAGTAAGCGATTAACCAAAGATGATTTGCCCACATTAGGGCGGCCGATTAGGGCAATGGCCAAACTATCGCCTGCGGCATCGGCATCAACTTTGTTTAAGTGAACAATTACCTCATCGAGCAGATCGCCAACATTTTTACCATGCGTGGCCGAAACCGCAATCGGCTCGCCCAAGCCCAGATTATAAAATTCATAAATACCATCGGTATTATTAAAATCGTCCACTTTATTAACGGCCAGCACAATTTCCTTGCCGCTTTTGCGTAGCAAATCGGCTACATCCTTATCGTCGGGGGTGATGCCGGTGGTATAATCTACCACAAAGATGATAACCTCGGCCTCCTCGATAGCAAGTGCGGCCTGCTCGCGCACCATGCCGCTGATTAAGCCCGATTCGCTTTGGAATTTGATGCCGCCGGTATCAATTAGGGTAAAGTCATAATCTAACCATTCGCCATCCCGATAAAGACGGTCGCGAGTAATGCCCGGCTTATCCTCAACAATGGCATGGCGAGCACCGATAATTCGATTAAAAAGTGTACTTTTGCCGACATTCTCTCGGCCGACAATAGCTATGGTTGGTTTTTTCATAATAATTTCCTTTCAATATCTGCGTTGCTTTGTGTCTTTTACAATTCATTTAAAGCATCGATTAAAGCTAGGGCTCCCGGCTCTACCACGATTATCTCGGCATTTAGCTGCTTAGTTAAATCGGCTATTGTTAAATCGTCCAAAAAAGAATCGCTATTAAATTTTAGCATCGACGAAGGGATTAGATAGCGGCTAAACTTTTTATCTGCCGCCTTTAGGTTTTCGCTTAAACAAGTTCCTGTTAAAAGGCCGGTGGCGGTAACATTTGCTCCATAAAAAATATTTTTAAGGCCGATAATTTCTAAATTTGTACCCAAGGCGGCCTTAATATCGGGGGCAATTAAATCGAGCACCGCTTGGCCATTATGGCCTGTTAGCAGAGCCGTTTTTTCGATAGTTTTAGTTTGCAATTGATTTTTATGCTTTTGCCAACAATCCAAAAAGTAGGCGGCCATGCCCACCCCATTTTCGATTTGCTCGAATTGCCCATAATGCTCGGCTTTTGGAAAGGGCAAATCGGCCTTAATATAAAGCTCGTCGGCGGCAAAAATAAAGTTTTCGCCAAATTGGGCGCAAAGCTTATCCTGCTTGGCTTTAATCATAGCCAAAAGCTCCCTAGCCTCGGTTTTGGTAAATAGGCGCAGCTTAGGATTTGCTTGATATCTTGTAATACCCACCGGCACAATCGCAATGCTGGCAAGGCTAGGATGAAGGGCGATTAAATCATCCAAGGTTTGCTCAAGGTAAGCGCCATCATTAATGCCCGGGCAAAGCACAATTTGGCTATGTACGGTAATGCCCAACTCGATTAATTGCTTTAAAAGCGGCAAAATCGGGGCCGGCTTTTTACGACCCAGCATTTTGGTGCGCAAATCGGCATCGGTGGTATGAACAGAGATATAAAGCGGCGATAAATGCATAGCGCCAATACGGGCGATATCCTGCTCTTTTAAATTAGTGCCGGTAATAAAATTGCCCTCGAGAAAAGACATGCGATAGTCGTCGTCTTTAATTAGCAAAGTGGCCCGAGGGTTTGGTTGCAATTGGTCGATAAAGCAAAATAGGCAATGATTATGACAAGACTTAATGCCATCAAAAACCTCGGCCTCGAAGCTTATCCCTAAATCCTGATCGGGATCTTTTTCCAGCTCTATTTCCCAGATAATGCCATCGGGTTTTTCAATTTCCAGCAATAGCTCGCTTTCGGCTATGGCAAAGTTATAATCAATCATATCGGTAATCGGTAGGCCATCGATGCTAAGCAAACGATCATTAACCTCGATTTCCAATTCTGCGGCTAGGCTATCGGCCAAAACCGCTTTAATCAGCGCAGACATTCTTTCACCCGATTTCTTATTTTTTTAGGCTAAACTTTATTATCTCCTATTATAGTGGTTAAAGTCAAGTATTTTTTGATTTTATAGTTTCTTTTTCTGATATTTGCTTGGGCTATTTACCCAAAACCGCTTGCTTGCCATAATTAAGTTTTTAGCTAATAATATCTACTTATCTCTGCGATTATGCAATAAATCCAGACGGTCTTTAATTCGCTTTTCGATGCCGTTTTCGCCGGGATAATAATATCGGGCATTTTCCAGGCCTTGTGGCAAATATTGCTGATTAACAAAAGATTGCGGATAATCATGCGGATATTTATAATCTTTACCATGCCCCATCTTGGCCGCTCCCTGATAACTGCTATCGCGCAGATGAATAGGTACTGCCCCCAAAACTTGCTTATCTAAATCGGCCATAGCCTGGTTAATTGCCATATAGCTGCGATTAGATTTGGGCGCTGCCGCCACATATATTGCCGCCTCTGCCAAAATTATTCTGGCCTCCGGCCAACCTATAAAATGCACAGCATCTGCCGCCGCCATCGCTACTACCAGGGCATTGGGATCGGCTAAGCCTACATCCTCGGCGGCACAAATTACTATTCTGCGTGCCATAAATTCCGGGTTTTCTCCGGCTGCAATCATCCTGGCCAGCCAATGCAAAGTAGCATCGGGATTAGATCCTCGCATACTTTTGATAAATGCCGAAATTATATCATAATGCATATCGCCGCTTTTATCATAACTTATAACCGGCTTTTGAATGCTCTCGGCAGCTATCTCGGCATCGATAATCCTTTGCCCCTCGCTATTGGGGGGTGTGCTTAAAGCCGCAAGCTCCAAGGCATTATAGGCGGTGCGCACATCGCCTGCCGCCAAAGCCGCCCAATGCTCAAAAGCCTGATCGCTAATTAGCAAATTTAAAGCGCTTAATACCTGATCCTTAATAACCGACCGCCTTAATAATTGGCAAATATCTTCATTGCTTAAAGGATTTAGCCTAAAAATTCGCGAGCGAGAAAGCAAGGCTCGATTAACCTCGAAATAAGGATTTTCGGTTGTAGCACCGATTAAGATAATTGTGCCATCTTCTACCGAAGGTAAAAGAGCATCTTGCTGGGCTTTATTAAAACGATGAATTTCGTCGATAAAAAGCAGGCTGCGCTTACCATATAGCTTTAAATCCTCGGCGGCCTGCTTAATTACTTGGCGCATATCGGCAATACCGGAAGTTACCGCCGATAAACTGCAATATGTACTTTGGCTGCTTTGAGCAATAATTTGCGCCAAGGTGGTTTTGCCACTGCCGGGCGGCCCATAAAAAATAGCCGAGGTAAGCTGATCTACCTCGATAGCACGCCTAAGCAGCCGCCCTTTACCAATAATATGTTCTTGCCCAATATAATCATCCAAATTGCTTGGCCGCATCCTAGCCGCCAAGGGCTGCGATTTAGCTCGGTTTGTTTCGGCAGCATAATCAAATAAATCCATGTTTTATTTCCTCTTTTATTAAACCTCAGAAATTATTCGGCGCACTATTGCCGAGCTTAAAAGCAAACCGGCACTGGCCGGCACAAAAATAGCGCTGGCTAAGGCTTTGCCCATTTCATCACAACTTAAATTATTTTTTTCATCAGCCGCCAGCCCGGCATTATTGCCGGATGCAAGATAATCGGCAGCTGGGCTTAGCGGCAACTCTTCGCTATAAACTACCATTAGCCCCTTTTCGATGCCTATTGCCCTTAATTTACGGCGCATTATTTTAGCCAACGGGCAGTTTTGGGTTTTGCTGATATCGGTTATGCGCAGGCTTTCCGGTGCTAAACGCTTGGCCGCACCCAAAGCCGAGGCTACCTTAATACCCCGCTTAAAGGCGGTTTCTACGATTGCCACCTTGCCCTCTACACTGTCGATGGCATCGATATAATAGTCGGCCTTAGGCAAAAGCTCGGCCGCATTTTTGCTATCAATAAAAGCCTCTTGCAGATTAAGGCGGCAATCGGGGTTAATTTGCCTAATTCGATCGGCCATTAAAGCTATTTTGGATTGACCAATATTATTATTTAAGGCCACTAGCTGCCGATTTATATTGCTGGGTGCTACCTTATCATAATCGATTAAAGTTAATTGGCCAATGCCTGCACGGGCTAGGCCTTCGGCAATATAGCCGCCCACGCCGCCTAAACCCACAATAACCAAATGGCTGGCTTGTAGCTTGGCCTGAGCCTTATTGCCCCAAAGCATCATATTGCGCTGAAAAATTTGCTGATATTCGGCCATAATTACCTCGCTAAATCGGCCAAAACTTGCTCAAAATAAGGCGGCAAGGGGCTTTCAAACTCCATATATTCACCACTTAGCGGATGCTTAAAGCCCAAAACTTTAGCATGAAGCACCTGCCCTGCATCATAAATGGCCTGCTTGCGTGTGCCATAAAGCTTATCGCCCAATACAGGATGCCCCAAATGCGCCATATGTACCCTAATTTGATGGGTACGGCCGGTTTTAAGCGTAAGCTCTACATGGCTATGGCCGGCAAAACGCTGCACAACCTGATAATGGGTAATTGCCGCCCGCCCTTTTTTAGGATCGACGGCCATTTTTACCCTGTCGCGACCATGACGCCCGATTGGCGCTTCGATAATACCTATATTTTCGGACATTACTCCTTGTAAAACGGCATGATAAATTCGCTTGATATCATGCTTTTGCCATTGCTCGCTTAAGCCCAGGTGGGCGGCATCATTTTTGGCCACTACCAATAGGCCGGAAGTGTCTTTATCGATACGATGAACAATGCCCGGCCTGATTAAGCCATTAATGCCCGATAAATCGCCGCAATGAGCAAGCAGGGCATTGACCAAAGTACCACTACTATGCCCCGGCGCAGGATGAACTACCATATTTTGCGGTTTATTGACAATAATCAGCGAGCTATCCTCGTAAACTACATTAAGGGGGATATTTTCGGGCTTAACCGTAAGCGGCTCAACAGCCGGGATATCAACAGTTATTTTTTGGCCGGGTATGGTAATATAGCCGGCCTTATTAAGCGGCTGATCATCGCCAAAAACTCGTCCTTCTTTAATTAGGGTTTGCGCCCTGCTGCGCGAAAGTTCCGGACAATTTTCACTTAAAAAAAGATCCAGCCTTTTTGCTTCTTGGGCGGTAAAAGTAAGTAAATTATTCATGTTTACCCTCTGTTTTCATAGATTTAAGCGTAAGTATGCACAGCAAAATTGCCCCACAAACAATACATATATCGGCTAAATTAAAAATGGGAAAAAAGCGAAAATCCAGATAATCTACCACAGCGCCTGTTAATAGACGATCGATAAAATTACCTACTGTGCCGCCTGTAAATACAGCCAAGCAAGATATTTGTAATTTATCGTCTTTTGGTATCGAACGCAAATAATAAAAAATTACAAATAATACCACCAGAGTTAATATCACAAAAAACCAGCGTCGGCCTTCTAAAATGCTAAAAGCAGCCCCATCATTGAGAATATAAGTAAGATGGAAAATATTTTCGATAACAGCAATAGACTGCCCCAGCTGCATATTGCTTACAACAAAAAACTTAATAATCTGATCTAAAACCGTTACAACTATGCTAATAAGATAAAACATACACGCTCCTAAATTGTTACCCCACGCGCCAATTCTACATATTGTAGTATTTGGGCAATAAAATCGCCGATTAGGGGTAAATTGAGTAAATTTAATTGATTTAAAATATAAATAGCCAAGGCACTAACCAAAGAAAATCCTACGGTAATACCAAAACCACGAGCAATTCCTCCTATAAAATTTAACCAAAGTAGCCGCTTTGGCTTTTGGGTTAGGCGAATATATTCGGCCATATTAATTCTTTGCAAATAATCGCCAAATTTAACTAAGGCCTGGATATCCTGCTTAGTAAGTGGCTCCTCTGCGGCCGCAGCAGGGCTATTATTTGCTACAGATGCCGTCTTTTGTGCATTAGATTTGCCCTGACGCTTATTTTTTTTTGGTCGATGCATACACTGCCCCCTTTATCCTTCTTATGTTATCATAATATATGTATGTGTGCAAATCAAGTTTTTTATTCGCAAAAGCAGGAAAATTAAGGAGGTTTTTGAATTGTAAACTATAAAAGGAGGGTAAAAAATATGTCTGAACTAAATCTGTTAAATATAATCAATAAAAAGCTAAAAGAACATCCCGATCATCAATTATTCAGAGAAGCCATTTTGGCTGTTTCGGCGGCCGACGATATTCGCTATAACCAGCTAAAGCAGATTATTGGCCCTTGGCATCAAAACCCCAATCAGCTTTTTAAGCCTGCCAAAACGGTGATTTCTTATTTTGTGCCTTTTACCGAGCAGGTGGTTAATGCACCCAAAAACAGCGAGCAAGTAGCCCCTATTTGGGGGCAAGCCTATATAAGCATTAATGCAACCTTTAATGATATAAACCACGACTTAGCTGCGGCTTTAGCCGAGCATAATTATCAATCTTTTGGCATTGCCGCAACCCATACTTATAATCCGGAGGATTTAAAATCGCTGTGGTCGCATCGCAGCGCGGCGGTTATTGCCGGCCTTGGCCATTTTGGGGCCAATAGGCTGGTTATTACCGAAAAAGGCTCGGGTGGGCGTTTTTCTACCGTGCTTACCGATGCCCCTGCCGAAATAATTAAAGGGGCAATAACTAGCCCTACCCCGGATTATTGCCTATACAACACTAATAAATCTTGCCTGCTATGTCATAAAGTTTGCCCGGTATCGGCGCTTAGCACCGATGATTTTGCCCGCTTTACTTGCCATGATGATGTATTAGTTAAAAATGCCCGTCAATTGGAAAACTCTGTTGGCTTTGCCGATGTTTGCGGCAAATGCATCAGTGTATGTCCTTTGGCTTATCGGCAATAATAATAATGGCTAAAAAAGTTACATAAATAATTTCGACAAATTTGTAAAATGTAACCGTTTTGTAACCGTTTTTTGCTATAATAGCATTATCAAATTAAAACAAATGGGAACAGAACATGAATATCTTAAACCTTAGCCAGATCATGATGCACAATAGCGCCTTTTCGATTATTATAATGATGGTAATTTTATTAACCATTATGGGGATTTGTCTTTATAGCCTACTGGCTAAAGGCAAAATTAACAAGAATCACAAGTAAAAACTATTGACATTTATAATTTTTAAGGCTATACTGTAAGAGAAAATATTAATAAGCTGTCTTCGGGGCGGGGTGCAACTCCCCACCGGCGGTAAGGTGATTTATCATTAAGCCCGCGAGCCTAATAGGTTGATCCGGTGTAATTCCGGAGCCGACGGTTATAGTCCGGATGGAAGAAGGCTTTTGGCTTAATTTATCTAAATTCTTAATTTACCTAAATTTAAGTTAAAGCAAACGCCCCCTTTTTGGGGGCGTTTTTTGCATTCTAAGGCAGCAAAAGGAGGATTTACAATGAATAATTTGAATCACAACCCTAGTTATGGCGCCTGGAACAATCTTAAAATCAGCAGGATGGGCATATTAGCTGCCATCTCGATTGCCTTGATTTTAACAGTACGCATTCCCTTTGGCCCTGCCCCCTATTTGGTGTTCGACCTAGCCGATATCCCTATTTTGCTGGGCGCTTTTACAATTAGCCCTTTGGCCGGCCTGATGATTTTAGGCGCAGTTTCTTTAATTCAGGCCTTTGCTTTAGGCGGTAATGGCATTATCGGCTTTATTATGGGCTTTACTTCGTCCGGGGCGATGATTGTGATGGCTTCTTATCTTTATCGGCGCTTAGGTGCTAGCAATCGTTCGCTTTTAATCGGCTTAGTAAGCGGCGCTTTAACCATGACCGCCTTAATGATGCCCTTAAATATTATCTTTACCCCCATTTTATTTGGCATGCCGATGCAGGCGGTTATCGATTTAATTATCCCGGTTTTATTGCCGTTTAATTTAATCAAATCTGTTTTAAACTGCGTGCTTTTCTTTGCCCTTTATAAGGCCTTAAAGCCTTTGAATATTTTTTAGCCTAAACTAAACCATACCCTCCAATAAAGCAATATCATCGATAACTTGCTTAAACACTTCGGCGGCCTCGATGCTTCCGGCCTGACCATCCTCGATAAAAACGGCTATTGACCAGCGAGCTTTTTGCAGGGTATAGCTGCTATAAGGCGCAAAACCGGCACACCATACACCACCCACTTCCGAGGTGCCGGTTTTGGCCGCCACCGGGATTAGGCAATCGGCTAATTTGCTCAAAGTGCCTTCGCTAATAACCAAATGCATCATATCGGCCACCTGTTTAGCGCTATTGCCGCTGATAACAGGTGTTTTTTCTTGGGATTCAATGCTTAAAAGCGTATCACCATCTTGATTAATCACCCTGCTAACCAGCCTGGGCTCTACCAGATAACCGCCATTTGCCACCGTGGCCACCATTTGTGCCACCAAAAGCGGGCTTAAACTAATACCGTTTTCGCCAATAGAAATATTGGCCATATCGCCTGCTACATAAGGGTTAAAATCAAAAGGATATTGCCCTGCTATTTGATAGCCACCGATATTTTGCCAATTTAAACCTAAAAGGCCTGCATAGTGCTTAATGGTATCCGCCCCCAATTTAAAGCCCAATTGGCTAAAATAGGGATTGCAAGAATTGGCCAAAGCCTGTGCTAAATCCTGCTCGCCATGGCCCGGCCCATACCAGCAGTTTAACTGATGGCTATCATCAATTAAGGTGCTGCCTGTGCAATTAAAATTATCTAATGATAGGCCTGTTTCTAAGGCGGCTATGGCTAGCAAAATTTTAAAAGTAGAGGCCGGATTATAATAGCTAAAAGCCTTATTAATATAAGCCTCGTCGGCGGCAGGCTGCCAGCTATAAGGATCAAATTTAGGGGCGGAAGCCGCCGCCAAAATATCGCCGTTTTGGGCATCCAAAATTAGACAAGCACCGCTTAAATCGCCCAAGGCTCTTTCGGCAATTTGCTGAAAATCGCTATTTATGGTAAGCTGCACACTATTAAAGATATTTTGCTTTGGCTCTACCAAAAGCCATTGATCGGTGCTGGGCTTGCCTACCGCATCAACATAAGTCATTATTTTGGTATCATCACGCTGATTTAAATAGCTATCATACTGGGCTTCTATTCCTAAAACTCCATTAACTTGCCCGGCATTAGCCCCGCTTTGCACCATACCAACTATATGCGGAGCTAAATTGGCCACCCCATAGCGAGCCGCCAAATTAAAAAGCATAATACCGCCTAAATTTAAATCGTCTACGGCCTTAAGCTGGCTGCTGCTTAGGCCGGTTTTAAAAATATAGGGGCTAATCAATTGCTGATTACCCTGCTTAAGGCGCAAATGAACCAAATCATAATCCAAATCGAGCGCCTTACTTAGGCTAAGCGCGGTTTGTGCCAAATCATCAACTAAAAGCGGAAAAACCACCACCGCCGCCTCTTCTACCGAGGTTAAAAGTCGACCATTATTATCGATAATATCACCACGCGCATATTGATGATAATCCAAGCTACGCTGCTGCTGAGCTTGCACCAGGCCTGCTAATTGCTCATCATTAATTAGCATCAGATAAATCAAACGTCCTGCTAAAAGTGTTATTGCTATTAAAAAAACCAAGCCCAAATTAGCCATACCTTTATAGCGCATAAGAGTACCTCTTTTTAGCTTAGTATGTTAACTTGGGCTTTTTTTATGTATTTAATCTTCCATTTTAGAATAAGGCATATGCAGCCATAATTGCTGGCCGGCAAGGCGGATTATCACCACGCTACCAATTGTAATTAAAGAAGCCCAACTGCTGCTTAAACCAAAATACAGCAAAAGCGCATATAAAAGCGCACCACAAATAGCGGTAGTGGCATAAATATCATCACTTTTAAGCAAAACCGGGATGGTATTTAAAAAAACATCACGCAAAACACCGCCGCCTAAGCCGGTTAGGCTGCCAACAAAAGTCATCAAAAAAAAGTTATGACCAAAACCGGCCTCGATGGCCACATTTACTCCCGATACCACAAAAATACCGATGCCCAAGGCATCGCAAAGGGTATAGGTGCGGCTTAAAATTATATTGCTTAAAACCTTATGCCTAATATTAATATAGAAAAAAACAATAATTGCTACAATAACCGCAATTATAGCATTTTGGGGGTCGGCAAATGTTTGCGGTGGATGAATGCCCAAAATAATATCACGAATAATACCTCCGCCAATGGCGGTAGTGCCACCGATAATGATCACGCCAAGCAAGTCTAATCCTTTACGCATAGCAGCTAAAGCACCGGATGCCGCAAAGGCGATGGTGCCGATAATATCCAAACTTAAAAAAACCAATTGCTCCATTAGGGTTAAGCTAATCCTCCTTGCGCATTTCCTTGCGGATTTCTTCGATACGGCTTTCGGCACGGCGCTTAAATACAGCCGAGCCCATTTTGTCCATTCGTGCCTGGTAAAAGTAATTATAGGCCCTTTTGGTATTGCCTTTGCGATAATATAAATCGCCCAAAATATAAGATAATTGCTGATTTTGTTGGGCGGCCACCGTAATATTATGATAAGTATATTCATAATTGTCCAAGGCCTTTTGCAGAGCAAATTCGGCCATTTTAAAATCACGGCAATCCTCATAAATACGGCTTAACTTTAACCATAATTTGCCCTGAATTAATTGCTGATTGCCAAAGCAAATTTCCGCCGAAATTAAGGCCAAATAATAGCCGCCAAAAACGCTTAAAGCATCCCTTTTATCAAATAAGGGCAGGCTAAAATCGTCTTTATAGGGGGCAAGCGCCTTGGCCAAATGCTCGGGCACTACTCGCCCCACATTGCCAAAGCCATCGGTAAAGGCCGAAAACCAGCAATGAGGGCAGGTAACAACCTCGTAATAAGCAGGCTCTATATCCTTATAATATACCCTTAAACTGGCATCGGTTTTAATTTCATGCAATTTGGATTTTTTAATAGCCAAAATCGGCAAGGCCTTTTTGCATTGCGGGCAAGAAATTGTTTTTTCGAATAAATATTCCTGGCTATTATTGGGCAATGGCAAATAATAATTACCATGCCCCTTGGGAAAAAGCGCACCATAAGGCTGGCTATCATCGATTTTATAGGCTTGATCACTATTATCATCGGCAGCTGATGCGGCTTTAGAAGCCAAATTAAAGGCGGCCTCCGGCGGCAAAGGTTTATTCTTTAAACTGGTTGGCCGAGAGGATATTGCAGACAAAGCAGCAGTATCAGCAGTATCAGCAGTTGGCTTTTCGGCAAAGGCATTGGCTGATAAAGGCGGCTTTTCGGCCTTGGCATCCCTATGCAAGGCGGCATTTAATACCCGTAATTGGCGATCAAGGCGCTCGTTTTGCAGCTCGGCCTTGCTTAGGCGCAGGCAAAGGTTTTTAATCAAAATAAAGCCGGTTTCGGGCTGGCTTTGAATAAATTCAAAAACATTTTCGCGATCTATTTTAAGCAGCAAAACCTCGTTTTCGGCAATGGCGGTGGTTTGTTGCGGCGCATCCAAAAATAAAGAGCGCACGCCAATAAACTGCCCACTTTGCAAAGTATCTAATTTTTGTTCGCTATTTTGCATATAATTTTCATAAAGGCCAATATTGCCCTGCAAAATAAAGTACATGCGGCTAATTTGTTGGCCTTGACGCACAATTATGCGATCAGGCTCAAAGCGTTTAATATCGGCTTTATTGAGGGAGGAAATATTATTTAACAAGCTAAACCCTCATTTCTTGTTGCTATATATATTATTATATAGTAAAACCCAGGTTTTGACTAGCAAAAATTAAAAGTTTTAGGCGATTTTTTCTAATAAACAGTAGGCTTTGGCAATATCTTAGGGGCTAAGCCCTAAGCTATTGTTTTTTACGCAAAAAAAAACTATTGACAATAAAAGACCCAAGTGCTATAATAACAATGTTAACTTTTAAGTAGAAGCTTGCCGCTTCTCGCCCGGCCATAATGATGAGCACGGGTTGAACAAAACAGCTATTTTATTTGTTTTGGCTATAAGCGGCTTAGTAGCCGTTTTTTTTTATTTTGCGGAGGTGACCTCAATTAAAGAATTAAGGATTAATGAAGAAATAAGAGTACCGGAAATTCGCCTGGTTAGCGATGATGAGCAAACTGTAATGGCAACCAAAGATGCCTTGCATCGAGCCCTTTCTACCGGGTTAGACTTGGTAGAAATCAGCCCTAATGCCAAACCGCCGGTTTGTCGGATTATGGATTATGGTAAGTACCGTTTTGAGCAAATCAAACGGGAAAAAGAAGTGCGCAAAAATCAAAAAGTTATCCAGATTAAAGAGGTTAAATTTCGTCCCAATATCGAGGACCATGATTTTGAGACTAAATTTAAAAATGCCGAACGCTTTTTAAAAGACGGAGATAAAGTTAAAGCAACAGTTATGTTTAGGGGTAGAGAAATTACCCACCCCGAATTGGGTATGGTGCTTTGCCAGCGCATGATGGAGCGCTTGGAAGATATAGCCATTGTAGAGCGCAAACCCAAAGTAGAAGGGCGTAACATGGTTGTTATATTTGCCCCTAAGGGCAATTAATTATACGCATAAAGCGAAATTAGTTAAAGAAATGAGGGGAAAACTATGCCTAAAATGAAAACCCATCGTGGTACAGCCAAAAGGGTTAAAGTTACCGGCAGCGGCAAAATTAAGCGTCATCATGCTTATTGCAGCCATATTCTCGGTAAAAAATCCGCTAAAAGAAAGCGCAATTTGCGTCAAAGCGATATTGCTACCGCCGCAGATGCCAAAGTATTAAAAAAATTAATCCCTTATGCTTAATTTAAGCCTAAGTTAGAAAGAGAGGTTCAACAATGACCAGAGTTAAAAGAGGTTATACACGTCATAAACGTCATAAAAAGATATTAAAATTGGCTAAGGGTTACCGTGCCAGTAGTTCAAAACTATTTAGAGTTGCTAACCAACAGGTTTTGCGCTCCATGAATTTTTCTTTTGCCCATAGGCGCAAAAAGAAGGGCGATTTCCGCAAATTGTGGATTACCCGTATCAATGCTGCCGCCAGGGATAATGGCCTTTCCTATAGCAATATGATTCATGGCCTTAAAAAAGCCGGTGTAAATGTAAATCGTAAAATGCTTGCCGAATTAGCCGTTAATGATAATGCCGCTTTTAGTCAATTCGCCGAATTGGCCAAGGCTAATCTGTAAAGAATTTAAGGGGTGTCGCAAAAGCGGCAGCCCTTTATTTTTAGGTAAAATATGAGGCAAATAATTAATTCTAAAGATAATAATCTGCTTAAAACAGCCCGGATGCTGCATGATAAAAAGGGCAGGCTAAAGCATAATTGCTTTTTGGTAGAAGGTTTGCGCCTAGCCGAAGAAGCCATCAAGGCCAAGTGGCCGCTTAAAGCTGCCATTTTTAGCGATGATTTTGAGCAAAAAGAACGTAATGCGTCCTTAATTGCCGCCCTTGGCGCCCAAAACACGCCTCTTTATCAGGTAGATGCTAAACTACTTAGCACAATTAGCGCCACCGAGCATAGCCAAGGCCTAATTTTGCTGGCGCATATTAAAAATATCGAGCAGCCTTTTAATTTTAAGGCCGATTTTTTAATGCTGGCCGATCGCCTGGCCGACCCGGGCAATTTGGGCACAATTATGCGCACCGCCTTAGCCGCCGGTTGCCAAGGCCTAATTTTAAGCCCGCAAACGGTAGATGTTTTAGCGCCTAAAACCGTACGCGCCTCGATGGGGGCTATCTTTAATTTGCCAATTTGGCAATTAAAGGATGATAATGATGGCCTAAACTATTTGCAGCAAAATCAAATATCCTGCTTAGGTGCGGCAGCAGAAGGGGCAAAGCCTTATACCGATATCGATTTAAGCATTGCCCATGCCTGGTTAATCGGCAATGAGGCCTGCGGCCTTAGCCCTTTTTGGCAAAAAGCTTGCAGCCAAAAAGTTTTTTTGCCGATGGCCAATCAGGTAGAATCATTAAATGCTGCCATAGCAGCGGCTATTTTATTATATGCCACTGCGG
The DNA here is from genome assembly GCA_964368605.1 of uncultured Peptococcaceae bacterium. Taxonomy (GTDB): domain Bacteria; phylum Bacillota; class Dehalobacteriia; order UBA4068; family UBA4068; genus CAYJBP01. Next base: position 2,259 of record CAYJBP010000038.1, on the reverse strand, counting down.
CAAAACGCAATTTCCCTACTTGCTAAATTGCTCAAAAAAGGATATAATATAGTATCGGCCACTTGGGCTAATTAGCCAGAATATAAATCAGATCAAAACCGGAGGTTTAAAATGACTCGTAAGTATAATGTTGGTATAGTTGGTGCTACCGGTGCGGTAGGCCATGAATTGATGAAAGTTTTGGCCGAGCGCAATTTTCCGTATCAGGAATTAAGAATGTTGGCTTCGGCACGTTCGGTTGGCAAAAAGATTGAATTTAATGGCCAAGAATATACAGTAGGTTTAACCGATGCCAATGCCTTTGATGGTTTGGATATCGTATTATTTGCCGGCGGCGAGGCTAGCAAATTATATGCCCATGATGCGGTTAAAGCAGGCGCTATTGTTATTGATAATAGCAGCAGTTTTCGCTATGATCCGGCCATACCCTTAGTTGTGCCCGAGGTTAACCCCGAGGATTTAACCTGGCATAAGGGCATTATTGCCAATCCTAATTGCTCTACCATTCAAATGGTGGTAGCCTTAAAACCCTTGCATGATTATGCCAAAATTAAGCGCATTGTGGTATCTACTTATCAGGCTACATCGGGGGCAGGGGCAGAAGGTATTGCCGAGCTTATGCAACAATTGGCCGAATTAGCTAATGGCCAGCCAATTTCCGATCCTAAGTTTTTTGCCCATCAAATTGCCTGCAATTTAATTCCCCATATTGATGTATGGCAAGATAATGACTATACCAAAGAAGAAATGAAAATGACCTGGGAAACTCAAAAGATGTTCCATGATCAGGATATCAAGCTTAGCGCCACGGCGGTTAGGGTGCCGGTATTGCGCAGTCATTCCGAGGCGATTAATATCGAAACCGAAAAGCCGCTAAGTGCCGAAAAGGCCAGAGAATTGCTGGCTAATGCCCCGGGCATTAAGGTAATGGATCAGCCGAGAGAAAATATTTATCCGATGCCTTATCCTTTAAGCGATACCGATACCGTTTATGTAGGCCGTATCCGCAAGGATATTTCTTGCGATAATGGCTTGGTTTTATGGGTAGTAGCCGACCAATTACGCAAAGGCGCAGCTACCAATGCAATCCAAATTGCCGAAAAAATGATTGAGATGAATTTAATTTAATAGGCATCAATTATGAAAATTAAGCATATACTTTAGATAGCAAAATTTAGGAGGTACATATGGATTTTGGCAGATTAATAACAGCAATGATTACGCCTATGACTGCGGATTTTAAGGTGGATTATCAAAAAGCGCAGGAATTTGCCGAGTATTTAATCAATAATGGTTCCGATGCCTTGGTTATTTGCGGCACAACAGGCGAAAGCCCCACTTTAAGCGAGGAAGAAAAGCTTAAATTATTTAGCGCCGTTAAAGAGGTATTAAAGGGCAAAGCACCTGTTATAGCAGGTACATCTAGCTATGATACTGCCCATTCGGTAGAGTTAACCAAAAAAGCCGAAAAGGCCGGTGCCGATGCTATTTTGGCTGTAACTCCTTATTATAATAAGCCACCGCAGGAGGGCTTATACCAGCATTTTGCGGCAATAGCAAAGGCCGCTCCTTTGCCGATAATGATTTACAATGTGCCTTCACGCACACAATGTAATATTTTGCCGGCAACGATTGCCCGTTTATGCGCCTTTGACAATATTGTGGCCGTAAAGGAATCGACCGGGATTATGGATCAAACCAGCGAATTAAAACTACAATTGCCGGAGCGAATTGCTATTTATTCCGGCGACGATTCGGTAACTTTACCGATGATGGCTTTAGGAGCTAAGGGCATAGTAAGCGTAGCCGGCAATATAGCAGGGCGGCAAATAAAGGAAATGGCAGAGGCCTTTGCGGCAGGCGATATGGCAAAAGCCCAGGCCAAGCATTTAGAGTTATTCCCCTTATTCCGCAAGATGTTTATCGATACCAATCCTATCCCGGTAAAGCATTGCGTAAACTTAATGGGCTTTGCAGCAGGCCCATGCCGCTTGCCGCTGGTAGCGGCAACCGAGGAAACCGATCTTATTTTGCAAGACTTGGTTAAAGAGTATGGCCTTAAGTATGCCTAGATGCAGTTTTGTTAGGGGATATTTATTAGCCGTTAATATTTTTGCCTAGTTAGTGTAAAAAGACAAGAGCCTTTTTAGGCTAGGATAATAAACAATCATAAAAACCGCAAAGCCGAGTTAAGTTAGGATTATGGGTTTGCAGTGTTTTTGGGGAGCAGTTTTAGCCCCTGTAAGGCAGGAATATATC
>CAYJBP010000037.1:7013-19702 GCA_964368605.1 uncultured Peptococcaceae bacterium | reverse complement strand
TCGTATTTATTATCGGGTGGAGTAATATCATTCCAGGGAAGTTTGCATAAGCCCAATAAACCAAACCAGGTTCTAAACATCGGGAAATAATGCAAGGCCTCGGCTTTTTCTTCAAAGCTGGGGATTTGATTATTAACCATGTCGATAAAGATTAACCAAGCCTCGTCATGCTGCGGCCCTTTATTGCATAAGGCATAACCGCCTTGCTGGGCTAAAGATTCCTTCATCAAATACTCGGAATATTCCAAGCCCTTATTAATCATGCAAAAATCGTCCATTAAAGCCACTTGTTCATCGGTCATCTTAACCCAGGGGCGACCATTGGTATAAGGGCAAATCGGGTCTTCGCTATAATAAGGCTTGCCGGGCGGCCAAGCTGCAATCTCCTCACGGCTGATTGTAGGGATGCCGGCAATTTTTTCCCAACGTTTAGGATGGGCGATAAAGGCCGAATCATGATTTGCACCCTTGTTTTCATAGATAGTACCATGAATTTCGTCCAAGGTTTTACGATCATCATAATTCATTTCCTTAATATATTCGGCATCCTCGATGCCGGGATTAATTACATAGGTAGAAACAGGCTTTTCGATAGTAGGCTCGGCTATGGTTTGCCAGGCTTTGCCTTCTAACATATGCTCGTACTCGGGGGCAACTTTACCAAAACGCTCGGCAAAAATACGCTTTTGCTGACGCGCACCCTTACCCACGATTACCCCAAAGCCATCGCCTGCCACCATTTGATGCATTAGCTCGTTTAGACTAAAGCCATTACCCCAACGCATATCCATGCCTTCGGTATCATCTAAATTATAAAGGCCTCTTTGATAACATTCCATGGCAAAAGCGGTCATCGTGGCCATCGAGATGGTGTCTACGCCATAGGTATCGCAATAAAAATTGGCTTCCAAAATCCAATGCGGATCAAAAACACCAACATTAGCGCCCAAACCGGCGGCATTTTCGTACTCGGGGCCATCTACGCAAACCTTGCTGCCTTTATAAGCACCGGTGCGTAATTCAAAATTATCGGCGGCTTTAGCGCAGCTCATCGAGCAGCCATACCAGCAGCCATCGGGTACATTTTGGGTAATATATTTTTCGATAAATACCTTAGATGCAATCTTAGGAGTTTCCGGATGAGCACCATATTGATAATTATGGGTAGGTAATAAATCGTATTTATCCATAACTTCGATAATATTGGCCGTACCGATTTTACGCATATTATTTTGCTTGGTATCAAAATGAGCCATTTCCTTATGGAGGCGAATACCGGCTTCATTAAGCAAATGCTTTTTGGCAGGATTATTTAAATCGCCATGAACCCCGGCATAACGCACAACAACGGCTTTAATTCGCTTATTGCGGAAAACCGTACCAATACCGCCACGCCCGGCCTGCTTTAGGCGGATGCAATTGCGGCGCTTATCCCAAAAGGTAAAGTTTAAAATACCAATATAAGAATGCTCGGCCGCTCTGCCGCTGGCAATAACCGAGATATTTTCTTTATCCTTTTCGTCTAAAGAGTACATCTCATGCAATTGCTCGCCCAAGATATGGCTATCAAACTCCTCATCGGGGGCGGTTTCTACGGTGATGGTATGATTATTGGCATCGATAAAGATGATTAATTCTTCTTCGGCCTTGCCTTGCAATTCTAAAATATCAAAGCCGGCAAATTTTAAGAATGGGCCAAAATAGCCGCCCACATTAGAATCGATGGGAATATCGGTTACCGGCGATATGGTGCAAACCAAGGTTTTACCTGCCCCCGGATACTGGGTAATACCGGCTAAAGGCCCGGGCGACATTACAATATCATTAGCCGGATCATGCCAAGGCATATCGGCGGTTACGGCCTTCCATAAATGATAAAGGTCGAAACCCTTGCCGCCGGTAAAGCTGTTTTTCATATCCTCGGTAACGGCCTTTTCGCCGATTACCACGCCATTTGGCCCCTCGGCTTTGCCGATTAAAGGGTCTTGGGCAGAAGTATCAAATTCGCCACCTACGCTAATATAAAGGCTGCGATTATTATAACCGCGCTCGATGGTGGTGGGCTGATACTTATAAGTGGCCAAAATTTTATGCTTGGCCTTCATGGCCATAATTTCCTCACGACTACCGATATGATGCCGATAATCGTTTTTTACGCAATCTGGCATTTAATCCCTCCTATTCCTCAACAATGGCTAAAGCGCCACTTGGGCATTGCTTTACACATAAACCGCAAGCTACACATTTAAACGGTGTGGGTAAATCATGATTATAAAACATATAATCACGCAAACATTCGCCTACACAAATTAAACAACCCACACAACGCTTTTTATCCAAGCGAATAATTCCGGTTTTTAATTGAGTTAAGGCCATTGGCGAGCACATTTCCTTACAAACGCCACATTGATCGCAAACGGCAATCTTATAGCCATCGCCATCAGGCTCTACCCTAATAGCGCTTTTTAGGCGATCTTCCTCTTTATAATAGGCTTTAGAACACACATTTTCGCAAGTGCCGCAGCCGGTACAAAGGGCAGCATCTACCTTCATTCTTTTCATAAGTTCTCCCCCTTATAAAAATTAAATATTATACAACAGAAGGCTCTAATAATAATTCGCCGCTTTCATAACGGTCGGCCGAAAAACGCTTGATATCCAAATCATCTTTTTGATTAGTTAAGTGATTGGCTAGCAAGATGGCTGTTCTTGGCGCTACCATAAAGCCATGGCCGGAAAAACCGGCAACCGAGATAAAGCCCTCGGCGGTTTTGGCCTCGTGGATAACCGGGTTGCGGTCGGGGCTCATATCGTATAGGCCAGCCCATTGGCGTACTACACGGCAATTGCGCAAAATTGGCAATGTTTGGGTAACGGTTTCGGCCATTTGCTCCAAGAATTGCCAAGAAGCATTGATATTATAACTTTGCGGCTCGGCAGGATCGCCAAAGCCCATAATTACGCTACCATGCGGGGTTTGCTGTACATAAAAGTGACGATGAAAGCTCATAACCATCGGATCCATAAAATGCTCTACCGGCTCGGTAATCAAAATTTGATGGCGCTCCGGATAAACCGGTAAATCTTCGCCCAGCATATTGGTTAGCTTAGAAGCATTATAACCGGTGCAGTTTATCACAATAGGTGCCTCTACATCGCCCTTGGTGGTATGAACGGTTTTAATTTTGCCACCTTCTGCGCTTAGGCCGGTAACGGTGGTATAGGTTTCGATATCCACACCCATTCTTTGTGCGCCCTTAGCATAGGCAAAGGTGCAGTGGAAGGGGTCGGCATGGCCGTCTTTAGGGCCAAAGCAAGCACCAAACATACCCTCGGTATTAAGATGGGGCACAATTTTTTTAGCACCCTCTAAATCCACAGGATAAGAAGGAATACCCAAAGAATGTTGTACTTCCAGGTTTTTTTGGAATTGCTCCCATTCTTTTTCGGTATAAGCTACCAATAAATAGCCGCCTTGATTTAAGCCGCAAGAACCGCTATAACCGGTATATTCTTCTAAGTTTTCGAAGATATGGGTACTTTCTACGGATAGGGTTGCATTAAGCACCGAACCCCATTGCTGACGAATACCGGCACCACAGCGGCCGGTAGCGCCGCTTGTTAAATATTGTTGCTCGATAACCAATACATTATTCATGCCCCTTTTGGCCAATTCGAAGGCGGTAGAGCAGCCTACTATGCCGCCCCCGATAATAATTGCATCATAAACCTTTTTCATTATTCGGCCTCCTTTTCTTGGGCGGCATCGGCTAAAGCGCCTAAGGATACCGGCTTAACCGGCGGGCGGAAGGTAGTTTGTAAAACTTCTTCCATCGGCACACCATAAATGCGCGATAATTCTTGAGCAATCAAGTTACGGCAGGTACGGCCTTGGCAAGGGCCCATGCCGGCACGGGTTACTCTTTTGATTTCGTCTAAGGTTTCATAGCCATCTTCAATACATTTTAAAATCCAGGCTCTGGTAATATCTTCGCAGCGACAAACCAGGGTATTTAAATTTCTATCGTCCATCTGTATACCCTCCTACCTTAATATTGCGTATTTCCATGGCCATATCTTTAGGCACAGCCAAAGAGATTACATAAGTCATATTCTTTTTGCCGCCGGATGTAACTTTAACTACTTCAAAGCTGCCCATTTCCTCACCGGCACGGTTAACGGCGGTGGCAAACTGGCCTTTTTGCGGCAGGGGAACATATTCAAAAGGAATTTTTACCAAGGCCATATCATCACTATAATTCATATCAACTACAAAGATGGCAAGGCCGGGGCAGCGTGATACGCAAATGCTGCAGCCATTACATTTATCAAAATCTACTTTAGGCAAATCATTGATATCATTGGCCATATTAATAGCCTTTTGCGGACAAGCCTTGATGCAAGGATTGCAGGGAATTTGCTGAAAGCATTCCACAATAGCAACCGGGCCTTGCTCTAGGCGAGCCTGAGGCGGATAAACTTGCGCCAAATCGTCCTTAGTGGGGATACCATCATTAATTAGCATGAGCATTTACCTCCTTCGCCTTCAATTTTAGCATCAACTTTGGCCAAGCCACGGCGAATATGCTCGCCCATCGGGCCCGAGCGTAATTCGTCTAATTCGGTCATGGCAGCTTTTTGCAATTCTTGGGCTTTTTCTACCTGATAGCCTAAATCTTCGGCTACGGCATAGCCGGCCAAACGGCCTTCTACCATGGCCGACGAGGCTTCTTCGATGCCGCTAACATCGCCGGCGGCATAAATATGCTCGACGGTGGTTTGCAAGCGATGATTTACCAGCGGCACATGGCCGGATAATTCACGGATAAAGGCCATTTCGCAGCCTGCTTGCCAGCAAAGCTCGGTTAAAGGTGTAAGGCCAACGGCTAAGCAAATGGTATCGCAAGCGATATTTTCCTCGGTGCCGGCAATTGGTTGCCAACTGGCATCGATTTTGCAAATTTTAGCGCCTTCTACTTGCTCTTTACCATAGGCCTCGAGGATGGTATAACCGGTTTTAACAGGAATACCGCCCCTTTGAATTTTGGAGGCATGCACTAAATAGCCGCCGATTTTGGGCGAGCCTTCGATAACAGCGGCCACTTCCACACCGGCCTGCTGCAACTGATAGGACACGATTAGGCCGATATTACCGGCACCAACCATCAAAACCCGCTCGGCAGGCTTAACGCCTGCTACATTCATCAAGGTTTGCACAGCACCTGCTCCATAAACGCCGGGCAAATCATTGCCGGGGAAGGAGAGGAATTTTTCGGCTGCACCACTGGCTACGATGATGCGCTTAGGCTTAATTTTAACATGTTTATCTTCATGGTCTACGGTAACGATACCGTCTTCATAAATGCCCAAAACGGTGCTATCGGTCCACACTTCGATATTGGGATCATTGAGGGCTTCTTCTAAAAGCATATTGCCGATTTGAATACCACGGTCGCCGGCATATTGTTTTTCCGAGCCAAAGAATTTATGGGTTTGTTTAACCAATTGGCCACCGGGCACATCATCGCGCTCGCAAATAAGCACTTTAGCACCCAAAGAAGAGGCAGCCCTGGCGGCACATAGGCCGGCCGGCCCTCCGCCAACTACTAAAATTTCGATTTGAATCATTGCGGCAAAACCCCCTTACCTTGTTGTTCTGTTACCCGCATACCGGGCTTTACCTTGATAACACATACCCGCATATTGGGTTGATTGTCTACAGTCATAAAACATGAAGAGCAATTACCAATAGCGCAAAATAGCCCACGTGGGCGATGTAGCTCCGGGCTTAGAGCTAATTTACGAATACCGGCAGCATGTAAAGCGGCGGCAATCGTTTCATTAGGGTAGGCCTCTACCTCTTGATCATTAAAGAAAAAAGTGATTTTTTCCTCGCGCTCAAAGGTTAGTACCGGATGGTCGGTGATACGCATATTATTCCTCCTTATAAATAAACATCTTAGCAAACTGATGCCAATTGTATATGTATCATTATAGCATTGCATATTAAAAATAGCAATACATTATTCATTGTATACGAAGTTTTTTTGGCATGAAAAATTAATCCTATTCTAACTTTTTTAGCTTAACAATTGCAATGGGCTGATTTGCTTAAATTCAAAATAAGAACTTGCCGAGCAAGCAGCGATTAAGTATTGGCCGTCTTTAAAAGTTTGCCATTGGCAGGCCGGGGTATCTGCTAAAACATCAAAGCTATTAAGGCCTAAGCTTAGGCCTTGGCCATGATATTTAAGATAGGCTTCTTTTTTTGTCCATATTTCAAAAAAGCGCTGATTAAGCAAGTTATCTGCGCAGATAGAGGGCTTGTTAAGAATATTATTAGGGGCTTGATCGATATGATTATTGATATAGTTAATTTCGTTTTTGGTAAAAAAACGGCCGGCAATTTTTAAATTGGCATTACTTATTTTTTCGATATCAACACCCAAATTTTGATTACTAAAGCCAACTGCTAGGGCTTGTTTGCTATGCGAAATATTAAAAAATATTTGCGGCTGATTAAGCAAATAAGGTTTACCGAATTCATTTTTGGCAAAGACTAAATCTTGCTGATTTAAGCCATATTTTTCTTTTAAAATTTTATTAAGCAGCAACCTGCTATATAAGCGCAAATAGCGATCTTGCCTAAACCTAAAACGCTCAATTTCTTTTATATCTTTAGTGGCTAAACTATGCAAAAGATGCTGATATTGCTGCTCATCATGTTTTGTGCTTAAATACAAGTAATAAACTTTATTCATAATACCTCATATATATGCAAAATAAGTAATAAAGTGCTTGGTTTAATGTATTTTGTATATGGACATACTTCTATTTTTGTAAACATAAATTATCGGCAATTGCCTAGCTTATTGCCAATAGTTTATTTATCATAAATAAACTAACCTAGCAACAAGATAACATCGAATTGGCTTGATGTCAAGATTATTTAGGTTAGGAAAGTATCTTCTATAATAATTTAAAACAAAGTTAAATCCCTTAAAAGAATAATAAGCAAATAAGGCTTATTACCACAGTACCTATATAATAGGATAACCGATTAGCCTAGCAAACAGAGCAGTATTTTTTATTTCAGGCGAGGCAGTTTTTGCCCCGCCCGAAAAAATGAAAAATTAAGGCCATAATATTTGAGGAGCTAATAGCCACCAGGGATACGAGCTTTACACAGTTTTGCCCAAAATATAGTGTTAAAAGCGGCGCAGCTATCACTTCTCATAACACCGGTGGCTAGCTGCGAATTATACGGTCTTAGCCCAATAGGCAAGACCATTCCCTACAAAACCCAAACAAATCAAAAGCAGCCAAAGCCGGGCTTTGCTTTAAATACCTTAATTAAAATAAAATTCCCCATTTTCGCCATTATAAAAATTAAGAACCTGCTCTTCGGCCATACTATCTAAGCCAATATGGCTAATAAAAGACTGCTCGCCCCGATTATGATGGTATTCATGGCACAAGGTTTCGCCGCCGGCACCATTATCTATATAAACCAAACCGCTGGCGCTAATCGCTGCATCCGTGCCCAAAAGAGCAGAAGTTTCGCTAAATTCAGGAATTTGCTCCGGTAAAATACGCTGATTATGATTTGTCCAGTAAAGGCTGCTATTTAAGGCAATAATCTGCCCACTATAAGCGTCAATATTAATATCCACCTGATCAGGATAATATAAAATTTCATCCTCATAATGATGATAGCTTAAATGCCATTTATTACCGATTTTTTGCTGCGAACTAAGCTTTATATCACCATAACCCAAATCATCAAGTATGCTCTCGGCCTCTTTAATCGCCTGCTCCATATCCACCTGTTCTTGCTGCTCTTGCTGCTCTTGCTCGGCCATAATCGGCTCGCCAAAATAACTGATGATTTTACCGCCGGCTTTGGATATACTTAAATAAATATGGCCGCCACCGGGATTTGCAGACTCAAAAATATAACTGTATAAGGGCATAGCACCTTGCTCATCAATAATATACTCCTCAACTAATTGCGGATTTTGATAGGCCAAATTCGCTAAAAACTCTTCGGCAATACCTAAAGCCTCATCGGCGCTGATATTACGATAATCAGCCAAACCTTTAATCGGTAAATCATCCATATGCGAAGAATATTTGCCGGCATAGGCCAAAAGCTCGCTTTCGCCCAAAAGGGTATCGGCACGGCTAAAATAACCGTCGGCACTAATTTCGTCGATTGCCGCCTTTGCGCCTTGCGCCTGCTTGGCACCGCCTAAGCTTTCGCGCAGGGTTTGCCAGGGATTTTGCTCTACTAAGCCGGCGCTAAACTTAATATCGCCACCTGCTACCGCCAAGGCCATCTCGCTCATTTGGCCGCTTAGGGCTTTTAAGTCCTCGCTTATTTTGGCCAATTGCGGCTGGGCATCGGCACTTAATTCGCCACCCTTATTTAGCTGGGCGGCTAAACTTAGACTATAATCACTAATCTGATTTAAATAGGCGGTGCTGCGCTGATAACTATATTGGGCAAGCGGCAGCAAAGCCATATTATCGGCGGCCGAGGCGGCAATTGCCGAGATCTGCCCCAAGGCCAAACTACGCTGATGAGCACTACTGCCTTGGGCTCGGCTAAGCGCCGTACCCAACTGGTCGATATCGGCCAAATAATTATAGTAAGCTCTTTGATATTCGTTTTCCAGCAATTGCAAGGCCTGGCGGCTTTGCTGATACTGGCTATAACCCCAAAGCAGGCTGACAAAAAAGGCTGTGGCCATAATGATGGCCGTAAGAGCCAGGGTTTTTTGTTTTGTCATAATTTCTCCTTTATTATTAGCTATTTGCCAAAAACATGATTGCCATAGGTTACAGCAATTTCTCGTGACCAAATCCAGGTACTGGTGGCTGTGGCCGGATTCCAAAAATAAAGACAGCCATAGGTGGGATCCCAGCCGGCTAGGGCATCTTCGGCGGCAGCTAGGCTTTCGGCGCCTATTGAGCCATCTAAACGGCCATTGGCCACCGATTCGATGGCCAGTGATTGGTAAATCACCTCGCTTAAACTATTGGGGAAATCACGATGCTCGATACGATTGAGCAAAACCGCCCCCACTGCTACTTTACCAATATAGGGTTCGCCTTCGGCCTCGGCATGAATGGTAGCGGCCAAAAGATTTAGTTCTTCGCTGTTTAAGCCCGAAGATGCGGCATTAGAGCTACCGCTATTGCCGCTATTGCTACTAGTGGCTTGATTTTGCAGATTATCCAGGCCTAAGGCTTTAAGGGTTTCCTCACCGGCAATGCCATCGGCGCTGAGGCCATAGCGTTCTTGCATGGTGCGGACGGCCTTAACCGTTAATGGGCCATAATAGCCATCAATATTGCCGCTATAAAAGCCTTGATTTTTTAGCTCTTGTTGCAAAGCCTTAACCGATTCGCCGCTTTGCCCCTCTTTAAGGGTAAGGGCTTGAGCGATATGCTGACCATAAAGCCCCAAGGCAATAATCATGATAATAATAGCAATAAGCAAAATTTTGGCAGCGATGGTTGGTTGCTTTAGATTATTAAAGTAAACTAATTTTCCCATACATACTCCTATAATTAAAAGATTTAGTATGTATTCTGGCAAATTTTAAAAAAATTATACAAAAATTCAAATTAAGCAAATATTTTACTTGCATTTATGATTAGACCATGATAGAATAGAGGGTGCTATTTGGAATAATATTTTCCTTATTAAGATAAAAAACCTAGCATCTAAGGAGGTGAAACAATGCCTAATATCAAATCTGCCAAAAAGCGGGTATTGATTGCCGAATCGCGCAGGCAAAAGAATATGGCTGTAAAGTCGCAAATGAAAAGCCAGCTTAAAAAGTTCCAAGCCGCAGTAAGCGAAGGCGATAAAGCCGTAGCTCAAAGTCAATTGATAGCCAGCGTAAAAGTTCTTGACAAAACTGCCGGCAAGGGAGTTATTCATAAAAATGCTGCCAGCCGTCGTAAAGCAAACTTATACCGTCAATTTAATCAAATGGCCTAATTAAAAAACCACCCTTTGGGGTGGTTTTTTTATTGCTTTTTATTTAGGCAATCATCTTTGCAGCCCCTATTAAAAAACCTAGCAACAACTACTTAATCTGAAGGCGATTTTCGCCCTCTGCACTTTGATGCACCAAGTATAATGCCCCTTCGGCGGCATCGGCGGCAATCTCAAAACAGATATAACCATCATTCTCGCCCAAAGCCAAATCGGTAGACGGCAAACGGCTATAGCTATGGTTCTCGATAAAACTATCATTGGCCAAACGAGCATAAGTTTGGCCTTGCGCATCCTCTACACTTAAATCGTCCCAGCTAAATGGGTTATTGCCGGCCTGTGCTTTATTTAGGTTTAAGCTAAGCAGCAAAAAGATTTGCCCCTCGGTAGGCGCATCATAATGTGGCGTTTCCTGCACTGTACCATCATATAAAACGCTGTTTTCAATGCTGCTAATCTCATTAAGCAATTCATGGCTTTTAAGGGTAATCTGCCAAGTAAAAGCACTTTGATCGGCTGCCTCAGGCATAGCCGACTGCTCGGTTTGCTCCGCTTGCTCGGCGGCGGCATCCCCTTCATTTTCGGCAGGCTCAGCGCCGCCACAACCACTAAAAACCAAGCTACAAGCCAACACTGTCAATAATAAAAACTTTTTCATAAATCCTCCTAAAAACCGTATTTTTGCCAGATATTATCAGTTATCATATCATTAAGTGGGCGGCCAATGCCCAAATCATTAGCACTTTGATTATAAATATTCATCCTTTGCAAGCGGTTTTCGCCAAAATTACCATGTGGCCCATCGGTAAAAAACATCGCTTCCCAAATAATATTGCCGGCCTCATCAACCTCTAGGGCATGGGGATAATAAATCGTTTCCCCTTCGGTACTTACCGAAAATAAACCCAAGCGATTGCCATTATCCAAATAATAGCTGCTACCACCCCATATCGAATATAAATCAACGCCGGCCTCTTTGCCATATTGCCAAATCTGCTCCACCGTCATATTAGCCTCGTCAATCCGATAATGCACCATCCGCGAATAAGATTCGGGCGGCATAATCTGCCCTTGCTCAATCGCATACATCAGCTCGCTATCAAAACTGTAGCGGCCACGGCCATTATCAAAAAGCAAAATATCGACGGTATCGGGATTATTATCCAAATCATCAAGCACCAGCGGCAAATGCTGGCCATAACTATATTCAAAATTTTCGCCGATCGGCTCAAGCAAATACTGCTGATACATATTGCTCCAGCCCACAGGGTCGCCCAAAATCCAGTCGATGCTTAAATCATCATAATCATGCTTAATCACCGCCGATTGCATATTAGACGAGATAATCAAACTATTGCTTTGCTCTTGATAGCTAAGCGCATTTAAATGCAACCAATCCCGATTTTGCTGATAACTTAAATTAGGCAGCAGCCTTGTTCTTTGCAAAATTTGCTTATAATCGATAATATTGGCAATTTGGCCGGTTTGGGGATCCATTTCGTAAACAATATCTTCTACGGTATAACCGCTGCTACCTGCTACTAAAAAATTGCCATTGGGCAGCATTTCCAGATGATGATGCGAGCCATAAGGCGCATAATAGGCAGCAAAAATTTTGCCTAAATAATTCATCTCCACAAAAATGGTATCGCCTTGATGAGTAGCACCAACCCCCAAAAGCATATGGCCATTTGCCAGCTCATAAGTGCTGCCTAATAAAAAGTGCCGTGGCAAATACCAGCGGAATTCGCCATTTGCATCATAGGCCGATTTAATATACTGGGTGGTAAAATTAAAGCCTTCTTGATAAGCATTTTGGTCATAAGTTTCGGCCTGGATAATATAGGTATTATATGGTGCTGTTAAAGGGTCGGTTTGAATAGTATATGTTTGCTCGATAATTAAATTACCTTCGCTATCATGGCCGCTAAGATTAATCGTATTGGCATGCTGGGCATATAGGCCGTAAATCGGCAGATAATGTTCATTATTAAAAAAGTCGAATTCAAAACTTAGGCCGCTATGTTCATCCTTGCCGCTAATTTGCAGGCTGATTTTAAGGGGAATATCAGTTTTAAAGGCAATAAGCGCACTAAGGGGCGAAATGCCATAGGGGTTAAGCAGGATTAAAGGCTCTTCGGCCGTATAGCTAAAGCCGGCCATTTCGGCCAAAATATTCTGCTCGATGGTAGGTTGAGCTTCGATTTGCTGCAAAATAAATTCCAAATTAGCCTTTTCTAAGGCCTGTTGCCTTTGCTGCTCGGCAGCAGCCTCACTATCTAAGCCATCTTCCGCCACTTGCCCCGACAGCAATGGCGCAAAGCCTGTGCCTGCATCTGCATCGGTTTCGCCATTATCGGCGGCGGCAGCATCGCCATTATCGGCGGTATCGATGCCCTCGGTGGCTAAATTCGAACTGCTTACAATTTGCCAAATCAGCCCCGCAGCCAGCAAAACAATGGCAGTGGCCAGCAAAATCATGTTTAACTGCAAATATTTTTTTAATTTCAAAATAGTTACCTCAATTTAAATTATTCCCAAAGGTGGTGTATATTTGACATTAAGAATACACTATGTTATTATAATCTAAATCAAGCAAAAATACAATACCTTATAATAGAAAGGATAATTTTATGCGCAAACTTTTATTTATCAGCCTAATTTTAATCTGCTTAATACC
>CAYJBP010000037.1:0-6913 GCA_964368605.1 uncultured Peptococcaceae bacterium | reverse complement strand
ACAACCTGAGCAAGAGCAAATCGAGCAATCTACGCAGCCTATTGATTTTGAGACCGAGTTTAGGGCATTAATCAATAATACCGATCCAAACAATTATTTTTTGCCCCAGCAATTTTTTGCTTTAATATTAACACAAGAAGGCCAGATTGCCGACGATTATATTTTGGAAATGATGTTTTTTCTTGATAATTTTTGCATTGGCTTGGATGCGGAGCAGGTGCTTGCTACTTTAAGTGCCGAAGAGCTTACGGCCAATGCTTATAGCCAGTATATGGCCGAAGGCGATACTTTTTTACAAATAGATAGCCTAATTGTGGCCGAGATTTTAGATGGCAAATTAAGCGAGGGCATGGCGGCTTATATCAATTTGGCCGGCCATAATTCGGGGCGCTCCATATTTGCTGATGGGGCAATAATTGATTGGCATAAATTGGCCGATGCGGTTTTTGCCTATTATGATTATTTGCAAAAATACCCCGATCATCTAATGGCCGAAGTTGCCGATTCATTATTCCACAGTTATTGGGACAGCCTAACCTTGGCCTTTTATTTTGATAATAGCTATCCTTATGATAGCAATGGCCAAATCGAGCCGCATATTTTAGAAACTTATCAGTATATACTGGATAATCATCAAGATGGCAACCCCGATCTTTATGCCGATATCGAAGCCTTATTAGCAGCCTGGCAAGAAAATCAAGGCTTGCATGATCAATATATACAGGATTTGATTTTGTTAATAGCAGGCAAGTATTATTAGATTTATTAGCCATATCCTAAAAAAACGGCCATCAGGCCGTTTTTTTTGTGGATTGGCTTTTGGCGGCTAATTGCCAAATCTTATTTAGGTTTAGCAGATATTTGGTATTTATTGGAATTTTATTTTTGGCTAGCAGCTTGCCAAATTTTTTTTAATATACCACCCCCCCTTAAAAATCTTTAATAATTTTTTTAGATTAGGGCTTTATTTATTGGTAAATTGTGTTATAATATATATTAAGAAAATAGCTTAACAATTAAAGGAGGTTTAATATGCATAAATACCATCGTTTAGCTCTATTTTTGATGATTACAACCTTAGCTTTAGCTTGCTTAATAAATCCCTTGTTTTCTGATAATGCCGCCGCCGCAGAGGATAATGATTTTGTTTATCTTATTCCCATCGAAGGCGATATCGATAATAGCCAGATTTTATTTATCGAACGCAGCTATCAGGAGGCTTTGGATAATCAAGCTGCGGCTATTATTTTTGAAATCGATACCTATGGCGGCTATGTTGACAGCGCCATTAGTATTGCCGATTTAATTTTAGCCTCGCCCATCCCCACCTATACTTTGGTAAATAGCAAGGCCATTTCGGCCGGCGCTTTAATTGCCTTAGCCGGCGAAACCCTAATCATGACCCCCGGTGCAACCATGGGTGCTGCCGAACCACGTATCTTTAATGAAACCGCCGACGAAAAAACAGTTTCGTTTTGGGCCGGCAAACTTGCCGCCACCGCCGAGGCCAGGGGCAAAGATAGCCAAATCGCCGCTGCCATGGCCGATAGTAGCATTATTATCGAAGGCCTAAGCGATGAAGGCGGCCTGCTTACCCTTACCGCCGAACAATGTATTGAATGGAATATGGCCGATATTATCCTAAATACCGTAGCCGATATCCAAGCCGAATATCAATTGCCGCAAACCATAATCACTGCTAGCCCCTCCTGGCAAGAAAACCTGGGCGGCTGGCTTTCCGATCCGATTATCAGCGGTATTTTGCTAACCATCGGTATTGCCGGTATCGCCATCGAAATTGCCACCGTTGGCAGCTTTGGCATCTTTGGGGCAGCAGGCTTGCTTAGCTTTGCCCTCTACTTTACCGGCCATTTCTTTGTGGGTAATATTGGCTTAGGCGCAATCTTTATCTTTATTATCGGCCTAATCCTAATTATCCTAGAAATTTTTGTAGTGCCCGGCTTTGGCGTTGTAGGCACGCTGGGTATACTCTCGATTTTAGCCAGCCTGATTATGGCTTCGGGCAATATCTGGCAAGCCATTGTTACCCTGGCTTTGGCCATTGCCGCAGCCGTAATTATTGTGGCCATCACCATCAAAAATCGCCGCACCCGCAAAATTTGGAGCAAGCTTATTCTTTTCCATAAACAAGAAGGCGATGGCGGCTATAATTCGGCCAATATGGCCTTAAATGACTATATCGGCGCCAAAGGCATAACCATTACGCCGCTGCGCCCTGCCGGTACGGCCGAAATTAATGATAAGCGCATCGATGTAGTTAGCGAAGGCAGCTTTATCGATGCCAATCAGCAAATCGAAGTTGTAGCCGTAGAGGGCATGCGTGTTATTGTTCAGCCGCTAAAGAATAATTAGCAAATACACTTAACCCGGGTAAATGCTTTTAAATACCAAGGTATAAGTTTATTTTAGATGGTAAATAATAAAAAAGCAGGAGGAATGTTTATGAGTGAATTGATGTACATGTTGTCCAATGGTTCGATAATCGGCTTAGTGCTGATTGTAGTTTTAGGCTTTATTGCTCTAATGGTTATTTTAAGATTTATTCCAATTGGCTTATGGATTTCGGCCTTAGCCGCCGGAGCTAAAGTTGGCATATTCAACTTAATCGGGATGCGCTTAAGAAGGGTTGCCCCGGCTAAAATTGTAAACCCCTTAATCAAAGCCGAAAAAGCAGGCCTAGCCACCCCGGTAGATAAATTAGAAGGCCATTATTTAGCAGGCGGTAATGTAGACAGAGTTATTAATGCCCTAATCGCCGCCGAAAGAGCTAATATCCCCCTTACCTTTGAAAGAGCAGCAGCTATCGATTTGGCCGGCCGTAATGTTTTAGAGGCCGTGCAAATGAGTGTTAACCCTAAAGTTATCGAAACCCCGGTAGTTTCGGCCATGGCCATCAATGGTATCGAGCTTAAAGCCAAGGCCAAAGTAACGGTAAGAGCCAATATCGATCGCTTAGTAGGCGGCGCCGGCGAGGAAACCATTATCGCCAGGGTTGGCGAAGGTATTGTAACCAGCGTAGGTTCGGCACAAACCCATAAGCAAGTGCTGGAAAACCCCGATACCATATCCAAAACCGTTTTGGGTAAAGGCTTAGATGCCGGTACAGCTTTTGAAATTCTCTCGATCGATATTGCCGATGTTGATGTTGGCCGTAATATTGGCGCCGAATTGCAAACCGACCAAGCCGAGGCCGATAAGCGCATTGCTCAAGCTAAAGCAGAAGAAAGACGCGCCATGGCCGTAGCCTATGAACAAGAAATGATTGCCCAAGTGCAAGAAATGCGCGCCAAAGTTGTGGAGGCCGAAGCCGAAGTACCCAGGGCGATGTCCGATGCCTTCCGCAATGGCAAATTAGGGGTAATGGACTATTATAATATGATGAATGTAATATCCGATACCAAAATGCGCGATTTTATAGCCGATAATAATAGCAAAGACCAACCCCAAAAATAAAAAATTGCAGGGTTTGGGGCAGCGCCCCAAAATAAAGGGGGAACCTAAATGGAATTTCTGATTATAATGATTATCGGCTTTGCTATAAAAAAGGCTATCGAGGCCTCTAAAAAAACTCCGCCCAGTAGCAATCAAAGAAAAGCGGTAGAAGAGCAAAGGCGGCGCATGGAAGAATACGAAAGTAATAAGCCGCAAGAACAACCCTGGACAGTAACCCCAACAAGTCCTCCTGCGAGTCGTCCGCAAAGGCGGCAACCACCCCAGCCACCTAAAAGGCCACCTGCCAGGCCTGCCGAGCTGCCGCCGCAACCAATGGCGCAAGCAGAGCCTGTAAGGCCGCCGCAAGCGCCGCCTCCTGCGCCGACCGCCTCTTGGCAAACACCAACCGCCCAGGCAGCACCACAGGCAGCGCCCTTAGCTACTATGGCGGCACAAAGGCAAAGCCTGCCCAAGCGGCCGCAGCCAATTAGGAGCGAGCAAAGCGAGCAAGGTAAGATTTATCAAGGCCGAGCCGGGGTTAAAACTGCGGCTAAAATGCCTGGTAATATTGATTTGCGATTTGATCGGCAATCGATAGTGCAAGGTTTGGTAATGGCCGAGGTTTTGGGTAAGCCTAAAAGCAAAAAAGCCAATTAAGGCTTTATTAAGGAGGGTTTTATGGAAAAGGAAATCATAGCAACAAAATTTTCGCCATCGGCCTTAGGCCCTTATTCACAAGCAATAAAGTATGGCAATTTATTATTTGTAAGCGGTCAAACCGGGCGCGACTTAGATGGCAATATGCCCGATGGCGTAGCCGAGCAGGCGGCGCAGGCCTTAACCAATATTGGCCAGGTTTTGGCCGCCGGCGGCAGCAGTTTTGACAAATTGTTAAAAGCCACCGTATTTTTAACCGATATGGGCGATTTCGAGGCTGTAAACAATGTATATTGCCAGTTTATTAACAGCCCTCATCCGGCCAGAAGCTGTGTACAAGTAGCAGCCTTACCCAAAGGCGGCAAGGTAGAGATAGAGGTTATAGCAGGCATTTAAGCTGTATTTTGCAAGCAGGGGTTTTATTGCTTTGGTTATTATTAAAAAGCCTAAAATAGCCTATGGGCTTTAAGCTTAATCTAGTACCGATACTAAATTAAAACCCCTGCTCTAGCTTTTACAATTCGGCAAAATACAACAAAATTTGCAGTTGTCTTTAAAAGCCAATGATTTATACGTTTATTTTTTTATATTAAGGCATAAAATTATCCCTGTAACAGAAAATCATTCAGGCGAATGTTCGCTATTACAGGGATGTGATGATATCGTTTGCGTATGGAAAGGGTGTATTAAAGTGCTAAGAACTATCTGCATCTCAAAATGGTTTATAGGCCATCTTCATGGCGCTTACGCAATCGATAAAACTGTTGACGGCTAATGTTTAAGATTTTACTGGCTTCGGTAATTGTTAATGATCCTTCTTGTTGCTTCTGGTACACCTTGGAAAAGTTTCTGGGAAACTTCATTTGCGGCCGGCCAAATTGTACTCCTCTCTCTTTGGCATTGGCGATGCCCTGTTGCTGGCGTTGCGACTGGGCGCTCTTCCCATGAGCTTCAGCTTCACGCAGTATAGCAAAAATCTGCTGAACCTTATCTTCATCTCCAACTACGTTGCGAATACGATCTGTTACATTTGGTAACATGACAATCATCCCCCTTTCTTTGCTAGATAATAGTCATGCGCAACTTTATACCTTTTCCAATTTCATTATATAATACGCCGTAATAAATGTCTACATTAATATCGCTGTTTTAAAAAAAAAATTTTTTCTGAAAAAGTGTTTTTTTTAAAAAAAATTTAAAATTGCCTAAAAATTGTCACAAACGATAAGTTTAACCTTTAATTATGCACAAAAAAGCTACTTTTTGACCGAATAAGGCCACTTTTTGATATTTTTAAAAGTTTAAAATTTGATATATTTAAAATCGTCAAATCAAAATTATTTTTGCAAAACGAAAAATTTGTCAAAATCCCTCTAACTAATTAATAATCATTATTGCTTAAAGTTAGCAATTTTAAAAAAAATAAATTATTTTTGATTTAGGTATTGACAAAAGAGGATTTATTTGGTATTATTATTCCTGTCGCTATTTGCAGCAACAATTTGGTGGATGTGGCGAAGTGGTCAACGCACCGGATTGTGGCTCCGGCACTCGAGGGTTCAAGTCCCTTCATCCACCCCAAGGCTACCCAAGAGGCCGAAGGGGCCTAAAAATTCGTTGGGGTGTCGCCAAGCGGTAAGGCACCGGTTTTTGGCACCGGCACTGCGTTGGTTCGAATCCAGCCACCCCAGCCATATGAGCCATTAGCTCAGTCGGTAGAGCACCTGACTTTTAATCAGGGTGTCCGGCGTTCGAGTCGCCGATGGCTCACCAAAAAAGCACCCATTAGGGTGCTTTTTTATATTTATTTTTAAAAAGAGAGTTGCTCTCTTTTTTTTATTATGATTTTAGGTTTATTGATATGCTGTCTGCAAAGCCCCTAGTAAGGTGATTTGAGCGACAAAAGGCCATTGGCCGAACAAATTACCAAGCCATCTTTTTATGCGCCTTAAGGCTCTTTTAAAAGGTAAGACAGCGAAGCTGTTTGCCCGGCCTAACAATATCATAAATAAAGCAATTGCTTAGCGAAGATAAAATATGTGGGTAACTGTAATAGGATAATTTGTTGAATCGGAATGGTCAAGACCATTCCCTACAAAATGCAAACAAATCAAAAAATACCAAAGCTGGGCTTGGTTCGAACAATATAGGTTTCCCTAGCCTAAAGATAGTAGTATTAACTGTCTTTACAGCGTAAAGAGGCTATCGCAAATATTTTTTCATTTGCGATAGCCTCTTTTTAGCAAAAAAATGTCGAATTGTATCATTTTTCGCATTGCCAATCTGCAATAGTCACTAAAAAATCAAAACATCCTTACCAGGCAGACATTATCCAGCAATAACCCCAGTAAAACAATCGTTTACAGCATCATGTCACAAATATCATTTTATTTCATCAATACAAAAAGTTTTGATTTTAAGAAAAAAATATAAAAAAATAGCAAAATGTAACCGAAATGTAACCGTTTTCATGTATAATATAAAATATCAAAGTCAAACGCCTTATAAACTTAGTTGTCTCCAGGGGGAAAAGGTGGCATAAGAAGTTAGGCTTGGGAAATACTAAGAAAAGATTATTTGAGGAGGAAAAAGAACATGTTAAAACAGATTTCAGATTCTAGGCTTACCGTATTTATGGTAATAATGATTTGTCTATCACTATTGTTTCAACCACTAACACCTTTAGCCTTGGCCGACGATGGCGGCATAGTAAGCGGTGGCGGCGGTACCGGCGGCGAAAACGGCGGCGGCACCGGCGACGGCAGCGGCGGCAGCGGCGACGGCAGCGGCGACGGCAGCGGCG
>CAYJBP010000036.1:0-20059 GCA_964368605.1 uncultured Peptococcaceae bacterium | reverse complement strand
ATTTTTTATGGCACAATTATATCATAAATATGTAGACACTTTACTGTATAACTTAGTTTTGCACCATATTTATGATATAATAACTAGGATTATTATGTTTAAAGGAGTATTATAATGGAACAATTAAGCGGCAACCAGATTAGGCAAAAGTTTATTGATTATTTTGTGGCACAAGGGCATATTCATATCCCTACCAGCTCTTTAGTACCATTTGACGACCCAACCCTGCTCTTTACCAATGCCGGGATGGTTCAATTTAAGGATGTATTTTTAGGCTTGGATAAGCGCGATTATAAACGTGCTGTAACCTCGCAACTTTGCCTAAGGGCAGGCGGCAAACATAATGATTTGGATACAGTAGGCCGTACCGCTCGCCATCATACTTTATTTGAAATGCTCGGCAATTTTTCTTTTGGCGATTATTTTAAAGATGAGGCCATTCGCTTTGCTTGGCAATTTTTAACCGAAACCCTAGCTATGCCTATAGATAAATTATATGTAACCGTTTTTGAAGAGGATGATCAAGCCGAAGATTTATGGCTAAAAAATACGCCGCTTACTAAAGAGCGTATTTTTAGAATTGGCGCTAAAGATAATTTTTGGTCGATGGGCGATACCGGCCCATGTGGCCCTTGCAGCGAAATCTTCTTCGATCGTGGCCCGGAGTATGGCTGCGATGCCCCAATTTGTGGTATTGGCCATTGCGATTGCGATCGTTGGATGGAAATTTGGAATTTAGTTTTCATGCAATACGACCGTGACCAAGCAGGTGTTTTATCGCCCCTACCTAATCCCAGTATTGATACAGGCATGGGCTTAGAGCGAGTAGCCTCGATTATGCAGCAAAAAGATAGCAATTATGATTGCGATATGATGCAAGGAATTATCAAAGGCATTGAAGAGCTTTCCGGCAAAAAATATAGCAGCGATGCAGGCGGTTTCCCCTTTAGGGTTATTGCCGACCATATTCGCGCCTGCTCTTTTTTGATTGCCGACGGCATCACCCCTTCCAATGAAGGGCGTGGTTATGTGCTGCGCCGCATTTTACGCAGAGCTGCCCGTTTTGGTCGTGTTTTGGGCTTTGAGAAGCCGTTTTTATATCAAATATTCCCCTATTTAAAGCAAAGTTTAGGTTTTGCTTATCCTAAGCTTATCAGCGAGGAAGAGGCCATTATCCACGCCATCCATCTTGAGGAAGATCGTTTCCACTTAACCTTAGCCGATGGCATGAAAGTGGCTGCTACTATGATTAAAAAGGCCAAAGACGAGCAGCATAATCAATTAAATGGCGAAGATTTATTCCGCCTTTACGATACCTATGGTTTCCCCTTGGATTTAGCTAAAGATATAGCCGAAGAACAGGGATTAAGCATTGACGAAGCAGGCTTCACTCAAGCTATGCAAAAGCAAAAAGATCGGGCTCGTGCCGCCCGCAGCAATAGCGGCGATGGCCAGGATACTTTACGCATCGGCCAATTATTAGCCGATTATCAAGCCACCGAATTTTGTGGCTATCAGCAATTGCAAGCCAGCGCCCAAGTGCAGGCCATTATCAAGGATAATAACCTGGTTGATCAGGCAATTAGCGATGATATTTACTATTTGGTTTTTGATAAAACCCCCTTTTATGCCGAAAGCGGCGGCCAAATCGGCGATCGGGGCTTAATCAGTAATGATACGGCTAAAGCCCAAGTTTTGGATACTCAAAAGATGGCCGGCGGCGTATTTATTCATAAAATCAAGCTAATTAGCGGTACTATCACCATCAATCAGCAATTAGATTTGGCAGTTGATGCCAATTTGCGTCAAAATACAGCTCGTAATCACTCGGCCACCCATATTTTGCATCAAGCTTTGCGTCATGCCTTGGGTAATCATGTTCATCAGGCCGGTTCTTTGGTTAATGATCAGCGTTTGCGCTTCGATTTTAATAATGATCAGCCTTTAAGCGGTGAGCAAATCAGCATTATCGAAAATGAGGTTAATCAAATCATCATGGCCAATTTACCGCTAACCAGCGAGATTATGAGCTTAGACGCAGCTAAAGCCAAGGGCGCTATGGCCTTCTTTGGCGATAAATACGGCGATACGGTGCGGGTAATTGCCTTTGGTGATTATTCTTTGGAATTATGCGGCGGCTGCCATGTGACCAATAGCTCGGAAATCGGCCTCTTAAAAATAGTTAGCGAGGCGGGAATTGGCTCGGGCATGCGCCGAATCGAGGCTTTAACAGGGCCGCAGGCGCTAGCCTATTATCAAGAGCGTGAGCAGCAGGCTTTAAATATGGCCAATTTGCTTAAGAGCAATATCGATGATGCCCTAAAGCGCTTAGAAAATCTGCTGGCCGAAAATAAGAGTTTACAAAAAGAATTGGCCAAGGAAAAGGCAGCTAAAGCAAAAGATGGCTTAGGCGATATTATTACTCAAGCCGAAGAAATAGCCGGGATAAAAATTGTAGCAGCCGAAATAGGCAGCGGCGATATTAATGAATTGCGCAATACCCTGGACATGCTCCGTGATAAGCTGGGCGAAGCGGTTATTGTTTTAGCCAGCGGTGGCGAAAAAGTTCAATTTGTGGTGGCAGTTTCGGCAAAAGCTCAAGCTTTAGGCCTACATGCCGGCCAATTGATAAAGCAAGTAGCTTCCGTTTGCGGCGGCGGCGGCGGCGGTAAGCCCGATATGGCGCAGGCCGGTGCCAAGGATAGCAGCAAAATCGGCGAAGCCTTGCAATTAGCGATAACCCTGATTAAAGAAAAGATAAATATTTAAAAAAGTAGTTGTTTTTTGACAGGAAAACCCAATTTGATAGCGAAATCCTCTAATAATAGAATTAACTAAAGGGGGCTATATAGATGGAGAATAATAAACCAAATTTAGAAGCAACTATGAGCTTTAATGTACGCAAAGAGGAACAATTAAACCCAAGCGAGGTTTTGCAAACTGTATATGCTGCCTTAAGGGAAAAAGGCTATAACCCGATTAATCAAATGGTGGGCTATTTAATTTCCGGCGATCCTGCTTATATTACCAGCCATAAGCAGGCCAGAAGCCTAATTCGTCGGGTAGAGCGCGATGATTTAATCGAAGTTTTAATTGCTCATTATGTAAAGGATTTAGGCTAAATTTTAATGGATTATACTTTTTTAGGCCAAAGCAAATTATGGGTATCCAAAATTTGCTTTGGCAGTTTAACTTTATCTCCAATTTCGGCCAATTTGCCCCTTGCAATGGGAGCAGATTTATTAAAAGCGGCCTTTGATTTGGGGATTAATTTTTTTGATACAGCCCAACTGTATCAAAATTATCAATATTTTGAGCAAGCTTTTGCCTATACCGATAAGCAGGTTATTATTGCCAGCAAAAGCTATGCCGAAACCTACCGGGAAATGGCTTTAGCCGTAGAAGAAGCCAGGCTTGGTTTAAAGCGTGATAGGCTCGATATTATGCTCTTGCATGAACAAAGGGATGACCAGGCAATAATCGAGCATTTGCCGGCCTTGGAATTTTTAATCGATGCTAAGGCTAATGGCATAATTTCGGCTATTGGCATCTCTACCCATAATGTTGCGGCGGTTAGGCAGGCCACCCAAATGCCGGAAATCGATATTATTCATGCCATTTATAATCAAGCCGGGATTGGCATATTAGGCGGCAATGCTAATGATATGGCACAGGCAATTCTGGCGGCAAAGGCGGCCGGCAAAGGTGTTTATGGGATGAAGGCCTTAGGCGGCGGTGCTTTAATTAACCGGGCCGAAAGCGCATTAAAGTGGGCTTTTAATCAAAATATTGTTGATGTATGGGCAATTGGCATGAAGGATTTGGCCGAACTTAGCACTAATTTGGCTTGGTATAATGGTTTAGTAGCAACTCAGCAAGATCAAGTTTTGGCCATAGATCGCAATTTAGCATTCGAAAGCGAGCCTACCTGCCGTAAATGCGGTGCTTGCCTTAAGCGTTGCGCCCAAGAGGCCTTATTTTTTAAGGATGATACTATTGGTTGGCATAAGCAAAAATGCCTGTACTGCGGCTATTGTATTGCTGCTTGCCCGTGGTTTTGTATTAGTTTTTGTTAAGGAGAAATTATGCGTTTATTAGGTTTAGATGTGGGCACTAAAACAATCGGTATAGCCATTAGCGACCCCTTGGGTTATACCGCGCAGGGCATTACCACCTTGCGTCGTAAAAAAGAGGAATTTGATATCGAGCAAATTATTGGCTATATTAAGCAATACGAGGTAGAAAAAGTAGTTTGCGGCCTACCCTTAAATATGAATGGTAGCCGCAGCCAATCCACAGAGCTGGCCGAAGATTTTGCTGCTAAATTGCAGCTAGCTTATCCGATTGAGGTAATTTTCCAGGATGAGCGCCTTTCCACCGTGGCGGCCGAAAAAATTTTAATTAGCGGTGATGTATCACGCAGCAAGCGTAAAAAGGTAATTGATAAAATGGCGGCAGTAATTATCCTTCAAAATTATTTGGATTATTTATTTTTGCATAAATAATTTAGACAATTCACTTATTTGACAAAGCTGTTTTGGAGGCTTATAATATGAATGAAGCCAACAAGGTATTATTTTGAAAAGAGGTAAAACAAATGAGCGAATTTTTAACTTTAGTAGACGAAACAGGCCAAGAGCATGAGTTTGAGATTGAGGCCATCTTAGATGTAGATGAAGAAAAGTATGCAGTATTAATCCCGATGGATGAAGCCTATATCAATAGTAATGAGGCGGTTATTATGCGCTTTGATGTTGATGAGAATGGCGATGAGGTTCTATTCGACATTGAAAGCGATGAAGAATGGGAAAAGGTAGCCGATATCTATGATGAAATAATCGAAAATGCCGAAGCCGAAGGTTCCGGCGAAGCAAACTTACAATAATAAAAGGGGCTGTCGCATGTGACAGCCCCCTTTTTTTAAAGATTTAAGATCTGTTCTTTTTTTGGTAAAAAAAGAACCAAAAAAACTTTAACTTATATAAGTTTACTTAATTTATTATTAAGCTTTAAATAGATTTCCTTCATTTGCTCTTCGGCTACAATTTCAATTGCTTCATCTAAACCAAACCAACCAATATTACTATTTTCATCTGCCTTTATTTGAAGAAGCTCATTTTCATCAGCCTCCAATAAATATGTGCAATTTAAATGCAAATGGTCAGAAATAAATTGCCCTTTTTTTAGATGATTGTTTACACCTACAATTTCTAAGGAAAAAATACCATCATATAATACCTTAAAATCTTTAAGACCTGTTTCTTCCTTTGCCTCTTTTAAGGCAACAGCCAGCAAATTGCTATTGCCATCAGCATGGCCACCTGTCCAGGCCCATGAATTGTATATATTATGATGAATCATCAATACCTTAGTTTTTGCTTTATTTACTATCCAGCTCGAGGCCGTAAAATGGCAAATCTTACAATCCCTGGTAAATACATTGCTAAGTTCGGCCAAGGCCTTTAACATTGTTTCTCTATCTACTTTTTCCTGCTCATTATCTGGCAAATATGAGCTTAACTGCCCTTTTAATCTTTCCATTTAAGTTCCCCCATTATTAATAAAAATAAACTTTAGGAGCCGCTTATTATAGCAGCCCCTTTTTTTTAACCCTATTCCGAAGCCAAAACAATAATCTCATCATTAGCTTCAATAATAATTTTTTCCGACTTTAAAGGATTGGTTATAATCTGATAACTTTGCTCAACCCGGCGCTTATAACCAATAGCAATTTGATTATGCTGCTTTAAAATCTCGGTAATTGTATAAAAATCAATTTCTGTGCCAATAGGCATATAACTACTAGCCTTACGCAGATATATTTCGGCGCCATCAATATGCAATAATTCTCTAAATACCGTGGCTAAACTCCTGTTTTCGGCAATTTGGCACATTACCAAATTGATAATATTACTGCCCACAACTAAATCATTAACCTTGGCTATTTGTGCCAATTTTTGATTATCGGTGCTCTTCATTTCGCTGGTAATATTAAAACTATAATTCTCCTTTTGGGCAATATCGCGCAAATGGATTAGCTTAAGCAAAGTCATCGCATCGGAAGTTTCATTATCAACATCATCATTGCTTAATAATAATACATGCTCAATATCATTGCTTAGTAGGGCTTTAATCTCCTCACGTTGATTAGTATCGCAATTTATATTTTTAATCATAATATTTTTTAAAGGCTCGCCTAACTGCAAATCAACACTATTATTAGCGGCAATAATTACCTGCGAGCCGGCCACAAAATAATGATCTAATTCGGCCAAAACAGAATTAATTAATTTATTAATGCCCAAAACCAATATTTTGGTAGGCTTTATACTTAAAGGCTGAGCCTTAAAATCCATATTCATCAACTTAGGCTGGCTGCTAAAGGGCATTGCAAACTGATCATCCTCGGTAAATACAATTAAATCGTCATCTTTAGTCAAAACTAAATCCATTGGCGGATTAAGCATAATATCATCCTTACGCTTAATACCAAAAATAATAGCCGTGGCAAATAAATTTAGAACATCGCCAAATTTTTTATGCTCAAGCTCGGGATAATTCTTAAAATAAAGCTCATTACCCTGATAGCTTATTAGCTCCATCAGCAAATTAGAAATTCCGGAATGACGACAGGTTTGGGCGATAATACGGGCAATAATATCCTGCCCTAAAATTGGCTCTAGATAAGAACCACCTGCTATGCAAATAGCATCATAATTATCAGCAGCAGAAATGGGGGCCACAACATGGGGCAAATTGCCGCTTTTATCACTAAAATAATTATTGATAGCCAGCATCGTTTTGGTAATTAAAAAATCATCCTGGCAATTAACAATTACCGATTTAGCATGCTCTATCGCACATTGGCTTAGCATATGGCTATCGGCAATATTGCCATTACGATAAACCACCCTTAAACAGCCCAAATTTTTGATTTTTTGGCTGATTTTAAGCTTGGTTTCATCCATATCCTCGCAGGTTAAAATAACTACACAGGCATCACTTTGATTATCATTGGCCTTAATAAGCTCGCTAATGATAGTATAGGCATTATCATTAAAACCCAAAATTAAAGTATGGCCTTTTTCGATAACCTTCGAGCTACCACGCTTTAAGGTAGATAATCTTTCCTTAAAAGCAGTGGTGATAATACCGATTAGAATACTAAAAATAAAAATTCCGCATAAAGTAACCAAAGACATCAATATTAAAAAGGGAAAATCGTCGGTATCATCGCCGGTGATGGTGCCGGGATCGATTACATGCATTACACTGCGCCAAATATTTATGCCTAAACCGCCATCACTAAATATCACCAGCAAAATACCGGCTACAATAACCACTGCTGCCGTAAACATAAACAGCACGCCTACCAGGGCAATTACCCCTCGCGACATCATATTATCGAACTTGTAGCGTATTAAATCTCTTAAATTTGTTTGCATAAGTAACCATCCTTTTATGTTTTATAAGTTTAAATCTACCATATTCTTAAATTAAGGTCAAGTATGCTAGACTAAATTTTCATTATATGATATAATTAATGTAATATGTTAGTAAAAATGTCCGAATACTGGAAGGGTGAACTATGCAAGATTTTCAAATAGATTTTCTGGGAACAAGAGGCTCTATCCCTATTGATGGTAGCGAGTTTAAAGAATTTGGCGGGGCAACATCCTGCATTTTAGTTAGATTAGGCGGCGAAAATATTGTTTTTGATGCCGGTAGCGGCTTTTTAAATTTAGCATCTATGCTTAAAGGGCAGCAGTTTCATTTACTAATATCACATGGCCATGCAGACCATATTTTAGGCTTAGCGATGAGCGATTTAATGTACAATAACCTGATTAAGGCCACTATTTATGGTAAAAGCCGCTATGATTTAAGCATTAAGGAGCAAATAGATCAATTTATGCACCCCCCCTTATGGCCGGTAAGCAGTGATAGTTTTGCGGCCGATATAAATTATCAAGAGCTTAGCGAGCAGTTTATGATTGGGGCGGTTAAAGTAAGTACGATGGAGGGTAATCATCCCGGCGGTTGCAGCGTTTTTAGGCTGGATTATCTTGATAAAAGCCTGGTTTATGCCACCGATTATGAAATTACGGCCGATAATCAGCAAAAGCTGATTGAGTTTAGCCAAGATTGCGATTTACTGATCTGTGATGGCCAATATTCGCAACAAGAATTTGCCGAAAAGAATGGTTTTGGGCATTCCAGCTGGACAAAAGCCGGCAAAACAGCCTTGGCTGCCCAAGTTAAATCACTATGTGTTTTTCATCATGACGCCAATCGCAGTGATGATTTATTAAAAGAAGCCGAACAAGAGTTGCGCCAAATTATACCCCATAGTTTTTTTGCCAAAAGAGGGGAAAGGATAAACCTATGAGAAAACTAACAATCAAACGCCTGCTGGATATTAGTATTGCCATGGCCGCCGAAAGGGATGGCGAACGTCTTTTAGAACGCATTATCACCGATGCCATGGATATTACCGGCTGCGATGGCGGCACGCTTTATATTATCAGCGGCGAAACTTTATCCTTTAAAGTGATGATTACCAAATCGATGAATGTTCTGCGTGGCGGCAGGCATGGCACCATTGATTTACCACCGGTGCCTTTAATTCGCTCTAATGTTTGCGCTTATTCGGTTTTAGAAAGCAAGTTAGTTAATATCCCCGATGTTTATCAAAGTGATTTATTCGATTTTTCCGGGCCGCGCAATTATGATGCCCTTACCGGTTATAAAACCACCTCGATGATGGTGGTGCCGATGGAAAATAACAAAGGCCAGCTTATCGGTGTTATGCAATTAATTAATGCCAAAAATTCGGCCGGCGAGATTATCCCCTTTGCCAAAAGCAGCGAAATTATTTTGCTGGCTTTAGCCTCGCAGGCGGCCATTAGCTTAACCAATATGAATTATACCATCGAAATGCGTAAGCTGATGGAATCGATTGTCGAAACTTTTTCTACCGTTATTTATACCCGCACCCCTTATAATGTAACCCATACCACCAATATGGTTAAATATGCTTTGCGCTTTTTGGATTGGCTGGCTGCTACCGGCAATGATTGGAAATTTAGCAAAATGCAGCGCCGCCAATTTTTGATGACGATTTGGCTACATGATGTTGGCAAACTGGTTACCCCCCTAGAGATTATGAATAAAGAAACCCGTTTAGGCCCTAAATACGAAAAGGTGATGACACGCCTGGAAATCATTGCTCTTTTGGCCAAGATTAATCAATTAGAGCATGGCACCGATTATCAAAAGGTGCTGGACGAGATTGCTCAAGTAAAGGACTTAATCGACGAAGTTAATACCATTGGCTATTTAAATGATGATTTACTGGCGCAAGTTAAGCTTTTGGCGG
This sequence comes from uncultured Peptococcaceae bacterium, assembly GCA_964368605.1. Taxonomy (GTDB): domain Bacteria; phylum Bacillota; class Dehalobacteriia; order UBA4068; family UBA4068; genus CAYJBP01. The sequence continues at coordinate 10,680 of CAYJBP010000036.1, read as the reverse complement.
CCAAAACCTATATTGACCAACAGGGGCAAAGCCAAAATTGGTTTACCAAGGATGAAATTTGCGATTTATCCATACGCAAAGGCACTTTAACCGATGACGAAAGGGTGATAATGCAAGAACATGCAATTATCACCAAGGAGATTTTGGATAAAATTAAGTTTCAAAGCGAATATGCCAAAGTGCCGATTTGGGCAGCTCAGCATCATGAGTTTTTAAATGGTAGCGGTTATCCAAATTGTTTAAGCGGTATCGATTTAGATCCCGAGGTACGCTTACTTACTATTTTAGATATCTTTGACGGCATTGCGGCCTTGGATCGTCCTTATAAAAAGCCTACTCCTGTTGCCAAAGCTTTAGATATTCTGGGCGAAATGGCCGGTTATGGCCAAATCGATCAACATATATTAAGCCTCTTTAGCGAAAGCCGTGTTTGGGAAGACGATTGGGATATCCCCGACGGTGCTTTGATGCCGCTGGAAGATGATGAATTTATCGATTTTTAATGGGTGATTAGGTATTATTATGCAAAAAAACATGTTTAAACGCCTGCTAATTGCCTTTATTGGAGTAGCATTGATGGTAATTTTGGCCGAAAGCGGTTTTTTAACACGCACCGCCAATTCTTTAAGCGATAGCCTTTATCAGCGCCCCGGTGCCAGCAATCAGGAAATTGTGCTAATCGGCATGGATCAGCGAGCCTTAGATCAATTAGGCCCTACGCCTTGGCCGCGTTCTTATATGGCTCAAGCTATTGAATATTTAAATGCCGATCCTCAAAATCGGCCGGCCGTAATCGGCATCGATAGCACTTATATTGGCGAAAGTGATTTTCCCGATGATGATGCCCATTTGGCAGAGGCAGCCGGCGCTTATGGCAATGTGGTAATCGGCGAAACGGTTACTTTTGGCGAGCAAACGGTGGTTTTGGAAGATGGCAGCTTTTATACCGATACATATACAGTAAAGCAGCATGAGCAAACTTATGCCGCTTTAAGGGCTGCTACCGACCAAGGCTTAATCAATGCCATGCTCGATAATGACGGCATTTTGCGTCATGGAATTTGGCAAGTAGAATTGCCCGATGGCAGCATGCTGCCATCTTTTCATAATCAGATATATCAAAAATATTTAGCTTATCATGGCCAAAGCAGCGTGCAAATACCGCCTTTAGATCCTTATTATCGCTGGTATATTACCTTTCAATCGGCGCCTTTTGCCTATGACGAAAATTATTCCTTAGTTGATTTAATCGAAGGTAATTTAAGCGTGGATCGTTTTGCCGATAAAATTGTGCTAATCGGCCCTTTTGCCCAAGGCATGCAGGATGATTATACCACAGCCATTGATTATGCGGTAAAAATGTATGGGGTAGAATATCAGGCAAATGCGATATCCGCCCTGATTAACGGTGATTTAAAGCATGAGGTTTTGGCTCGTCCGCAAACAATTCTGCTGGCTATTATCAGTTTTTTTGCCTGGCTATGGTTTTATGAGCGCAAATTGATAGCGGCCACAATTTTATGGCTGTCTTTAAGTATTGGTTGGGTGATTATCTGCTTAATCGCCTTTGAGCTGGGCTATGTTTTGCAGGTTTTTTATATACCTTTATCAATAACGATTAGTTATTTGCTTTCGGTAGGCCTAAATTATATGAAGGCGGCACTTGATAAAAGGCGAATTACCAGCACTTTTCAGCGTTATGTGGCGCCGGAAATTGTTGCCGAATTATTAAAAGGCGACCCTGCCACCCTAGAACTGGGTGGTAAGCTCACCGATATTGCGGTTTTATTTGTGGATATTCGTGGCTTTACCCCGATGTCCGAAAGCCTGGATGCGCCCACGGTAGTTGAGATTATCAATAAATATTTGGCCCTAACCAGCGATTGTATTCTTAAAAACAATGGCACTTTGGATAAATATATTGGCGATTGCACCATGGCCTTTTGGGGTGCGCCCTTAGCCCAGGACGACTGCATTTACAAGGCAGTAAGAGCCGGCTTGGATATGCTGGAAGGCGGTGCTAAATTAGGTGCCGAATTAGAGGCCAAATATGGCCGCAGCATAAACTTTGGTATTGGAGTGCATTATGGGCCGGCGGTTGTTGGCAATATTGGGGCAGCTATCCGCATGGATTATACAGCAATTGGCGATACGGTAAATACCGCCGCCCGCTTAGAAAGCAATGCCCCGGCCGGCCAATTATTGATTAGCCGAACTGTAGCCGATGCTTTAGAAGGCCGGGTTGCTTTTAAATCTTTGGGCAATAGTATTAAGCTTAAAGGCAAAAGCGATGACTTTGAAGTTTTGGTTGTTGAGGGGGTTGTTGAATAGTTTGTAGGGTTACCTAAGCCAAGCTTATATTATTCGTACCCAGCCCATATTTGGCTGTTTTAATTTGTTGATGTTGAATTTTGTAGGGAATGGTCTTTGACCATTCCGCTGTTTGGGTTATTGTTATCTATTATTAGCTGGATTATTTTAGTTTTTTGCTGTAAGTTTACCCTACCCCGAAAAAACCTTATGATAAGCTAATCTAAAGCCGCTGCCTAATCCGGCGCAAAAGGCGGCCAGCAAGCATACATAGCAGCTATAGGCTATAAATAATCCGCCATGCCATAAATCCGGCCATAGCCACCACCAAATTATGGCTATGGCCATCAAAAACAGAGGAAACAAGCTAAAGCCCATCTTAAATGCCGTTAATGGATATTGCCAACCATATTTAAAGCCGGCAATTAAGGGCATTGCCATTAGCCATAGCATACATAACCACTGTAAATTGGGTGGGCTGGCAGCTATTCTTGCTATTGCATATAAAAATAGCAAGCCCAAGCCCAGCCAGGCCAGCCCAAATTTTAAACCCCATAAATATGTAGTTCTTTTCATCAGCCCAATCCCCCCTTTAAACCTACTATTTATATATATGCCTATTTAACCAAATTATGCCTACAAAACAAGGGGTATTTTGCGATAATTTATAATTTTTGTTTAGCTAAACTATTTTAAAGGAGTCTATTTTGAATAATCAACCATTAAGTAAACAAGTTGCCGCCGCCATTCAATGTTTAATCATTGCCGCTATCTGGGGTGGAGGCTTTGTTTTTACCAAAAGCGCCCTCGAAAGCATGACCCCCTTTTATTTTCTTTTTTTTCGCTTTGGCTTAGCTACTTTAATTATGCTTTGCTTTGTGCGCCCTAAACTGGGCAAACCCAGCAAATTGACCATTAAAATTTTCTTTTTGGTTGGTATACCGCTCTTTTTAGGTTTTGGTCTTCAAACCATTGGCCTTATATATACTTCGGTTGGCAACTCGGCCTTTATTACCTCTACCTATGTGGTTTTAGTGCCGCTTTTGGCCTGGCTTTTTACCCGCCAAATTGCTATCAATCAAATTGTTTTTTCGCTAATTGCCCTAGGCGGTTTAGCGCTTTTTTCGATTAATCAGCAATTAAGCATTAACCCCGGCGATCTTTGGACTTTTGCCTGCGCCATCAGCTATGCCTTACATATCTTGGCCTTGGCTCATTTTGTGCCACAAATGGATAGCGGCCTTTTAACCGTTTATCAATTGGCTGCCGTTACCTTCTTTAGCCTAATCGGAGGGCTGATTTTTGAGCCTTTACCTAATCCGGCAAGCTATGATTTTTCGGTTTGGAGTGGGATCATCTATTGTGCCATTTTCCCTACCGCTTTAGCCTATTTTGGGCAAGCTTATGTGCAAAAAATCCTTTCAGTTACCCAGGTTTCGGTTTTATTAACCACCGAATCGATATTTGGGGCGCTTTTTGGCTTTTTATTCTTTGAAGAACTGTTTAGCGGCCGCCAATTTGGTGGGGCAGCCATCCTTTTAATAGCTATTTTAGGCAGCTTAGCCTATCCTTATTGGCGCCAAAAAAGAGAGTTAAAGGCCTTATAAATGTATTATGTTTATATTTTAAAATGCCAAGATAATAGCTTTTATACCGGCAGCACCAATAATTGGCAAAAACGCTTAGCTTGCCATAATAAAGGCGAGGCAGCCAAGTATACCCGTGGCCGCTTGCCGGTTAGGATTATCTACTTAGAAGAATGTAGCGATAAAAGTGCCGCCTTAAAAAGAGAGGCTGCCATTAAAAAATTAAGTCGCCCTCAAAAAGAACAATTAATTGCAAACGCCACTAATTTGCCAACTTAGGAGCTTTTATGGAGCATTTACTTTTTAGTATTAATGCAATTTTGCCAATTTTTGTGGTAATTTTAATTGGCTTTATTCTAAAACAACGCGGTTTTATTAATGATGATTTTGTCAATAAGGCCTCTAAGATTGTATTTAATCTGGCTTTGCCGGCGATGATGTTTCAGGAAATTGCCGCTAACCCCTTTAATCAAACCGTCGATTTGAAATTAACCGTTTTTGTGGTGGCTACCACCATAGTTTCGGTATTATTTTTAAGCTTTATCAGCCCCCGCTATTTACCCAAAACTGCCGATTATACCGCCTTTATCCAGGGTGCCTATCGCAGTAATTTTGCCTTAATCGGCCTGGCCTTAATTAATAATATCAGCGGCGAAGCCGCTATAGCCAAGGCCGCCGCCGTTTTGGCGATTATTTTGCCGGTTTATAATATCATTGCCGTGCTGATATTAAGCAAAAATGGCGATGATCATAATCATCAGCCATCTAAAATTGCCAAAAAAATCCTAACCAATCCCTTAATTATTGCCGCTATATCAGGCATTTTATTTTCATTTAGCGGTTATAGCCTACCCATTATTATCCATACTCCGCTTAATTATTTTAATGATTTAGCCATGCCCTTATCCTTACTTACCTTAGGCGGTTCTATCGATTTAAAAAAAGGCAGCCAGAACCTTAAACCGGCTCTATGCTGCTCTTTTTATCGTCTGCTTATTTCACCTACCATTGCCCTAAGTTTAGGCTATTTATTGGGCTTTAGGGGAGATCAACTGGCTATTATCTTAATTGCCTTTGGCGCGCCTACCGCCATCTCTAGCTTTACAATGGCCTATCAAATGCAGGCTAATCATCATTTAGCCTCGGCTATTATTGTAATTAGCAGCACTTTGTCGATTTTTAGCCTGTTTTTATTTGTATTTATTTTGCGTTATTTAGGGCTGGTTTAACTAGGCTGCCTTACTCAAAACAATGTTTATTAAAATCATCAATAGCCATCGGACGGGCATAATAATAGCCTTGAATATACTCGCAGCCAATTCTATTTAAAAACTCCACCTGCTCTATGGTTTCTACCCCTTCGGCTACCGTAGTCATACCCAGTTTATGGGCTAAATCTATTACTGTTTCTACTACCATATTGCCTTTAGCCAAATCGGTGGCACTAATAAAAAAGCTGCGATCTAATTTAATAGTATCAATATCCAGGCTGCTTAATTGCCCTAAAGATGAATAGCCCGAACCAAAATCGTCCATCGAAATCCTAAAGCCGCTATTATGTAATTCTTTAAATAAGTCGCCTAAGCCCATTTCGCTTTCTAAAATGGCACTTTCGGTGATTTCGATTTCGATATATTTATGCGGTACCTGATAAGTATCGCAAATATATTCTATTTCGCTAACTAGATTAGGATTATCCAAATGCAAGCGTGAAAAATTAATCGAAATCGGCACGACATCATAGCCTTTATCCAGCCAGTTTTTTAAAATTTGGCAGGTTTTTTCCAGCATATATTTATCAAGCTGAATAATAAAATGATTATTTTCGAAAATAGGAATAAAATCATTGGGATAAATCATATTGCCATCGGCTTCACGCCAACGAACCAAGGCCTCTGCACCGCCTAGGGTATTATCCAAAGCCTTATATTTTGGTTGCAAAAAAACCATAAATTCTTCATTATGAAGGGCTTTTTCCATTTTATTATTAATAGTTGTAGCATTAAGAATTTTTTGCCTTAGCTGATCATTATAATCGCTAATCGTATCTACTTTAATATTTTTGGCAAAACTATGCGCCATGGTTACCTTATTGATAATCTCGTTCATATCCCTATCTTCAGGGTCGATAAAATAACGGCCATAACGGAAGGAAAAGTTAAAAGAGCCGGCAAAAGTAACCCGCGATCTAAACCTATATTCATATTCATGGCGAATTTCTGATAGATTGCCGAGCAATTCCACCTCGGAAAACATCAAGAACTCGTCGGCACCAACCCTACCCTGCACAAAATAAGGCGAAGGAGAGGTACGCCCCACATCGGCAATAGCCCTAATAATCCGATTACCTACCTCGAAATCGAATAATTGATTGATGGCCTTAAAATTAATAATATCCATCTTTACAATTGCAAATTTTTTCTGCGGATTTTTTTGGATAAGCTGATTAATATCCATTTTAAACTTAGTTAAGTTAGGAAGGCCGGTTAATTCATCATAGTAGGCAATACGCTCAATTTCTTTTTCGCTTCCATTACGCAATACAAAGATAATAAAAATCAAAACCGCAAAAGCAATAATCACTACAATATTAAAAATGGTCATGCCATTGATAATGGCCGTAGAACTTTGCGCCACCGTAGCCGTAGGCACAGTAACAAATAATGACCAATTATTGATGTCCAAATGACTAAATTCGGCAATATATTGTTCGCCATCAACATCATAATGCAAGCCGCCAACATCGCCTTGCCAAATTTGCTCGGTAAATGCCCGATACGAAAGATCATAGCCAAATTGGCCATTAGATAAAATCGAAAACAGATTATCATGCTCGGCAAAAATTTGGGCATCATTGCAAGCTATGATTTGACCATTTTGATTGATAATATAACTGGTAGCAGCATTATTAAAAATTGGCAATAGCACCTGATTAAAATACGCATCAGGATACTGAGCCAAAATAGCCCCGACGATTATGCCCTCTTCATAAATGGGCACACCCAGTACAATGCCATCAACATGCTGATTAGGCAATAGCATTGGGTCGGTAATTATATTATCACCATCTAAAATTTGCTGAAAAAATTGATAGCCGTCAAAACGCAAAATATCATAATCCGAGGTAAGCCCCATACCATCTGAACCGCTAACGATTAATTTGTTAAAATTATGAACTTGCTCCTGCGAGGCAATAAAGCTTGCTATATCAGTTTCGTCATAGCCAAAAAGTACGGCGGTATGGGCTATACTCTCCAGCAAGGTTATTTGCTTAGATACTTCGGCATTCCAAGTAGCTTTTTGCTGGAGCATCATCTCCTGCATTACGCCTACTGTAGAGTTTTCCAAGCGTTCACTAATTGATTTACTATATTGTACCATCCCAATTGCAATGAGAATTAGCATAACAATGCCTAATCCGATAATCAGGATATTTTGATGACGTTTAATCATAAAATCTCCCCTAGATAAATTCAAAATTACACTTTACATTACATTTTAACATATACTTAGTATAAAATACAATCTTTTTTAAAAATTTATAATAGTTAATTTAATAATAAACTATTCTTATAGTAAAATTTATACTTTAAGGCAGGTAATTTACTCTTGCTTTAAGAATATATATCCTTAAAGGAGGGCTAATAGCTTGAAAGACAAATCGACAAAAAAGAATAATTTATACCAAAAACCTAGCATTATTAACCACGATTTGGCCGATAGAATTAATGCTGCTTCTGATGCAGAATATTTAAAATGGTGTAAAAATGTTGAGTTGCAGCCTAATCATGCCCTTTCTAAGCAGGCAATTAAGACGCAAGATCCCATTGCGGATAATGTATTAGCCTCGATTGATATAGCAGCAGTTTTGCATGAACTACGCAATCCCCTAGCGGCAATTTCGGCGCATGTTCAGGTATTGGAGGCCAAAGTATTGGGTTTAGATGCCGATTTGGCCAAAAATTTTGGGCATATCCATGATGGAATTAATCATATGAGCCGCTTGATGGAGCAGTTTAGGCATTTATCACGCTTAGCACCGGCCGATTTGCATAGATTAAATTTACCCGATATTGTTGAAGAAATCTTAATGCTTTTACAAAGCATAGCCCTTATCAGAGATATTAGCCTTAAAACAGATATTTTTACTGAGCAGGCATTTTGCTTATTGGACGAAAGCCAAATTCGCAGGCTGATTACCAATTTATTTATCAATGCTTGCGATGCCTGCGCCTTTAGGGAGCAGCCGACAATCGAAATTAGCCTTAAAAAAGCCGGCTCAAATATGGTTTTGGCGATTAGTGATAATGGCAATGGTATTGATCCCGAAAATTTAGAAAATATTTGGCAGCCTTTTTTTACCACTAAGGCCAGCGGTACCGGCCTAGGCCTTAGCGCTTGCACTGATATTGCCCACGAGCATGGCGGCGAATTAAAGCTATGCAATAATCCCGGATTAGGCTGCACTTTTAGCCTAATTATCCCTTTATCAAATGATACCTTAGATGATTTATTAGAATTATTAATGGATTAAAAAATATTGCTCATCCGCAGAGCAATATTTTTTTTACTAAAATCAAATAAATATAATAAAATTAGCACATAAATGCTAGATTTTTTTGGGATTTATGATATAATAATCACTAAGTGATTATTATATCATAAATATGCAGCTATTTTTCTGCTATTGTTTATTTTTTGGCATATTTATATTATCCAAGCAATATCACTTAAAACTAAAATACAGGAGATTGAAATGGCAGAAATTATTACATTGCAAAATATTTGCCAAAAGAAGCAAAAAGGCAAAGGATTGCATAATATCAGCTTAACTATTGATGAAGGGGAAATTTTTGGCCTGGTTGGCGCTAAGCAATCCGGCAAAACGGCTTTAATGCGTATTTTGCTGGATATGGCCAAGCCCGAAAGCGGACGAGCCACCATTTTAGGCTTAGATGCCCAAAAGCATAGCAGTAAAATTAGGCAAAAAGTGGGCTTTGTGCCCAGCAAGATGTCTTTTTATGAAGATATGCGAGTAAGGGAGTTTTTAAATTATAATGCCTCCTTTTATAAAGCCAATTGCAGCAAAAGAATTGGCGAATTATGCGATTATTTTATGATCGACCCCAAGGTAAGAATTGAAGATTTAACCGATAGCGGTAAAAAGCTTTTAGCGATTATCCAGGCCTTTAGCCATAATCCGCAAATTGCTTTTTTAGACGAGCCAAGCCAAAACTTAGAGCCGGTTTTTCAGCATCGGTTATATGAATTTTTAAAAGAAGAGCATAAAAAGGGCGATTTAACCCTAATTATTGCCTCGGGCTTTTTTGGCGAAGTGCAAAGGCTTTGCCATCGCTTGGCCTTATTGCGCAAAGGGGAATTAATCGATACCAGGGATATTTCCTATTTACGGGAAAACACCTTTATTAAGGTGCGAGCAGTATGCTCGGAACCGATTGAAACCTTAGCCTTAGCCGGAGTTACCGATTTATATTTAACAGAAGACAACCTGGAATTTTTATATCGTGGTAATGTGCAGCAATTATTGACGGTTTTAGCTACCTTGCCCTTGCACAGCCTATTTTTAGAAGATCCTAATGCCGAAGATATTTTCTATTATTATTATAGCAAAGATTAAATTAAAGGCCATTACTGCATTGGCCGGGGCATATGCCGCTATCTTGATTAAAAGCTCGGCCCCACCGCAGATGCTAATTTAACACTTTGCAATATATTATTCATTTATGATTTGAAGGAGATTTTTATGCAGATTTTTATCAAAGAGCTTAAATATAATATTCGCACCGCCTTTAATTATTTATTGGCCTCGGTTATTGTGTTGGCCATAGGCGGGGTAATTTTTAAATATTTAATCTTAAATAATACCAATATCAGCGAATTATTTTATATAGTACCCGATGCTTTAGCCTTATTATTGGGCTTTAACTTAAACGAGGGTTTGGCCAGTGCCGAGGGCTTTTTAAGCTCGCTTTTACTATTACCCATGTATATTATCACATTTTTAGCAGGCATTTTAGGTGTTAATATTATCAACCGCGAAAAGCAAGCCAGCACGGTAGATTATATTTTTAGCCGCCCCCTACCCCGTTATATGGTCTTGGTTTATAAAATTGCCGCCGCCTTTGTTATTTGCCTGGTTATAACCTTAATTAGCTATTTGCCGCTTGGGATTTTATTTGAACCGGCAATAATTAATGCCCATGCGGCCAATTTTATTTTAAGCAATATTCTTTTGCAATTATTATTTTTTAGCATTGGTTTATTAATTGCCATTGCCTTTAAAAATGCTTATAATGGCAGCCTGTATATTGGCTGGATAATGTTAATCCTCATTGCCTTATCACGCATATTGGCGATGTTGGGCATAGAAGGCGGCCTATTAATTCTATCGCCCTTTAGCTATTTTATCCCCGAAGCCTATATTTTAGGCGATGGCAATGGTGCAATAGGTTATGTATTAACAATAGTAGGCATAGCAGCCTGTATGGCCGGCAGCTTCTTATTAACAATTAACAAAGACCTACCTGATGCAGAATAATTAAAAGTTTTTGTATTACTTTTTACAAAAAGTAATGGTTTTAATCTTTTGATCTTTTGATCTTAATCTTTCAATTATTGAATATTTAGCGAATAAAGGCTAGATAAGAACAAGTAATAAATAGCAAACCTTAAATCGAATTGATAAAATTGAAAGATAGCTGCTATTTTTATTTGCGAGGCAAATAAAAATGAAGTGCTCTACACAAAACAAGCTATCAGCAAA
>CAYJBP010000035.1:0-20483 GCA_964368605.1 uncultured Peptococcaceae bacterium | reverse complement strand
ACATTAATATTTATTCTGACTACTACTATAGTTACTATGATGATTATTATTATGGAGATTATTATGGTGATTACTATGGTTATGATATGGCAGACTATTTAGCTGCCTATCCATACTATGGTTACTTAGAGGGCTATGGTTATGGTCACTTTAATACCGAGGAAATCGAAAGTTATGGCGGCTTTGATTATTTTACCGAGATGTATTTCCAGTTAAATACTGATATTAATCCTGATGATAGTGATGCCGGTTATTAAGTTTTAGATCTTTTGATAGTAAAAGGGGTCTGTCGCATGCGACAGACCCCTTTTTATTTTGCTTTCATCAATTCGGAAATTCTGGCAAGGATATTGCTATATCCTTGATCTAAATCATCGGTATCTTTTACACTATCTTCTAAAGGGCAAAGGCCATCATTATTGCGATTGGCTATATAGGGAACTAAATTATCATATTGATATTTAAGACCATGCCTATCCAGCAGTTTTAAGGCGGTTTCGCTCATTAATAGGCCATGTACGGCTTGGGCTTTAAACTTAATCAGCAGCATGGCTGCCGCCTTGCCAATAACCTTATCAATTATAATGGCATCTGTAATCAAATCGGGATTAGAATTAATAACCTTGATAATAGGTTTAACGCCAATCCCCAAATCTTGATAAACTAAAATATCATCCTTAATAATCAAAAAACTGGCTTGGCCAGCATCAATTAATTGCTGTAGTTGTTGATTAATATGCATAATAAATCCTCTTAGTAAAAAGTTTTAGTCAATTTTTTTCAAAAAATTGCAGGGGTATTGGCCTAGCTGGGTTTAGCTAGAGCTAACCCACAGCTAATGCACGTAGCTAGTACTCAAAATCAAAGATTTTGGCACTAGCTCAGGGGGCAGCGCCCCCAAGGTCTTAAATAAAAGAAAGGGAATGCCAATACGGCATCCCCTTTAATTATTAGCTAACCGAACGACCAAATACTAAGGCTGCAATTAAAATGCCTGCTACCGCTAATGGGCAAATATACTTGATAAAAAATACCCAAATAGAGGCAAACCTAAATCCATTTTTGCTACCTTCTTTAATTTCGATTAAAGCATTTTGCGGCTTCCAAACCCAGCCCACAAAAATACAGGCTAAAAGGGCGGTGGTGGGGATAAGTAAATTGTCGGTTAAAAATTCCATCACAGTGCCCATCGGCAACATTTGTAAGCCATTGGCAAAATCAAACCACGGTAATTTAAGACCCGGTACTGCTCCTTGAGATAAGGAATAGCCCGTACCGCAAATAGTGGTTAAAATTGCCACAATAATTGTACCTTTAGTACGGGATAAATGGAATTCTTCGGTTACATAAGCCACAACCCCCTCTAAAATCGACATGGCCGAGGTAAAGGCTGCAAAGAATAGTAATAGGAAGAATAATAAGCCGAAGAAAGCGCCAAAAGGCATGGCCGCAAATACATTAGGCAAGGATATAAAGGCAAAACCGCCGCCTGCCGCCCCGATTAAATCGGGATTAGTTGCATATACGGCACAAATAATAGCTACACCGGCTAATAGAGCAATAGCGGTGTCGAGTAAGCTAATTAAGCCAACGCTACCCGGTAATGAATCCTTTTTGGATACATAAGAGCCATAAGTTACCATAATCGACATGCCCAAAGATAATGAGAAAAAGGCCTGGCCTAAGGCTGCAATTAAGGTATTGGTATTAAGATAGGCAGGATCAAAGGAAAAGATAAAGTCGATGCCCTGCTCTGCCCCCGGTAAAGTAACCGCTCTTACCGTAATAATGATTAGGATTATAAATAGCAAAGGCATCAAAACCTTGCTTACCCTTTCAATACCGGCCGATACCCCTTTAATAACAACTGCCGCCGTTAAAATCATAAAGATAATTTGCCAGATTATCGGCTGAATTGATTGGGTAATAAAACCTATAAAATAAGTTTCGGTATCACCACCAAAATTAGCACCGCTTATATAGGTAGTAATATATTTAATAACCCAGCCGCCCACTACCCCATAATAGGATAGAATAATAAAAGCGGTAACAACACCAAATTTACCGATAAAGGCAAACTTAGGGTTAATAGCCCTAAAAGAGCCTACCGTATTTTTTTGGCCATGGCGGCCAACTGCGATTTCGGCCAGCATAATCGATACACCAATAAAAATTACAATAGCAATATAAACCAAAATAAATGTACCGCCACCGTTTTCGCCCACGCGGCCGGGGAATTTCCAAATATTCCCTAAACCAATAGCCGAACCTGCCGCTGCCAGAATAAAACCAATATTACTGGCAAAAGAACCACGATCCTTCATAAAAAAACCTCCCTCATAAAAAAATATAGTCCTTTGTATTGTAACATAAAACAGACATTTTGTAAAGGAAACTCTATAGTTTTACTAGATTTTTTACTAGAAATAGCCTGGGTTTGGCGGGGCAGCGCCTCCAAATAAAAAGCCACCCTTGCCAAAAAACGGCAAAGGTGGCTTTAAATTACAGATAACTATTTATTAAAAATATCATTAACAACACCGTCAACACCAAAGATATAGGTTAAATCATCGGCATTAAGCTCGATATTATAGTAGTTTTGATAAAAATCGGTGGTTAAAGCTTCGATATCATAATCGGCAAATAATTCGCCACTAATGGCTTTGGCGGCAAAAGGCATCATCAAATATTCCTCAGGACCATAATAACCCCAAGACATCAAGCCCTTAGGCATAATATAAATATCATCATTGGCAACGGCCTCGATGCTGGCCCAAAGCGGATCATTTTTAATGGTATTGGCTACATCATTATAATCGGTATCGCAAATAATTACTTGCGGATTCCATTCTAATACCTGCTCGATAGTAGTTTCTACCGAGCGCGAATTGGCGCCCGGTGTGCCTTCGGCGCTATTGGCCACATTAATGCCACCGGCTAAGGTTATCCATTCATCGCTGGCGCTTTCGCCGACAATGATGGTTAAAGGATCAATATCGGCCACATGTAAGGTGCGCGGACGATCGGCTTCGGCAATATCGGCGGTACGAGCGCTGATATCAGCAAACATGGCATCAAAATCAGTACCATAGGCAATGGCGATATCATTAGATACACCACCAATAGCCTCGCCGATAAATAATTGATAGTTTTTGATTTGCTCTAAATTAGTATCACCAGCCCAGCGGCCGGAAACATAAGCGATACCTAAATCTTCTAATTGTAGTCGGAAATTTTCGCCATAACGGGTAGCATATAGCACTAAATCCGGTTCTACAGCTAATAAGGATTCGGTATTTACCTCATTGGCCGAAAATACTACCGGCAATTCGGCAAAGTAAGGCACTTTTTCTTCTAACCAAGGGGTGCCCCATTCATCGATAGCCACTAATTTTTCAGTAGCGCCTACCAACATTACGCTGCTCCAATGGGCAGGTGCCGAGGCGGCAATTCTAAAAGATTCTTGGGGTACGGTTAATTCGCCCAAATCATCGGTTACGGTGCGGGTAGCGGCAGCTTCTTCGCTATCTTCTTCGGTAGCAGGCTCCGAGCTTTCTTCTTCGGTTGCTTCCTCAACGGCTTCCTCGGCAGGGGCTTCGGCTGCTTCTTCGGCACCACAGGCGCTAAAGGTTAGGCTAAATGCCAACATCATCAATAGTAATAGCTTTTTCATTCTTGTTCTCCTTTAATTTAGAACCGGTATACAGGTTATAAATTCCTTGTTTAAATCCGGATCATAGTTTTTTAATACTTTTACCTGCATATTATAAATTTTTTGCAGATTTTGTTCGGTCATAATCTCCATACTTTCGCCACTGGCTAGGATTTTGCCGTCTTTGATTAAGGCCACCTTAGCCGGATATAGCCAAACATGATGGGGAATATGGGTGGTCATCACAATAGTGATATTTTTTTCTTTAGCCAATTTATAGGCTATTTTCATGATTAAAGCCTGATTCTTAAAGTCCAGATGCGAGGTAGGCTCGTCCATCAAAATTAAATCGGTTTGCTGGCAAAGCGCCCTGGCAATAAGTACTAATTGTCGTTCACCTCCGCTAATATTGGTATACGGTTTATCTAATAAATGCTCAAAACCAACTGCAGCCAAAGCATCGTAGGCAATTTGACGATCTTTTTTGCTTAAAATACCAAAGGCCTGCAAATACGGCGCTCTGCCCATCTTAACTACATCAAAAACCGAATAAGGAAAAGGCGGCAAATGCTCCTGAAAAACCATAGCCACCTTTTGGGCTAAATCTAAAGGCGACATCGCTTTGATATCCTGGCCAAAGATTTTTACCTCGCCGCTACTTGCTAAATTATTACCTAAAATGGCATTAAGCAAAGTTGATTTGCCGCATCCATTAGAACCCAAAATACATAAAACCTTACCTTGCTCTACATCTAAATTAATATTCTCCAAAACAGGGCTTTGCTTTTGATAGGCAAAGCTTAAATTATTAATTTCCAAAGCCTTAGCCATTATTGTTGCCCTCCTTTTAACTTTATTAAAAAGGCAAAAAAGGGCGCACCGACCAAAGCGGTGATAATGCTTAAGGGGATGGCCGATTCCGATATAGAGCGGGTGATATTATCGACAATCAATAAAAATATTGCGCCGCTTAAAAAAGAAACAGGGATTAATTTACGATGATCAGGCCCTGATATAAAGCGGCTGATATGGGGGATAACCAAGCCCACCCAGCCTATAGTGCCGCACATGCTAACGCAGGTAGCGCTAATAATAGTGGCCATAATAATGATTAGGCGACGCAGGCTGCTTACATTTACGCCCAGGCTTTTAGCCTCGGCATCGCCCATGGTTAATAGGTTTATTTTCCAGCCTAAAAAGATTAAGATTAAGGTGCAAACTAAAATAATCGGGGTGCTAAAATAGGCATTTGCCCAGCGCATAGACGATAAACTGCCCATCAACCAAAAAGTAATAGCCGGTAATTGATCGAGCGGATCGGCTAAATATTTCATGATAGAAATACCGGCATTAGCCAAGGATGTAATTACAATTCCGCTTAAAACCAGCATCACAGGCGAATTGCCGCCTTTGGTCTTGGCCAGCAAATAAGTGGCAAAAACGCCTAGAAAACTAAAGGCAAAGGCCAGCAGGCTTACTAAGGCATAGGATGAAGTATCGCTAAGGATAATGCCCAAGGCCGCCCCAAAACCGGCTGCAGCCGATACCCCTAAAATATCGGGGCTAACCAAATGATTTTTAAATACACCCTGAAAACAACTGCCGGCAACCGCCAAGCCTGCGCCTACCATTACTGCTACAATAATTCGCGGAAAACGCACATCCCAAACTACCGAGTATTGGGTATCGCTCCAGGTTTGCTCAAGGGGTAAGAGCTTAGAAAATAAAATACGCAAAGATTCGCCGGCGCTTAAACTATAACGTCCTAAGGTAAATGATAGTAAAATGGTAAGCAAAAGGGCAGCTAACAAGATTATTATCTTAATAGTAAAGGATATTTTAATTTGCTTAAACATATAATAAATCCCGATTGATATCGGCCGGATTCCATTGCAAAATGGAATATACTTGGGGTCGATAAAAGGTAAAGCCTTGCTCGTCTTGATAAGTATATTGATCTACATGGCTGCAAAATAGCGGCCAAGCCCCTTCTTTAATCGGGCTTAGTTGACTAAAAACTTGATATAATTGCTCACGGCTGACGGCGGTATATTTGAGACCGCCTTGGGCATAGCTAACTTTGGGCAAGGCGCCTAAGGCAATTAAAAGGCCAAATTGATATTCGATACTGCGCTCCATATAGGCCAATTCTTCCTGATAATTAGTAGGTGGAGGAGTTTGATTATAAGTTGCGCCGCATTGATAAAATAAGTCATTATAAACAATCAAAGAAATTGGCCCTTTAACCACTCCGGCAACAATGCATCTTTTAGTAGCAAGCTTAGATAATTCCAAAATATCGGCTGCAGCAGGGGAGTGGCAGGCAAAAACAATATCGGCTTGCGGTATATTTTTTCTTTGCTCCAAATCAAAATAATTGGCTTTATGCATGGTATAGTTGCTAATATTGCGATCTTTAAGGCGCTGCTCGCAAACCTTAAGGATATTATCGCCGCCATCCACAGCCAAAATATGCTGGCATTTAGCAGCCAAGGCGGTAGTTAGCCTGCCCGGGCCACAGCATAAATCCATAACAGTGGCGGTAGATTCTATATCAAGGGCGGCCACAATATTCTCAATCATCATATCCTCTATGCCCAAATCAATATCACGGCCCCAAAGATGAGCATCTGCATCCCAGCAGTCATTATAGTTATTATCAAAGGGGGCTTGCCAAACTGCCCAGCCATTATTTTTTTCAAGTTCAGCCCAGGTAGCTGCACTAATAGTTTTCAAAATTAATCCTCCTCAAAAAAAAATCAACACTAAGTGTTGATTTAAAGATATACTTAAGCGGCATACTTTTTCTTTTCAACACAGGAAGGACAAAGGCTTTCGCTTTTATCCCCGATCAAGCAAGCATATAGGGTAAGTTAACCCCACTTAGCTTAAATGATTACCAAAAAAATATCATATTCAGTTAGTGTGCAAATACTGGCTAATTATAAGCCCAATAAACCCTTTTGTCAAGTAAAAAAGCAAAAAGTTATAGGCCCTTTTTGATAAAAAATCGCAGCTGGCTTGAAGGCGGCACCCCTTAAAATTAGCTATTGTATTTTAGAAATAGCTAGGTTATAATAAGAAAAAACAAAAAGGGAGCTAAATATGTATACTTGTGCCATAATAACGCTAAGCGATAAGGGCTATATAGGCCAAAGAGAAGATAAAAGCGGCCCCTTGCTGGCCGAAATACTAGCTGCTAAAGGCTATAATATAGCAGAAAAAATCCTGCTGCCCGATCATAGTCAAATGCTAATCGATACCTTAAAGAGGCTTTGCGATCAGCAAAAAGTTAATTTAATTGTAACCACCGGCGGTACAGGCATGGCGCCAACAGATATCACTCCTGAAGCCACCGCCCAGGTTATCGAGCGCGAAACACCGGGTCTTGCCGAATATATGCGTATAAAAAGTGCGGCTATTACCGAGCGTGCTATCTTATCCCGTGGCAAATGCGGAATCAGAAAATCGTCTTTAATTATTAATTTACCGGGCAGCCCCAAGGCCGCTCAAGAATGTATATCTTTTATTATCGACCAATTAGAGCATGGCTTGGACATGCTTAATCAAAATGATGGCGAATGCGCTCGTATATAGGAGGACTAAAATGTTTTTGCAGACTATTAGCCTGGAGCAAGCCCAAAATATTTGCCAAGAAAACTTTGCCGCTTGGCCGCTAAAAACAATGCAAATTGATTTAAACAGCAGCTACAATAGCTATTTGGCCGAAGATATTTATGCCGAATACGATTTGCCGCCTTTTGCCAAATCCACCGTAGACGGCTATGCGGTAAGAGCCGCCGACACTTTTGGTGCATCCGATAGCATACCTTCGATTTTAAAATTAGCCGGCGAGATCGAAATGGGTAAAGAGCCACAAGCTGCGATCAAGCCCGGCTTTTGCTATTATATACCTACCGGCGCTGCCTTGCCTCAAAATTGTGATGCAGTAATTATGCTGGAGCATTGTCAGGTTTATAATCAAAAATTAATTGGCCTCCATAAACCGGTTAGCAAAGGCCAAAACATCATTTACCGGGGCGAAGATGTGCAAAAGAGTCAATTGCTTTTATCTAAAGGCCAAAAAATCGGTTTAAGCCAAATTGCCGCCTTAAGTGCCATGGGTAGGGCTAAAGTTATGGTTTATCAACCGCCGCAAGTAGCCATAATTTCTACCGGCGACGAGATTAGGGATTTAAGCCAAACCCTAAATGGGGCGCAAATATATGATATCAATAGTCATACTATTAGTTATCTGGCCACCAAAATTGGCTGGCAAGTTATTAGTAGCCAAATTATCAGCGATGATAGTAGTCAATTAACGGCCGCTTTAACGGCAGCACTGGCCAAGGCCGACATGGTAATTATGTCCGGCGGCAGTTCGGCCGGAGCTAAGGATTTTGGAGCGGCCGCCATATTAGCACAGCCCAAAGGCCAAGTTCTGGCGCATGGCCTGGCCTTAAAGCCGGGCAAGCCCACGATTATCGCCAAAGCCGATGCCAAGCCGATAATTGTTTTGCCCGGCCATCCGGTGGCGGCGATTATGGTTTTTGAGGAATTGCTTAAACCTTTTTGGGCCGCCAAAATCGGCTTAAATGCGCCTAGCCATTATTTGCAGGCGGTTTTAACCGAGAATTTGCATGCGGCCGGCGGTAAAATTACTTATCAAGCCGTTAAAATTAGCGAGCAGGATGGCAATTATTTAGCCGAGCCGATTTATGGCAAATCGGGCAATATCAGCCTTTTGCTTAATGCCGATGGCTATATTCAAATGTCGGCCAATTGTGAAGGACTGCTTAAAGGCAGCCAAGTAAAAATAAAATTATTTGATTGAGGTAATTATGGCCAGAAATATTTTTATCGAAAATAATGATCCTAAAGAGCATTTTGAGGCCTATTTTGGCCAATTTGATTTAGCTAAAACCGAGATTATCGCCACTACCGAGGCTTTAAATAGGATAACTGTAAGCCCGATTTATGCCGCTGTTTCCGATCCTTGCTTTAATGCGGCAGCCATGGACGGCATTGCAACCATTGCCGCTAAAACAGTAAGTGCCCATCAATCAAATCCCTTGCTTTTGCAAAATGGCGACTACTGCTATGTTAATACCGGCGATTTGGTGCCTGCCCCCTTTGATTGTGTGATTATGATTGAAGATATCAGCCCGCAAGAGGATCAGGCTTTGCTGATTATCGAATCGGCGCATCCTTGGCAGCATATGCGCATGGTGGGCGAAAGTGTGGTTCAGGGCGAAATGCTGCTTAAATCGCAGCATCAAATCAGGCCGATGGATATTGGCGCCTTGCTTTCGGGCGGCGTAGGGCAAATTGAGGTTTATCGGCAGCTTAAAATGGCTATTATCCCCACCGGCGCCGAATTGGTAACCACGGTGGATGAGCTAAAGCCGGGCAAGCTGATGGAATATAACTCCCATGTTTTTAGTGGCTTAGCCAGTCAGTATGGGGCAATTGCTAAAACATATCCAATAGTTAAAGGCGAGCAAGCCGACTTAGAACAGATGATCAAAAAGGCAGTAGCCGAAAATGATTTGGTAATTATCAATGCCGGCAGCTCGGCAGGCAGCCGTGATTTTACAGCGCCGGCGATTAAGGCTTTAGGCCAAATTCATACCCATGGCCTGGCGATTAAGCCCGGCAAGCCAACCATCTTAGCCCAAATTAATCATAAGCCGGTGTTGGGCGTGCCCGGCTATCCGGTTTCGGCCTATTTGGTTTTTGAAAAATTTGTTAAGCCCTTTTTAACCACCCAAAAGCGGCCGGAAATTAATGCTAAAATTACCCGTAACCTGGTATCTGGCTTAAAGCATAGTGAGTTTATTCGGGTAAGCTTAGCCAAAATAGATGGCGAATATTTGGCTACCCCCCTTGAGCGGGGAGCGGCTTCGATTATGAGCCTGGTTAAAGCCGATGGCTTGGCCATGATTGAACGCAATGTAGAGGGTATAGAGCAGGGGCAAAGCTTAGTAGTAGAATTAATGCGCCCTTTAAGCGAAATTGAGCAGACCTTGGTTTTTATCGGCAGCCATGACTTATTATTGGATGAAATGGCCGATATTTTGCCGATTAAATCCAGCCATGTGGGCAGCATGGGCGGCTTGATGGCCTTGCAAAAGGGGCTTTGTCATTTAGCACCGATTCATATTTTGGATGAAGAAAGCGGCCTTTATAATCGGCAAATTGTGGCCGATATTTTGGGCGATGATTATCTTATTATTAAAGGGGTAGCCCGAGTGCAGGGCTTTATCTGCCGTAAAGATGCAGCTTATCAATCTTTTGCCGATTTGGCCAAGCCCGGTATTGCCTTTGCTAATCGCCAGCGTGGTTCGGGCACACGGATTTTGCTCGATTATCATTTAAATCAATTAAGCATCGATAGCAGCCAAATTTATGGCTATGATAAGGAATACACCACCCATATGGCGGTGGCGGCGGCGGTGCAAAGTGGAGCGGCCGATTTGGGGCTGGGCGTATATTCGGCGGCCAAAGCCTTAGATTTGGATTTTTACCCTTGCGCCAATGAAGAATATGATTTTGTGCTCAAAAAATCTGATTTAGCCGACCCAAGAGTGCAAAGTTTTATCGATTTGCTCAAAAGTGAGCGATTTAAGGAGATTTTGGAGCGCTTAGGCGGCTATCAATATGCGCAAAGTGGCCAAATTGATGGTTAATATGGAAGATAAATATCAACGCAAGATTAATTATGCCCGTATTTCGCTTACCGATCGCTGTAATTTGCGTTGCCGCTATTGTATGCCGCCTGATGGTGTTGATAAAAAGTTATGTCAGCAAATTATTAGCCTAGAGCAGGTAAAAGAGCTATGTATAGCCTTGGCCGATTTAGGCATCAGCAAAATTCGCTTTACCGGCGGCGAGCCATTATTGCGTAAAGGGGTGGCTTATTTTATCGCCGATATTTGCCGTTTAGGCCTGTTTAAGCAGGTAGCTTTAACCACTAATGGCTTGCTACTGCCCGAATATGGCAGCCTGCTTAAGCAGGCCGGCCTTAATACTATAAATTTAAGCTTAGATAGCCTAGATCCCGATCTTTATCGGCGGCTAACCTATGGTGGCGATTTAAAGCAAGCCTTACAAGGCTTGGATACGGCTTTAAGCTTAGGGTTTGATAAGCTTAAAATTAATGCTGTTTTAACTGATTTGCATAGCGAGCAGGATTTAGCCGACCTTTTGCAATTAACGGTGGATTATGATTTAGATATGCGCTTTATCGAGCTTATGCCGATGGGGCAATGCGCTAGCTGGGCAGAAGAGCATTTTTGCCCGGCTAATAAAATTAAGCAGCTTTTTCCGCAATTAAGGGCGGTTATTAACCCCGACCCCCATTCGCCGGCTGTATTATATCAATTGCCGAACGGACGAGGTAAAGTAGGTTTGATTACGCCGCTAAGCTGCGCTTTTTGTGCAAACTGCAATCGGTTGCGCTTTACATCCGATGGCATGATTAAGCCTTGTTTGCATTCCGATCGGGAAATTGATATTAAGGATGGTTTTGGCTGCCAAGAGCAGCTAAAGGCCAAGATTTACCAAGCGATTATGCTTAAGCCCAAAGAGCATCAATTAAATCAAAAAAATTATATTAAAAGAGAAATGAAAAATATTGGAGGCTAGTATGGAATTTAATCATTTTAATAGCGAAGGCAGAGCGGTTATGGTGGATGTTAATGATAAAAAGGCCAGCTCGCGCCAGGCTTTAGCCAAGGCGGAAATTATAATGGCTAAGGCTACTATTCAAAAAATTAAAGAAGGGCAAATCAAAAAAGGTGATGTTTTGGCAGTGGCTCAGGTGGCCGGGATTATGGCTGCTAAAAAAACAGCCGATTTAATCCCGATGTGCCATAATCTGCCGCTTACGGCCTGTGATTTAAGCTTTATGCTTGCCGAAACCAAAATAATTATCAGTGCTAAGGTTAAAACCCTAGCCCCCACCGGGGTGGAGATGGAGGCCTTAACGGCGGCCTCGGTGGCTGCTTTAACCATTTATGATATGTGCAAAGCCATCGATAAAGAAATGCAAATTGCTAATACTGTTTTGCTTAGCAAAAGTGGTGGCAAAAGCGGCGATTACTGCCGAGAAATTGGCCGTGGACGCCTGCTATCGGTAAATATTAGTGCTAAGAAGGGGCAAAAGAAAGCGGCTATTGACAATGCCCTTTTAATTGCCGATCATGGCTTAGAAAATGATGCCCATGCTGCACCGGGCATCAGGCAAATTAGCCTGCTGGCTCAAGAAAGTGTCGATAAAATGAAGGCCAAGGGGCTGGACTTTTTAATTTTTGGCAGCTTTGCCGAAAATTTAACCACCGAGGGCATAATTTTGCATCAATTACCGATTGGCTGCTATTTAAAGATTGGTGATAGCCTGCATCAGGTTAGCCAAATCGGCAAAGAATGCCATCATGGTTGCGCTATTAAAGAGCAAGCCGGCGATTGCATTATGCCCACCGAAGGCATTTTTACCAAGGTTATAGAAGGCGGCGAAATTAAGGCCAATGATCAGATAATCATCATGGGCTAGCAGGAATGTATGCTATCTGTGACGAATTATAATATGTTAAGAAAGTTGATTTTGCGGAGAAAATAATGATAATTTTGGGCATCGATCCCGGTACGGCAATTTGCGGTTATGGGCTTATTGAATATCAAAAAGGTCAAAATATTTTGCGGGATTATGGCTCGATTAAAACCAAGGCCGAATGCCCCATGCCCCAGCGCCTGCAAAGAATTTTTGGCGGAATCAATCAGCTGCTTGCGGCCTATCAGCCCCAAGTGGTGGCCGTGGAAAAGCTTTATTTTAATCGTAATATTACTACCGCTATACCGGTTGGCCAGGCCCGCGGGGTAATTTTGCTTGCCTGCGCCGAACAGGATATTATGGTGGCCGAATATACGCCTTTGCAGGTTAAGCAGGCGGTTTCCGGCTATGGTAGGGCCAGTAAACAGCAAATGCAGGCCATGGTTAAGCGAATTTTGCAAATGCAGCATATCCCTAAACCCGATGATGCCGCCGATGCTTTGGCCATTGCCATAACCCATAGCCGTTTTATGACCAATCAAATGCTAGTAGCCAATAAATTAGGAGGCCGAGGATGATTGCTTTTATTCGTGGCTATATTGTAAGCCTGGAAGATGATTTGCTGATTATCGATAATAATGGCCTGGGCTATGCCGTTTTGATTGCCAGGCAGCGCCTAAATCAAAACTTAGCCATTGGCGAAGAAATTATGCTTCATACCCATTTACAGATAAGAGAAGATGCCTGGCAATTATTTGGTTTTGGTGAATACGACCAGCTAAAGCTGTTTAGGCAATTGTTGGCAGTATCCGGTATTGGCGCTAAAACCGCCTTGGCAATAGTAGATAATCTTAGTGTAAACGATATTAGCGTGGCCTTATCGGCCGGCGATTATAATTTGTTTTGCAAAGTACCCGGGGTGGGCAAAAAAACCGCTCAGCGCCTGGTGGTGGACTTAAAAGATAAATTTAGCTTTAATAGCCAATTGGCTTTAGAGCAAGAACAAATGGGCGCAGGCCTAGGCGCTACGGCACTTAATAATGACGACTTATTATTACAGGCTTTAGGCCAATTGGGCTATAAAGGTGCCGAGGCCAGGGCTTTGGCTATTGCTGCCCGTAATAATTTAGGGGCAGATGCTAAGGCTAATCAGCTATTGCAAGAGGCAATGCGGCTGGCTGCTCAAAATTAATTTGTTTAATAAATATTTTATATTAAAAAATACGCATATATAGGAGGCCTTTGTGCAAGACGATAAATTTTTTAGCTCGGCTATGGCTGATGATAGTTTTAAAGAAGAAGATCGGCTGATAACCTCCTCTATGCGCTATGAGGATCGGGAGATAGAGCCGGGTATTCGGCCGCGCAGCTTGGCCGAATATGCAGGCCAAACTGCGGTTAAGCAAAATATTTCCGTTTTTATCAAGGCGGCCTTGCAAAGGGGCGAGGCCTTGGATCATGTATTGCTTTATGGACCGCCGGGGCTTGGTAAAACCACTTTGGCCAATATTATTGCCAATGAATTAAATGTAAATATTCGGATTACCTCCGGCCCTGCTATCGAGCGGCCCGGTGATTTAGCTGCAATTATTACCGGCTTGCAACCTAGGGATATTCTTTTTATCGACGAAATTCATCGCCTTAATCGGGTGGTGGAAGAGGTTCTTTATCCGGCTATGGAGGATTTTGGCTTTGATATAGTTTTAGGCAAAGGCCCCAGCGCCCAAACTTTGCGCTTGGATTTGCCGCCTTTTACCTTAATCGGTGCAACTACCAGGGCAGGGATGCTTTCCGCACCGATGCGAGACCGCTTTGGGATTATCTTTCATCTGGAATACTATAGTGAAGAAGAATTATTGCAAATCTTAAATAGAGCAGCTAAACTGTTAAATGTGCAATTAGAAGAAGCAGGCGCTAGGGAAATTTGCCGCCGCTCTCGGGGTACGCCTAGGATAGCTAATCGCCTTTTACGCCGCTTGCGTGATTTTGCCGAGGTGGAAGGTGGCGGTATTATCAGTGCCGAACTCGCTCAAAAAAGCCTAAATGCCCTGGATGTGGATAGCCTAGGCTTAGATGCCAATGATCGCAAGGTTATGCTGGCGATTATCGAGCGCTTTAGCGGAGGGCCGGTTGGCTTGGATACCATTGCCGCCAGCATTAGCGAATCGGTGGATACTATCGAGGATATTTGCGAGCCTTATTTGATGCAACTGGGCTTTATCAAGCGCACTCCACGGGGCAGGGTGGCCACGCCGGGTGCGTATCAGTATTTTAATAAAATCATGCCGGCCAATATCTTAGCCGCAGGCCATGATGAGCAGGAAAGAGGCCTGTTCAGCCACTTAGTTAATCAGGAGGAATAGTTTGAAATTATTATTGCATGCCTGCTGTGGCCCTTGCGCCACCGGGGTAATCAGAGCCTTATTAATCGAAGGCCTGGACGAAAACATCCGGCTTTATTTCCATAATCCCAATATTCAGCCCTATCAGGAGTTTAAGGCGCGTCGCCAATCTTTTGAAGAAACTGTTGCATTTTACAAACTTCCTGCTATAATAGATAATAGCTATGATTTGGAATCCTGGCTTAAGGCGGTTGCGCCTAAGCCCGAACAGCGTTGCGACTATTGCTATCGCGAGCGCTTGGAGGCCACTGCCAAGCAGGCATTAAGCATGGGATGCAGCCATTTTTCCACTACTTTATTGGTTAGCCCCTATCAAGACCAGGACAAAATCAGGGCAATTGGCGAGGAATATGCCGCCCAATATGGCCTAAATTTCTTTTATCGGGATTGGCGGCCGCATTTTAGAAGCGGCTTAACTGCCGCCCGCGAAAAAGAGTTGTATATGCAAAAATATTGTGGTTGTATTTATAGTGAGAAAGAAAGATTTTATAAGGGTAAATAGAATGTCGGTTTTAGCTAAATACTGCCTGATCGGCGGTGGGGTATTGCTGGCTTTAGGGCTGCTTTTGCTGCTTTTGGACAAGCTTAATTTTCAAGGCCTGCCCGGCGATATTTTTATTAAAAAAGGTAATTTTAGTTTTTATTTTCCGGTTGTAAGTTGTATTGTGATTAGTATTATCATCAATATTATCTTAGCATTATTTCGCAAATAGGAGGGTGTTTATGAAAAAAAATCTATTAAAAGGCCTGCTTTTAAGCCTAATGTCGCTTTTAGCTTTTGCTCCTTTGGCCTTGGCCGAGGATGTAAGGGTTTTATTATCGGATAATGTAAAAGAGCAGTTTGTCATTACTATTGATAATGGCGATTATGATTTGCTCTTTGATTATGATGGGGAGGAAATCGATCGCCTAAGCGATGATGATCAAATTATTTTAGAAGAAAGCCGCAATGGCTATGATTTATATGTAAACGACCGCCTGCTAGAGGCCGATTTGGACGAAATTTACTTGCTGGCTCGGGACGAGAATTGCCTATTTAGCTACGAAGATAAGCTGTATCGGGGCGATTTTCGCTTTAGTTTAGATGATGCTGCCTATGCGGTAAATATTGTCGATGTTGAATATTACCTATATGGGGTAGTGGGCAAGGAGATTGGCTATAATCAACCTTTAGAGGCTACCAAGGCACAAGCAGTGGCCAGCCGTTCTTATGTAATGGCCAAGCTTAATCCCGATCATAATTATTATGATGTAACCGATGGCACCTCATCCCAGGTATATGGCGGTTATTCTGCCGAAATCGAAGGCGATGGCGGTATTGTTATCGAGGCCATCGATTCTACTTGGGGTGAGGTTGTTTATTATAAAGACGATATTTTTGATTGCGTGTATCATTCCAATGCCGGCGGCCATACCGAGGATGCGGCCAATGTTTGGGGTGGCAGCTCGCCTTTGCAGGGTGTGGAATCGCCTTATGATAGCTATGCCGAGGAAAGCGGCTATAGTAATAATATCTATAGCTGGCAAAAAGAGTTTACGCCCAGCGAAATTGTCGATTTGGCCGAGCGTTATGCCGGGCGCAGTATTGGCGATTATGTGGGCATCTCATTATCGACAATCGGGATCGATGGGCAGCCTACGGTATCGGGCCGGGTAACCGAATTTACCGTTACCGGCAGCGATGGGGTAATTACCGTTAGCGATAGTGCTATTCGCACTATGCTTGATAATTTGCGCAGTAATTTGTTTACGGTAAATCAAAATGGCAGCAATATGAATGATGGTGCGGTATATGTTTTGGATGCCGGCAGCGATGAGCCGATTTTATTTGAAGATACCGATGATTTATATGCAATTGGTGATGTGGGCGAGGCGGCTGTTAGCTTGGCCGATAGCTTTCATATTGCCGATAGCAATAGTGCCACCGCCTATGGCAGCTTAGGCAGCGATGATAATAGTGTAATTACCATCGAAGGCTTTGGCTATGGCCATGGGGTAGGGATGAGCCAATGGGGGGCTATCGGTATGGCCGAAGATGGCTATGATTATCAGGAAATTTTGGCGCATTATTATAATATGGATATTAACGAGGACTTTTACTTAGGGAATTATGAATAATATGAATATAAGTGATTTTGATTATGATTTGCCGGAGCATTTAATTGCCCAAGAGCCTTTGGCCAAAAGGGATAATTCGCGTTTACTAATAGTAGATAAAAACGGTGGCCAAACCAAGCATGGCATTTTTAGCGATTTAAAGCAATATCTTAAAAAAGATGATTTATTGGTGATTAATGATACCAAGGTCTTGCCGGCTAGGCTTTATGCCCAAAAAATAAGTGGTGCTAAGGTAGAAATTTTGCTTTTAAAGCAGATTGGGCTAAACACCTGGCAAGCCATGGTGCGCCCCGGCCGCAAATTGCCGATTGGCACGCAGCTTGTTTTTGATATACCGGCGCTAAGGGCTAAAATTATCGATATGGGCGAGGAAGGCACCAGGATTATCGAGTTTAGTTTTGAAGGCGATTTTTATAATTTGCTGGAAATTTTAGGCCGTATGCCCTTGCCGCCTTATATAAAAAAAGAATTAGCCGATCAGGATCGTTATCAGCCAATTTATGCTAATGAGCGTGGTTCGGCGGCCGCCCCCACGGCAGGCTTGCATTTTACCGAGCCATTAATGGCCGAATTAGCCGACTATGGCCTAGAATTTGCACGGCTTTTATTGCATGTGGGCTTGGGCACTTTTAGGCCGGTAAAGGTAGAAAATATTAAAGACCATTATATGCATAAAGAATATTATCGCCTGGATGCGGCCAATGCGGCCAAAATTAAAGCGGCTAAAGAGGCCGGGCGCAGGATAATTGCCGTAGGCACAACTTCGGTACGCACCTTAGAAACGATAGCCGATCAATATGGCCAAATTATGGCTGCCGAAGGGCAAACCGAGGCCTTTATTTATCCCGGCTATCAATTTAAAGCTATTGATGGGATGATTACCAATTTCCATTTGCCAAAAAGCACGCTATTGATGCTGGTATCGGCCTTAGCTGGTCGGGAAAATATATTAAAGGCCTATCAAGAAGCCATAGATGAGCAATATCGCTTTTTTTCCTTTGGCGATGCAATGTTGATAATCTAAAAATTCGAAAGTTTTTTTGATTCTGAGCTAGAGCCAAAATCTTTGATTTTGAGCTATAGCTACGTGCATAACTGTGGCTTTGCGAAGCAATGGCCAGTAAGGTCTTTTTTTTCAAAAAAGAATAATATCTTTTAATCTTTCAAGCCAAAAAACAAATATAAGCAAATCATTATCAAATATTAAAAATCCTGAACAAGGAAGCAAAAAAACTTGAAAGATTAAAGCTGCTATTTTTATTTGCAAAGCAAATAAAAATGAAGCGCGCGAAGAACAAGATAGAGTGCAGTAATCCTAATCAAGCAAGGAGAACCTATGAGCATCAGTTTTGACTTACATTTACAAGATAATCAAAGTGCCGCCCGTCTGGGCACCTTACATACGGCACATGGCGATGTGCCAACCCCAATTTTTATGCCGGTGGGCACTTGTGCCTCGGTAAAAACGGTATCGCCGCATGAGCTTAAGGATTTGGGTGCCAAAATAATTTTGGCTAATACCTATCACCTATACTTAAGGCCGGGCGAGGATATTGTGGCCGAAGCAGGGCCGGGCGGCCTTCATGATTTTATGGCCTGGGATGGCCCTATCTTAACCGATAGCGGCGGTTTTCAGGTGTTTAGTTTAAGCGATTTAAATAAAATCGGCGAAAATGGGGTAGAGTTTCGCTCGCATATTGATGGCAGCAAACATATGTTTACCGCCGAAAAAGTGATGGCTATCGAGCAGGCACTTGGCGCAGATATTGCGATGTGCTTTGACGAATGTTCGCCCTATCCGGCCGAATTTAAACGAGTGCAAAAGGCCGATCAAAGGACATTGCGCTGGGCAAAGCGCTGCTTAGATGCCCATCAACATAATTATCAAGGCTTATTTGGCATAGTGCAAGGCGGGCTTTATCCTGAATTGCGCCGTAAAAGCGCAGCCGATATTACGGCTCTTGATTTTCCCGGCTTTGGCATTGGTGGTCTATCGGTAGGTGAGCCTAAGCCTTTAATGTATGAAATTTTGGATGTTTTAGAGCCATTGATGCCGGTGGCCAAGCCCCGTTATTTAATGGGGGTAGGTTCGCCCGATTGCTTGGTAGAAGGCGTAGCCAGAGGCATTGATATGTTTGATTGTGTATTGCCAACCCGTATTGCCCGTAATGGTACGGTTTTTGTACCGGAAGGTAAATTGGTTATCCGCAATGCGCAGTATGCAAGGGATTGGCAGCCAATCCAGGCCGATTGCGGTTGTTATGCCTGCCAAAACTTTAGTAGGGCTTATATTCGTCATCTATTAAAGGCTAATGAGGTTTTGGGCATACGTTTAACAACTATCCATAATCTATATTATTTATGTCATTTAATGGAAGAGATGCGGCAGGCGATTAAGGATAATTATTTTGGCGCATGGCGCAAGGAATTTTGGCAAAGGTATCAAGGGGATGATAATCCTTTTAAATAAAACAGAATAGGGAGTGTTGGTATGGAATTATTTAGCGCAATGGAGCAGAGGTATAGTTGTCGTAAATATGATACTAAGCCTGTTGAGCAGGAAAAAGTGCAAAAATGCTTAGAGGCGGCACGTTTATCGCCATCGGCCTGTAATAGTCAGCCTACCCATTATATAGAGGTTAAGGATGACGAAATTAAGGCAAAGGTTTGCGATTTAGTACCGATGCCCTTTTTAAAGCAAGCCCCGACGATGATGGTTTTGGTAGAGGATGAAATTAGCCTAATACCTGCCGTAAGCAAGGTATTTGGCGATCAATTTTTTGCGCAAATTGATGTGGGGATTAGTGCGGCACATTTTTGTTTAGCAGCTACGGATTTGGGGTTGGCAACCTGTATGGTGGGCTGGCTGGAAAAGGCCGAGGAATTAAAGCAAATTTTGGGTATTACTAAGGGAGAAATTCGTTTGATTATCAGCTTGGGTTATGCTTTGGACGAATTAAAGCCGAAAAAGCGTAAAGAAATAGCTGAAATGTACGATATAAAATAATAGAGTTTTTTAATATTATTTTTTCTAGGGGGAGTTAATATGGCAAATTATGCACCATATATAGATGTAGAAGGCGGTTTAGCCAGATTGCGTGGTAATGAGAAGCTATTTAAAAAGATGCTGATGATGTTTTTGGCTAGTGAAGAGATGGCTAAATTTGAGGCAGCGATGGCGGCTGATGAGTATGCGGCAGCCGGAGATATAGCGCA
Source organism: uncultured Peptococcaceae bacterium (assembly GCA_964368605.1). Classification (GTDB taxonomy): domain Bacteria; phylum Bacillota; class Dehalobacteriia; order UBA4068; family UBA4068; genus CAYJBP01. Next base: position 544 of record CAYJBP010000035.1, on the reverse strand, counting down.
TGCGATAAAGGGTATGAGTGGTAATTTATCATTAACCAAGGTATATGAAACCAGTGCGGAGTTGATGGTACAATTAAGGCAAGGCCCTGCGGATGCAGCCTTATTGGCTGAATACAGGGAAGCTATTGAAAAAACATTGGAGTATGTAAAAGAATATATAGCATAAAAAATTAGGGGCTGTCGCAAATGCGGCAGCCCCTTAGCAAAAAGTTTTAGTCAATTTTTTGACAAAAAATTGCGGGGTTTTAGGGGCAGAGCCCCTAAGGTTTTAAAAAAGGTTTTAAAAAAGGTTTTAAAAAGGTTTTAAGCCAAGCCAAAACTAAAGCAAGCAAATATAAGTTGGCTTATAAAAGCAGCAAGGAAGGAAAAATTGGCTTAAAACCGGCGCTTTTTGGCGAAGCCAAAACAGCCCAGGCGAAGCCAAATATTAACTTATTTAGTTGAGTTTTTTGTGCTTCGTTTTGCTTAGGGAAACCGATATTGCTCGACCCCAGCCCAGCCTTGGCTGTTTTTGATTTGTTTTGTAGGGAATGGTCTTGACCAT
>CAYJBP010000034.1:0-21094 GCA_964368605.1 uncultured Peptococcaceae bacterium | reverse complement strand
GGTAAAAAATTGATTAAAACTTTTTTATTTTGGGCAGGCTGCCTAGCCTACAACCCTTCATCAAACCACTGCCGTCTTTTAGTAGAAAGCCTAAAGATCTCTTTCATCTCGTCTATTTGATTATTGTTAATATGCTCTTTAAGCTTTAAAAGGCTTTCTATAAAAATATCTATCTCATTGCATAAAATATCCTTGTTAAGGCTAAAAAGCTCGCTCCATAAATGCTCGTCGATTTTGGCTATTCTGGTTAAATCCTTAAAGCTATCGCCGCTGTATTTTACCAGGTCTTTACTATCATTAGCCGTCATCAAACTTACGGCAATTGCATGGGTAAGCTGGCTTAAATAGCCTACCATTTTATCATGCTCCAAAGGGGATAGCTTAGAAATTGTGGTAAAACCCAAGGTTTTAGCCAAATCTATAATCACGGCCTCTGCCTTTTGGCTGTTTTTTGGGCTGGGCACTAAAATAATATTTGCGTTTTTAAAAATAGAGCAGTCCGCATTTTGTACGCCTAGGGTTTCCTTGCCACGCATAGGATGCGAAGCATAAAATTCTAAGCCATAAGGCTCAAGTATAGCCTGAACCTCGTTTACAATACCTAATTTTATGCCGCAAACATCTGTAATTATCGCCTGTTTATTTATTAAATGGGCATTATCTTTTATCCACCTGATTAAGGCTTTAGGGTATAGGCATAAAATTACCATATCGCTAATAGCTAAAAAATCGCCAAAATCTGCGGTTTTGCCTTGTTTAATATAAGCGTTTTTGATGGCAAAATCTATACTTTCCTGTTTAATGTCTATCCCATAAACCGTATTGCCGGCCTTGCTAAGGCCTTGGGCATAACTACCGCCTAAAAGCCCCATACCAACTATGGTAATAACTTTATTTTGCATTTTAAAATACCTTTCCTTAAGCACGTGCTTAATTAAAAAGGCTATGACGATTTTATCGCCATAGCCTTTTTAGTATATCATATTTAATGATTATTTAGCCAAAAAACGCTCAGGCGTGAATTCGTCAGGCTTAATACCGGCCTTAATTTTAGTGGCTGCTAAGTAAACAGCGGCAGTTACCAATACGCATTGGATAACCGGAATGCCCATCGGATTGATATAGGTGGTATAATAACCAATAGCAATACCGCAAGCAATAGCCAAGGTAGCCATAGCATTCCAACCCTTATGATCTTCCCATTTGCCGAAGCGGAGGAAGAAATCGGTAAACATTACGCCGGCAATCGGAGCATAAAATAGCGAGGACAAGTAAATGAATTCGACGAAATAATCCATAATTCCGCCAATACTTAAAATTAAGCTGATAATAGTACCGATAATGGTTAAGATAATACGGCCTTTATTGGTTTTAGCACCAAATAAAGTGCTCATCGATAAACCCATGCTGTAATTGTTTACCAACTGGCTGGTCCAAGAGGATAACCAAAGTACGATAAAGCCCCAGAAGGGGAAGCCCAAGTTAACCATAACCTGTACGATATCGCCTGTGCCTTGGCCTACGGCCATAACAGCACCAACAAACATTAAGGGAATACCAATACCGATAATACCTAAGGGGATTTTAATTGCATCGCCTACAGTAGGTTTGGCATAACGAGTATAGTCGGCAGCAATTACCCATTGGGAAATATTCATACCTAAAATCATATTAATTGCCGCAATAAAAGTTAAAGTTGGAGCAGAAGGTTTATAAGAAAAAATTTCGCTTACGCCACCGGCATTGCTAATACCTAAATAAATACCAAAAACAACCAAAATTAAACCGGCCGGCACAGCAACAATATCCGTCCACTTCATCGAGGAAAAACCCAAGATGGAAGGAATAGCAAATAAAATACCAACAATAGTAATAATTAAGGCGCGGATACCAAAATTAGCGGGAGCAGTATGGTCGATACCAAGCATGGCGCAAATAGAATCGCCTGTAACCTCGGTTTGAATGCCCCACCAGCCCATGCAAGCCACCATTACCACAAAAGCAATGATAATTTGCGATTGACGCTGGCCAAAACTACAGCGTGCTAATACCGAAGAAGATAAACCGGTTTTGGCACCCATATAACCATTAACAATATTACCAATCCACTGAATACCAAAAAATGCAATAAGTAAAATTGGGATAGTAGCTGCTAAGCTATAAGATGTAGCCAAAGCTGCACCTACCATCAATACCGGTACGCAAAATTCCAAGCCGCCAAAAATCATGGCCGGGGTTAGCCAATGCTGGCGTTTTTCCAGCGGCACCGGATTTAGGGGATTATCATCGCCTAGTTTGGATTCTGCCGAGCTTTGTTCCATGGCTTGCTGATCTGCTTTGTTTTCTGTCATAATTTAGCCTCCTTTAATGCATATTATTTACTTGCTAAACTTTATATTCTCCATAAACAAAAAATATCCTTTTAATTACGTCGTTAAGATATTAAACAATTTAGGTATTAAATTAAAGGAAACGGGGCTTGGGCAACGAATATAAACTTAGGCATTTATTTGCTTTAAGTTTAAAAACGAATAGAAAGGTGGTTATTTATGCGAGTAGCAACAGATATCGGAGGAACTTTTACAGATTTAGTGGCCGTAGATGAGGCCGGAAAAATGATTTTAAGCAAAAGCCATACCACACCGCCCAACTTTGAACAGGGAGTTATTGATGTTTTTCTTAAAAGTGGGGTAGATGCTAAAGAGGTAGCATCTTTTGTGCATGGCACCACCACCATTATCAATGCCTTAACCGAAAGAAAAGGCGCCAAAACCGCCCTTATCACTACCAAAGGCTTTAGGGATGTTTTGGAAATTGCCCGTATGAATCGTCCGGATTTATTCAATATTGTTTTCGCTAAACCACGTCCATTTATTCCCCGCTATTTGCGACAAGAAGTTAGCGAAAGAATCACCTATGATGGCCAAGTTTTAACCCCCTTAAACGAAGATGATGTTAAGGCTTGTGTTGATTATTTTAAAAGCGAAGGCGTTGAAGCCATTGCCGTCTGCTTTATTAATTCCTATGCCAATGACAGCCATGAGCGCAAAACCGTGGAATTGGTTAAAAAATATTGGCCGGAAATTTATGTAACATCTTCTAATGAAGTAACTAGGGAATGGCGCGAGTATGAGCGCACCTCTACCGTGGCTTTAAACTCTTATGTTATGCCTACGGCATCCACCTATATAAATAAGCTAGAAAACCGCTTGGAAGAAACCGGCATTAAAAGCAAAAAGTTTATCATGCAAAGTAATGGTGGCAGCACTACCTTTGATCAAGCCAAGCAAACCCCGATTAATATTGTAGAATCAGGCCCGGTAGCCGGTGTTTATGGTTCGGCTATTTTAGGCCAATTAATCGGAGAGGAAAATATTATTGCTTTTGATATTGGTGGCACTACCGCTAAATGCTCTTTAATTGATAAGGGCGAAGTTAAAGTTACCACCGAATATCGTATCGAGCGTAGCGATACTTTTTCCGGCTATCCGATTATGTGCCCGGTTGTGGATATTGTGGAAATCGGTAATGGCGGCGGCTCGATTGCCTGGATTGATGATGCCGGCTCTTTAAAAGTAGGGCCGCAATCGGCAGGCGCTTTACCGGGGCCTGTTGCTTATGGCCGTGGCGGCGAAAACCCCACTACCACCGATGCCAGCCTAATTGTAGGGCGCTTATCGGCCAAAAACTTTGATAATCAAGTTGATTTAGACAAAGTTAAGGCCGCCATTATGGAAAAAGTGGGCAATCCTTTGGATAAAACCGTAGAAGAAGCCGCCATGAGTATTATTAGGGTGGCCGATTCTAATATGTATAATGCCTTAAAATTAATCTCGGTACGCCGTGGTTATGATCCTCGTGATTTTGCCATGGTCGCCTTTGGCGGTGGCGGCCCGATGCATGCCGCTTATTTGGCCAAAGAATTAAATATTCATAAGGTTATTATCCCCTTAGCCGCCTCGGTATTTTCGGCTTGGGGCATGCTGATGACCGATGTGCGCCATGATTATATTCAAACCAAAATTTGTCGTGTAAATGATGTGGCTCCGGCCGATCTTAATGCAATGTGGACAGATTTAGTAGCGCAAGCCAAGGCGCAATTTGCCGCCGAAGGCATAGCCGAAGAAAATATTGTTAATTCCTTTATCGCCGATATGCGCTATATGGGGCAAGAGCATACCGTTAAGGTAAATGTGCCGCCTATCCCCTGGACAGAGGATATCAAGCAGGAAATTATCAAGCGCTTCCATGATACCCATGAGCATTATTATACCTTCCGCTTGCCGGATACCCCCACCGAAATTGTTAACTTACACCTGGTATCCTATGGCCGCTTGGAAAAGCCCAAATTGCCGGAAATTGCCCCCCATCAAGGCAGCATTGAGGCGGCTATTATCGAAACCCGCCCCGTATATTTTGCCGAGCAAGGCTGGGTAGATACCAAGATTTATGATCGCAATAAATTAGGTTGCGGTGCTAAATTAATGGGCCCTGCCATTGTGGAAGAGCAAACCTCGGCTACCTTGGTTTATGCCGAGCAAAGCCTGGAAGTAGATAAATACGGTAATTTAATTATAGAGCTAATGAATTAAGGGAGGGATAATGATGACCAAAATTGATGCAGTTACTTTAGATATTGTTAAAGATGCTTTAGTTGCGGTAAGCAATGAGGTATTCTATGCTTTTGCCCAAACTTCGATGAGCCCGGTTATTTACGAAACCTTAGACTATGCCACCGGCATTACCGATGCCGACGGCAACCTTTTAACCCAAGGTAATGGCGCTTGCGGCTTTATCGGCACAATTTCACCTTTGGTGCAGGCAATTATTGGCAAATTCGGTAAAGAAAACCTAAATTCGGGCGATGTTTTTATTATCAACGACCCTTATATGGGCGGCGGTACGCATTTATCGGATATTGGTATGTGTATGCCGGTATTCTATAAAGACGAATTAATTGCTTTTATCGGCAATAAAGCCCACTGGACAGATGTTGGCGGCACTCATCCCGGCTCTTTTACAATGAAGGCCACCGAATTATTCCAAGAAGGCCTTTGCTTCTCGGGCATTAAAATTGTTGATAAAGGTGAGCTGGTACAGGGCATTTATGATATGATGTGCTCTAATGTGCGTTATCCTGCCTTAAACGAAGGCGATATGTGGGGGCAGATTTCTTCCTTGCGTACCGGCTATAATCGTTTAAATGATTTATGCGATAAATATGGTCTGGATGTTTTAAAAGGGGCAATGACTCGCTTATTAGATCAAGGCGAATTGATGGCTCGCAAACGCTTAAAGGAAATGCCTAAAGGTGTTTTTGAGATGGAAGATTATTTAGATGATGATGGCAATGGCAATATGGTTAAGGTAAAAGTTAAGATAACCATTACCGATGATGAATTTGTTGCCGATTTTACCGGCAGTTCGCCGCAGGTAGCCAGCACAATTAATGCCGGATTTACGGCAGCAGGGGCTGGGGTAAAAATTGTTTATATGGCGATTATGGGGCCGGAACTTATTGCTAATGATGGCATTTTCCGCCCGATTAGGGTTATTACCGAAGAGGGCTCGGTGTTGCGTGCTTTGCCGCCTGCACCTACTTCTTGCTATTTCGAAAGCTTGCTTTTAGCAGGCGAGGTAGTATGGCGTGCCCTTGCTCCTTATTTCCCCGAGTATTTGGGCGCAGGCCATATGCTTTCGGTTTGTGCGGTAGTACAATCGGGCATTAACCCTGCTACCGGCGAATCGTTCTTAATCGTAGAGCCTACCGGCGGCGGCTGGGGTGCTTCGGCCGGTAAAGATGGCGAAGTTGGCCAATTCTGCGTAGCCGATGGCGAAACCTATAATGTGCCGGTAGAAATGGCCGAAACCCGTTACGGGATTAGAATTAATGAATTTAGCCTGCATACCGATGGTAAAGGCGCCGGCGAGTATCGTGGCGGCAGCGGCTGTGTGCGCACCTATGAAGCTTTAAGCGATAATCAATTCTTCTCGGCTAATTTTGGCCGTAATAAGATTAATTGCTGGGGCTTTGGCGGCGGTAAAGACGGCAGCAATAATAACTTTGCCTTTTATGATAAAGAAGGCAAGCTTAAAGATGGCCCGATGGGCACCACCGCCCAATACCAACTTAATACCGGCGATAGCGTAAGAATGGTTTGCGCCTCCGGCGGCGGCTATGGTAATCCCTTAGCCCGTAAAGAAGAAACGGTAATTTGGGATGTTAAGAATGAGTATATCACTATCGAGCAGGCTTTAGAGGATTATGGCATTATTCTAGATCCTAAAACTTTAGCCGTAACCGGTTATAGTGATGCCCGTAAGGCTTATCAAGCTTAATTAATAGCCTAAATTAAAACAACAAATAAATGCTAACATCTTTATTTTAAGATGAAAGTGTTTATTTGTTGTTTTTTTATTGGTTGCAAAATTAAATAACCATTTTTAGGAAGAAAAATCGGCCATCTTATGTTATAATAAAAACTGCCATTAAATAAGGGGGGATTAAATGCAAATATTAAATGAGCAACAAAAATATCAGGCTGTTATCGAAAATGATCAGAATTTTGATGGCATATTTTATTATGCGGTAAAATCTACCGGTATTTTTTGTCGACCATCTTGCAAATCCAGGGCGCCCAAGCCGGAAAACACCTTGTTTTTTAATAATGCCGACGAAGCCATGCAGGCAGGGTTTAGACCATGCAAACGCTGTCGCAGCGATTTGCTGCAATTTGAGCCTGCCCGGGAAATTGCCAAGCAAGTAAAACAGGCCATCGAGGCCATGTTTTTGGAAAATAATAGGCTTAATAATCAATTACAGCAAGTGGGTTTATCGCAAAGGCAAATGGTCGAGGTATTTAAAAAAGAATATGGCCATACCCCTAAGGCCTATGCCGATCAATTGCGCCTGGCCGAGGCCAAGACGCAGCTAAAAATTGACGATCGGCCAATAATCGATATTGCCCTGCATTTAGGCTTTAGCAGCCTATCTGCCTTTTATCGCTTCTTTAAAGAAAATACAGGCCAAACCCCCAATGCCTATAGAAAGGAGGCTAATAATGAATAATTATGCAATTTATGATAGTAAAATCGGCCCAATTTATTTAGGCTATGAGGATGATAGTATTATTTGCATCAAAACAGTTGCCGCCAATCAGCCCGATTTAGGCCAAAAAAATACCCTAACCGATAGCGCTTTTGCCGAGATTAAAGAATATTTAAGCGGTCGGCGGCAAAGCTTTAGCTTTAAGTATCAATTAAAGGGTACGCCTTTTCAGCAAAGAGTTTGGCAGGCTTTGCTGGATATCCCTTATGGCCAAACTCGCAGCTATAAGCAAATTGCCGAGGCTATAGATCAACCCAAGGCTTGCCGCGCGGTGGGGATGGCTAATAATAAAAATCCGTTATTATTAAAAGTGCCTTGTCATCGGGTTATCGGCAGCAATGGCAAATTGGTCGGCTATGCCGCCGGCATGGATATTAAAGAATATTTACTAAAAATGGAGGCTAATCAACTATGAGCAAAATTATTGTATTATTCGAGGTAATTCCCACTAAGGAGGGGATGAGTAAATATTTAGAGCTGGCCGCCCAGCTAAAGCCGATGTTGGCTAATGTAGAGGGTTTTATCAGCGCCGAAAGGTTTCAGAGCCTTAATCAAGAAGGCAAGCTTTTGTCTTTAAATGTATGGGAAAGCGAAGAGGCCGTTTGTGCCTGGCGCAATAATTTAGAGCATCGCCTAAGCCAAGCCGAGGGCAAAAATAAGCTATTTAGTAGCTATAAAATTACCGTTTGCTCGGCTATTCGCGAGTATACCGATACCGATCGCCAAAATGCACCGGCCGACTCTAATCAATATTTGGGCTAGATTAGCTTGTATCTTAAAGCATGCTATGTTATAATAAGTGTAACTATTTGTTACAAATTATAATGGCCACCCATAGGAGGTGCTTTAGATGATAGACTTTAGAATATTAGCCTTAATAATAATTATAGCTGCTCTTTTGCTAATTCTAAAATTTTTGTCCAATATTTTAAAAGCCTGGGGTTATCATCCCGATTATCTACGTAAAGATTATGATTTAAAAGGCAAAAAAGCATTAATCATCAGCACCAGCAGGGATAAGATGGGCAAAAACGATACTAAAACAGGCGTATTTGCCTCGGAATTAACCACGCCTTATTATGAATTTTTAGATGCCAAGATGGCTGTTGATTTAGCCAGCATCCAAGGTGGTAAAATTCCTTTTGAGCCGTTTAGCCTGCGTTATCCTTTGGCTACCGCTGCCGATTATCGATTTTTAGCCGATGCCAAAGCGCAGGCTCAGGCAGATAATTCCCTTAAAATTGATGATATTGATTTTGGCCAATATGATATAATCTTTTTAGCCGGCGGCTGGGGGGCTGCTTTTGATCTTGGCCAAAGCGATATTTTAGGCGCTAAAATAACCGAAGCCCATGCTAATGGCATTTTGCTGGGCTCGGTTTGTCATGGCGCTTTGGGCTTTATCAAGGCTTTAGATACCGATGGCCGCCCCTTAGTAGAAGGCAAGCAAATTACGGCGGTTTCCGATCGGCAAATTCGCCAATTGGGCATTGTCAAAACTCCCTTGCATCCGGAGCGGGAATTGCGAGCCTTAGGGGCAAATTATCAAAAAAACAGTGCCTGGACGGATATTCTGGCCACCAAAGTGGTGGTAGATAATAATATTATTAGCGGTCAAAACCAAAACTCGGCCGGGGCTAGCGCCCAAAAATTGCTGGAATTATTAGCCGCTAAGGGTTAAATCTTGCTAATCATATATAATCTATTGCAAGCAATAATTTTGCGAGCAATAATTTTGCTTGCAATTTTTTTGGGGATATGCTATAATTACCACGTTAATTATAAAAATAAATATTGCGAAATCAGTCATTTGCCCTGGTTAAATGGGTAAATGTAAATGGAATGGGGTGTAATTCCCCGGCGTTACCGGCGCTGTGAATGCGAGGATCTTCCAAAGCATAGGCAACTATGTTAAGCGAAAGCTTGCCACTGTAAATTTTTTATGGGAAGGTAGGAAAGATACGTAAGAATATTAATTATTCTATAGCATAAGCCAGAAGACTTACGGATTTCCTGTTCATATTATCGGGTAGGATATATGGGTTGAATGCATATAAACGGATGCATCGATTTTGTTATACAAAATCGATGTTTTTTTTATGATTTAAACCCAGTGTATAATTTTTTCGCAATTATAGCAAAGAGGTGATTATGCTTGTTTTAAGCAAAAAGTAACTAAGAGCTAAAGTTTATTATATGGAGGAAATTAAAGTGTTCTTTAAAAATAACAAAAAGTCTTTAAAATTAGTATTGTTTTTATTATTTGCAATAGTATTAATCAGCACCCCGGCCCTAGCTTCCGATAGCGATATCAGCATTAATGTTACGGTAAGCGTAGAAGGAGCTTTGCAGCAATCAAAGGATAATCAACTTTTGATGCAATTACCTATGCAATTAGCGGCCGATACCGATGTTCTCACTGCTATCAAAATGGTGCATGAAAATTATCATCCTCAAGGTGCCGATTCCTATCAGGAAAGCAGTGGCTCTTTTAGCAAGTTTTGGAATACAGTAACCTATAATATCGGCTATTTTGTCAATGGCCAAATGATTATGGATAGCTCTGCCACGCTAAAAGATGGCGACGATTTAGAGCTTACTATCTACCAAAATTATGCCAGCGATTTATATACCCGCTTTGAAAAGCAAGAATATAGCATGAATGCCGGCGAAAATTTGGCTATTAAAGTGATGTATGGCTATATTTATAGCAGTGATGGCGGCGGTTTAATGATGGGCGAAAGCGCCTCGACCCCCTTAGCCGATGCTACTATTTTAATTAGTAATTCGGCCAATAGCATGCCCACAGCCAGCGCCCATACAACCAATAGCGATGGTATTTTTTACCCTAATTTTGATACCGCCGGCACCTATTATCTTAGTGTAGCCAAAGATGGCCAAGTTTTAATCCCGGCCATAGCCCAAGTTAAGGTTACATCTGCCTTAGATGATGCCGCCAAGCAAGCAATTATCGATGCCGACCTAGATGCCTTAACTTTTGACGAGATCAAAGGCCAAAATAGCCTACTCTCAGCCATCACCACCAATTTAGTTTTGCCCATCCAGGGGGCCAGCACTAAAACCAGCATTACCTGGCAAAGCGATAATCCTGATATTATCACAAATGATGGCCTGGTATATCGTCCCGGCAATACGGCTAGCGATCAGCAAGTAACTTTAACCGCTACCATCGCCTATGGCAATCTTAGCGATACTAAACAGTTTACGCTAACCGTTAGCAAAAATAGCCAAAGCGATCAGCAAATTTTAGATAATGCCATTAGCCAATTGGCAACCACCCTTACGGTACAGGAATGGGCTAATGATCAATACTTAGATACCGATATTATCAGCGTATTTAGCAAATTAGTTAAGGCCGAAAATCATGCTATCACGGTGGCTAGTAGCCTTAGCTCTAATAATTCGGCCGCCATTGCTGCCGATGGTCAAATTACCTATGGGGCAAGCGAGGCCGAAGTTGTGGTTGAGTTTGGCCTAAACTATGGCCAAGCCACTACCAATCATTCTTTAACCGTAACCGTGCCGGCCAAAACTGCTTCGAAGGAAGATGCCTATGCCGCCGCCTGGTTAAACGAAGCTTGGCTAATGGCTAATCCTAATGGCAATATTGCCGATTTAGCTGCGGTTAAGTTGAATTTTTATTTGCCGGATGAAGACCCGGAAGATTATGGTACCGAGCTTATCTGGACATCCTCTAATGAAGATGTGCTAACTATTGGCGATTATCCCAGTAATGATGGCTATTTAATAACAGTTACCCGCCCCGAATTTGGCCAAGCCGCTGCTCAAGTTAAGCTTACCGCCACTATCGAAGGCGGCATTTTATGGGATTATAATATATACCCCCCCGGCCCTATGCCCGAGCAGGCCGGCTCAAAGAGCTTTACTTTAACCATACCTGCGGTTACAGAAGCCGAACAGTCAGCCGCCCAAACCATGGTTAATGAGGCTATTAGCTTATATAGCCTGGATGATATCACCATCCGTGGTAGCGAGCTTAAGGCCGATTTGAGTAATCTTACCTATCATATTAATGATATACCCCTTAATTGGAGTTATGTGGATCACCTAGCTAACTTTAAAGAAGAATATCGTTCGATTAAAGTAGCCTGGACAACCGATAATCCCGGTTTTAGCGGCAATGCCGGCGAGCAGATTAGCAGTGGCGCCAGCATTAATCGAACCGCTAGCGATCAAAGCGGCGATATTATTCTAACCCTTAGCTATAATGGTGCCGAGGTTGAAAAAAAATGGCCAACCACGATTAAAGCCTGGGATAGCGCCGCCGTCACCGCCGAAATGGCCATTTTGCAAAGTCTGGCCGATGCCCTGGATTATGAAGATATTCGTGGCAATAATGCTGGCGATGGCATTACCGAAGATTTAAATATGTTGCGTTCGGGGCTTATTACCGATAGCGGCCTGCAATTTTCGGGCGTCACCAAATATACTGAATCGGGTGCTAATATTACTTGGACAAGCAGTAATACTGCCCTAATCGATAATGATTTGGATTTAGTGGCGCAACCGAACTATGATACCAAAGTAGTGCTTACCGCCAATTTAGAGAGTATTCGCTTTAATTCGATGAGCGGTATAACTACCCTTGATAAGCAAATTACCATTAATGTTAAAGGCAGCGACGGATCTTTAAATACAGCCAATATGCTGGCCGATACCGCCCAAGTTTTAGCCGAATTAGCTAAAGGTAATACCGATAGCAATGCCGTTTGGGCGCTTATTGATATTATGGCCTATGAAAAATTGGCCAATCAGCCCCAAGTTTTAACCGCCGCCGAAGAGCAACTAATTCTTAATAATATGATTGATACGGCAGCGGCCGCAGGATCTGCTGCTGAATTAAGCAAAGCTATCTTGGCTATCAGTGCCTTAGGCTATGATGCTACCGATATTACTTTGGCCGATAATAGTAAGCTAAACCTTGCCCAAAAGCTTACGACTTTAATCGATAATGATGATTCGGATACTAAAGGCACCTATACGCTACCCTATGTTTTACTGGCATTGCAGCAAGATGCCAAATATGCCAATGCCGCTCAAATAGAGCAATTAAAAACCTGGGCAATGGCCGATAAAGACAATTGGCAGGATACCGGTTTGGGGCCTGATGCCATGACGGTGATGATTTTGGCTTTAGCCCCATATTATGCCGAAACTACCACCTATAATGGTATAACTATTAAAGAGGCTATCGATCAATCATTAACCTTAATCAAAGAAATTCAAAATTTGCCGGAAAGCCAAAACGGTGATTTAAGCAAAGGCTTTGGCCCTTCGGCCTCTACCGGCTTGGGCATAGCCGCCCTGGCAGCCTTGGGCATCGATGCCGCTGATTATCTTAACAATGCAGGTAATAGCCTTTTAGATGGCTTAATTTATCATTATGATGTTGATAGTCATAAATTTAAGCCTATCAGCAGTAATTTTAGCACCGAGCAATGCTTTAGAGGCTTGCTTGCGGCCGATGCCATTGATAGCAATGCCAATCAAAATATCGATTTAACTAAGGCTGTAATGATTTGGGATTTTGCCGATACAATAAAAAAACCGGCTAAAAGTACCAAAGCCAGCCCCGATTTGGAAGCTATGGCCATCACACTTATCGATTATGTCGAGGCCGATGATCAGAATTTAACCTGGCTGGTAGCCGATATTGCAGCCTTTAATCAGGCTTATCCGCAGCAAACAGCCTGGTCGATTGATCAAAAAAATGCGGCTTTAAATATCTTGATTAGCGAAGCTCAGCAGGCCTTAATCGATGCGGAAAATCCGCCCTCGGAATACTATAATGCCGCCAGCAAATTTAGCCAATTAATTATTGCCATCAGTGCCCTAGGCTATGATGCCGCCGATATTATAGCGGCCGATGGCAGCCAAATTGATTTAGTCAGCCGACTAAATGCCCTAATTTCGGCCGATGATAGTGGGGTTAGCAATATTTATGTTTTGCCTTATATCATCATTGCCTTGCAACAAGATAGCAGCTATGCCACTTCCGAGCAAATCACTAAATTAAAGAATTTAGCCTTAAGCAGCAAGGATGCCTGGCAAGATACCACTTGGGGCAGCGATACGGTAGCAGCAATGATTTTGGCCTTAGCCCCATATTATCAAGAGCCGGCCATAAAGGCGGTTATTGATGAAGGGCTTGCGCTAATTGAGGCTATTCAAAAAAGCGATGGAGCTTTATATGCCGATGGCTCGCAAGAATATGGTGCTACCTCTACCGGCTTAGGCATAGCCGCAGTAGCGGCTTTGGGTATTGACCCTGCTACTATTATTAAGGATAATCAAAGCCTGGTTGATGGCTTGATGACTTATCATGATACCACTAATAATAGTTTTAAGCCTGATAATAGCAGTTTTGCTACCGAGCAAGGTTTTAGAGGCTTATTGGCCGCCCACTTGGTTGCCGAGGGCAGCAGCGATATTAATGCAGCCAATGCTTATTATATCTATAATTTTGCTTCTTTAAATAAGTTACCGGCCTTGGCCATTCAAAGCGATAAAGCGCCGCTGATTTTTGAATTAGATCCTACCACAGCCACCGTTATTGTAAAAGATGATAATAATCAAAGCCAAGACGCTACGGTAGGCAAGCTTTTCTATTTAGATGCCGGCAGCTATAGCTACGAAGTAAGCCTAGATGGCTATCGCAGCAAAAGCGGCAGTTTTATGATTACCGACGAGCAAGTAAGCCAAAGCAGCTTGCAAACTATAAATGTATCATTATCTAAAAATGCTTCATCAGGTGGTAATAATATTGATGTTTCGTTTACTTTATTAGGTATCGATAATATCGAAACAGGTAAAGAATATATTTATCAAAGCCATCCCCAAAATTTTGATACCTGGATTAGCCGCCAAAATTATAGCTTTAGCGAAGGGATTAGCGCTTTTGAATTATTCGATCAAGCCATGTCCGATGCTAAAATCAGCTATATAGCCAGCGGCGGCTATGTAACGGAAATTAATGGCCTGGCCGAATTTAGCACCACCCCTACCTCGGGCTGGATGTATCTATTAAACGGCGAGCATATTACCAGAAGCCTGCGTGATCAAATGCTTAAAGATGGCGATAATATTATCATGCATTATACCGATGATTATACTTTAGAGCAAGGTGCCGAGGATTTTGGCGGCGGTTCGGGCAATAATAATCAAGATGATGATAGCAATCAGCAAATTGCCGATTTAAATACCGAGGCCAGCATCGAAAATGGTCAGGCTCAGGCCAAGGTAGAGGCCGATGATTTGCAAGAGGCTATCGCTAATGCCTTAGCTAAGGCCGAGCCTAATCAAGCCATTACCGTGGCCATTAATATCGAAAACCCCAATCAAGAGCAGGCTATGCCTACTAATTTGCAATTAAGCTTTGATTTATCGGATGATTTGCAAAATCAATTGCAAAATGAGCAAATCAAGGCCTTAGCCATCAATAGCGATATAGCCGATATCGAGTTTGATAATCAAGCCTTAGCCGCCATTATCGCCCAAGGCAAAGACCTTAGCGGCGATATTCAAATTAAAATGGCCTTGCAGGATAATAGCCTGTTATCGGCCGCTAATCAAGCTTTGGTAGGCGATAATCCCGTTTATGATTTCTCTTTATTTAAAGGCGAAACCTATATTGGCGATTTTGGCCAAGGTGAGGTAAAGATTAGCTTGCCCTATCAATTGCCTGATGGTCAGGCAGCAGAGGATATTGTGGTTTGGTATATCGACGAGCAGGGTAATGCCCAGCCGATGCTTACCGAATATAAAGATGGGCTATTGACTTTTTATTGCAGCCATTTTTCTTTATACATGATTGGCAGCATAGATAGCAGCCAGCCCTTTAGTGATATTAATAGCGCCGATTGGTTTTATGAAGCGGTTATTTATAATTATCAAAATCAGCTATTTAAAGGCATAACAGAAAGCAGCTTTGCCCCTTATGCAAATATGAATCGAGCCATGTTTATTACCATCTTATATCGCCTAGAGGGCGAGCCTGCTATTAGCAGCAGCCAAATTTTTAGCGATGTAGAGGTAGGTAGCTGGTATGATAATGCCGTTAATTGGGCACAAGCCAATGGTATAGCCCAAGGCATAGCCGCCGATTTATTCGCCCCCGAAACCTTAATCAGCCGCGAGCAAATAGCTACTATGCTATATAATTATAGCAATTATAAAGGCTATAGCACCGAAGCTAAAGCCGATTTAAGCGCCTATAGCGATTATCAGCAAATTTCCGATTGGGCTATCGATGCCTTGGCTTGGGCTAATGGCAGCGAGCTAATTAATGGCCGCAGTGCCGATTTATTAGCTCCGCTTGATTTGGCCAATCGTGCCGAAGCAGCCATGATTATGATGCGCTTTAGCCAAACTTTTGCTAAATAGCCAATCTGCTACTTACATTTTATAGCTAAACTTGGTAAAATTAAGGGGGTTGTCGCAAATGCGGCAGCCCCCTTTTTTGAAGTTTTACGCAATTTTTTGACAAAAAAATTATGAGGCTCTGCCCCAAGGTCTTAAAAAAGAAAATTTGAATTCGCGCCAAAACTGTGCTATAATAGATATAATTAGTTACAAAGATATAAATCAATCCCCCGTACTTAATGGTATTAAAGGAGGTAAATTTATGTTTAAAGAGTTTGATAATTTAGAGGTAAAAATCGAAAGCATCAATTATTTTATTTCTTTATGTAATGATTATCTTTTTGTAGCACGTGATTATGATGGCAGCGGCCAAACAATTACCGTGGCAGAAACCAATACCCTACTTTATATCGAGGATAATCCGGGCATTAATGTAACGGCATTATCTAAATATCTTAACCGCACTAAGGGTGCTGTTTCGCAAATTATTACCAAATTAGAGCGCAAGGGTTTAATCAAGCGAGAACTTTGCCTAGAAAACCGTACAATTACCAATTTTTATACTACAGCTCGTGGCCAAAAACTATGTATTGCTCATCGGCTTTTTGAGCATGATTCCTATAAAAATACTTTTGATGATTTATCTAAAACCTGCACCTCGGAGGAAATTAATACTTTCTTTAAGGTAATGGAGGCTTATATTCAAGTTTTTAAAAATGGTACTTTAAGTCCAATTAAATAATTAAATTAGTCCCTTTTTATTATTTATACCAAAGTAAACCAAGCAAATAATTATTTGCACTAAGGTGGCAAGAGGAATAGCCAAGCCAATATTAAATAGCGAAACCGGCTCGATGAGGCTAAATAAATAGGTAAGCGGAATACGCAAAGCAAGGGCGCCGAATAGGCCTTGAGCCATTACAAAAAAGGTTTTGCCGCAGCCTGTAAAATAACCGGATAGGCAAAAAATAAGCGGTACTAAAAGGGTATCGATAGCATAGGCCTGTAAATAAGTAGCGCTAGCTGCAATTACTAGGCTATCATTGGTAAAAAGGGCAGTAAGCAAAGAGCCATGAAAAAAGGATAAATAGGCCATCACTAAGGAAAAGCCAAAAGATATAATAAAGCTGATAAGCAGCCCATGGCGAGCCCGTTTAATTTGATTGGCCGCATAATTTTGAGCCACAAAAACGGCCAGGGAATTCATAAAAGAAATCGGGACCAGCATAATTAGGCCTGTTAATTTTTCGACCAGGCCAACGCCTGCCGAAAAAATAAGGCCAAATTGATTAACAATGGCGGTTATCGCCAAAAAGGATAAGCCCACCAAGCCGCTTTGCACGGCAATTGGTAAACCAAGCCTAAGGATTTGCTTGCCATAGTCGGTAGTAGGCATATCCGGATTATTCTGCTGCTTATGGTCAGGCGCAAAGTTGAGCATTTTTTTGGCTTTAATTAGCCAAATCGAAATAAGCACACTTAAAAACTGCGAAAATACCGTAGCCAGCGCCGCTCCGGCGGATCCTAAATTTAAGACGGCTACCAGGATTAAATCCAAGATAATATTGGCGGCGCAGGCTATGCCTACCGCAAATAAAGGGGTTTTGGAATCACCAAAACCTCTAAAAATGCTGCCCAAAACATTATAAGCATAAATCATCGGAATGCCCAAGGTACAAATAAATAGATAAGCACGGGTTTGGCTAAGGGCATCTAGAGGGGTATTAAGCAAATTTACAATCTGATCAATAAAAATAAGTATGCCCACAAGCGACACAAATGCGAGTACCGCAAAAACCAAAACGGTACTTTTAACAATTTTACCAATATTGTCAAGCCGATTTAGGCCAATTTCCCTCCCGATTAAAACAGTGGTGCCCATAGCTAAGCCATTGCAAATCGAGGTAAGCAATGTCATCAATTGGCTGCCGGTAGCTACCCCCGATACATCGGCCACCATGCCAAAATGGCCAACAATCAACAAATCTACCATGCCATATGTAGTTTGCAATAAAAGGGCAAATAATATCGGCAGCGTAAACTTAATTAAGCTGCCGAGAATATTGCCATGAATTAATCTATCCATTTTAACCAGCCTTACTATATTTGCTGGCTAATTATAGCATAAATATGTTATATAGTTCAAGCTAATAGTCAATTTTTTTATCATAAAGGCGAGCGGCATTTAATACCACCAACACCGAACCGGCATTATGTACTAAAGCTCCACTGGCAGGATTAAGCAAGCCCATCACGGAAAGGATAATCGCCCCAAAATTAATTATCATCGACATGGTAATATTAAACTTAATCGAAAAAATAGTAGCATTAGATAGCTTTTTAATATAAGAAATTTTGCTGATATCATCACCCAAAATAGCAATATCGGCAGCATCTATGGCAATATCGCTACCCATAGTACCCATGGCAATGCCCACATTGGCTGTTTTTAAGGCCGGGGCATCATTTACGCCATCGCCTACCATGCAAACCTGGTTTTGCTGCATCAGCTCTTTAACCGCAGCCACCTTATCCTGGGGCAAAAGCGAGGCATAAACTTGGCTAATTCCCACCTTGGCGGCAATAAAATCGGCTGTTTGCTGATTATCGCCGGTTAAGAGCACCGTATTGGCAATACCGGCAGCATTAAGGGCAGCAATTGCCTCCTGCGAATTGGCTTTTAGCTGATCGGCCAAGGCAATAATCCCTAAAATACGCTGCTGGTCAGCTGCGATAATCAAAGCCTTACCCTGGCTTTTAAAGCTATCGAAGAGGGCAAGAATATCATTATCGATGGCCAAATTAGCTTCGTCGCTAATCAATTTTTCATTGCCGCAATAAATAGTGCGGCCATCCAGATTGGCAATAACGCCTTTGCCTAATTTTAAATTAAAATCGGTGATTTTTGCTAATTTTAGCTGACGCTCCCGCGCATATAGGCTAATCGCCTTGCCCAAAGGATGCTCCGAGCGGCTTTCTACCGAAGCAATTAGGCTAATTAAATCATTTTCGGCAATATCAAAGCAATGGATATCGCTAACTTTCAATTTGCCGCCGGTTATGGTGCCGGTTTTGTCGAAAGCTACCGTAGCCACCTTACCCATTTGCTCTAAAGCCTCGCCGGACTTAATCAGCACCCCGTTTTTGGTGGCTTGCCCAATGGCCGCCATAATCGAGGTAGGTGTGGCTAAAGCCAAAGCGCAAGGGCAAAATACAACCAATACCGTAACCGCGCGCACCAGAGCATCGGCCTTTTGATCAAGGCCAAAGGCCATTACCAGATAGGTAATAGCGGCAATTATACAAGCCAAAGGCACCAAGTAGCCTGCCCATTTATCAACAATTTTTTGGGTAGGCGCTTGATGATTTTCGGCATCTTCTACCAGCTTAATCATCTTTTGCAAAGATGAATTGGCAAAGGACTTGCTAACCTTAATATCCACCGAGCCAAAGCGATTAATAGTGCCGGTAAATACCTCATCATCAGGCCCTTTGTCCACAGGCAGGCTTTCGCCGGTCATAATGCTTTGATCAACCGTGGTATTGCCTTCGATAATCAAGCCATCGGCCGGAAAACTTTCGCCCGGCAATACCCTAATAATATCGCCAATTTGAATATCCTTGGGGTCAAGCAGGGTTTCGGCATCATCAACAATCAAGCGAGCCTGATTAGGCACCAGGTTTAAGAGCTTTTCGATGCCTTTTTTGGCCTTTTCCACGGTGCGATCTTCCAGTAATTCGCCGATGGCCATAATAAAGGCCACCTCGCCGGCAGCAAAGATATCGCCAATATAAACCGCAGCTATCATAGCTATGGTAATTAATAATGGCGAAGTGATTTTTTTGGCCAGCAGATTAATAATTGCACTATAGGCAAGCGGTATGCCCGAGATAAATAAAGGAACCCAGGCCGGGTTAATGGGCAGGCTAAACTCGATTTGGATTAGTGGTAAAATATATTCAATTATAAATGAAGCCAGCAAAAATAAGCCAGACACCCAAAGCATGGGCGCTGAGTTTAGTTTATTAATATAGTTTTTCATAAATCCTCCTAAATTGTTTTAGAAAATTGATTTAGAGCTTTGATTAGCTTTTGAATAGTTTCTTCTTCTTGGCCGCTGCTGATGCCGCTTAATACGCAATGATGCATATGGCCTTCTAATATAATTTGGCCGGTTTTATGCAAGGCCGATTTAATCGCCCCGATTTGAATTAGAATATCCTCGCAGGGTTTATCCTCGGCAACCATTTTTTGTACGCCGCGTACCTGGCCTTCTATTTTTTTAAGGCGTTTGTTTACTGCATCTACATCCATACATTGTTTCATCTATATTCCTCCTTAGCTATAATATACCCATAGGGGGTATAGGTATATTATAGCATTTGGGATACAAAAGTCAAGAAAAAATTATAAAAAAAAATTATTTTTTAGCTTGACAATTTCCTAGTAATGTAGTATACTATCAATAGTTAGATAAAACTAACCAATACTAGTACATACGCCGCAAGGCTGGATGTTTTTACTCAAAAAGTTAGCGATAGCTAACTAGATTAAGAAAGAGGTGTAATATGAGCGTTGTAATCATCGGTGGCAATGAATGTATGGAAAGACTTTATATTGATACTTGCAAAGCCTATGGCTGCAAGGCCAAGGTATTTACAAAGATGCGCGGTGATATCCGCAGCAAATTCGGTAGCCCTGATATGATTATCCTATTCACCAATACCGTATCTCATAAGCTGATAGCTTGTGCTAACTGTGAGGCAAAACGTTGCCAAGCCAGGGTAGAGCGATGCCATTCCAGCTCTTTAACTGCCCTTAAGAATATCTTGGAAGCTATTTAGCATTTACCCCCCCCTGATAAAATTACCTTAGCCAATCGGCTAAGGTAATTTTTTTATATAGGTGATTGGCGGTTTGTATTGCTTGAGGGTTAAAATTATGTTATAATATAAGCAATAATATGCATGTTTTATGCATTTAAATTTAATGTATATTTTAGGAGAATTTTATGCAAAGGTGTAATTGGCCCAATTTAAATAATTCCCAAACTTATTTAGATTATCATGATAATGAATGGGGCGAGGCTTGTTATGATGATCATCATTTATTCGAGATGTTTATTTTAGAGAGTTTTCATTGTGGATTATCTTGGTTATTGGTTTTAAAAAAACGGGCGGAATTTAGGGCTGCTTTTGATAATTTTGATGCGGAGAAGATGGCTCTTTATGATCAGGAGAAGATTGATCAATTGCTTGATAATGAGGGGATTATCCGTAATAAGGCAAAGATTTTGGCTGCTATTAGCAATGCCAAGGCTTATTTAAAAGTAAAGGCAGAATTTGGCAGTTTTAGCAATTATTTATGGGGTTTTACTGATCATAAAGTGCTTTACTTTCCCTTTGATGGGCAAACTACGCATAATGATTTATCCGATAAAATTGCTTATGATCTTAAAAAACGCGGTTTTAAATTTATGGGTACCGTTACTTGTTTTTCTTATTTAGAGGCAATCGGGATTATGAATAATCATGCGGTTGATTGTTTTAAATATAAGCCGCTAGATCAACGATGACTCTAGC
>CAYJBP010000033.1:0-21551 GCA_964368605.1 uncultured Peptococcaceae bacterium | reverse complement strand
CTTAATATCTTTCAATTAGATAATAATAGAGCAATAAAGATAAGCAAGAGAGCCTAAAAAGCAGCAGAAAGTAGAATAGAATTGATAAAATTGAAAGATAGCTGCTATTTTTATTTGCTAAGCAAATAAAAATAAAGTGCCCTACGCAAGGCAATCTATCAAGACAAGCTTTTGCTTAAGAAAGCAACTGGCTTTGCTTAAGCAAGCGTTCTGCTTAAGCAAGCGTTCTGCTTAAGCAAGCGTTCTGCTTAAGCAAGCAATAAAGCATAATGATCAAGGCAGCTATCAAGATAAGCGTTTACCGTAAATGCCAAAACTAAAAAGGGGATGTAGCTAATCAAAAACCGATTAGCTACATCCCCTTTTTTGCTTGGGGCTCTGCCCCAAACCCCGCAATTTTTTGAAAAAAATTGACTAAAACTTTTTACTTTTTATTCAAGATACTTGCCGTTCTTTCAAAAATGTCTAGTCCTTGCTGTTTTAACCACCAGGGTATGTCAATTGTTACCCAGTTCTCCGATAACTTATCGTTCTGACGACAATATACATCCACTACCTGCATCTCAGCCTCCACATTGCCGCTGGGTAAACCCAAAAATCCACCAATATTCCTATTGGTTAAATTCGGCCAGCCAAAGAAACACGCAAACTTGCCCTCGGCAAACCTAACCTCATGACCCACAAATTTCTTATCCCCTAATCCGCTTCTAAATGGTCCCGTATGCTGCTCAATATAACGAGGAATTGTATAGGTAGCTCCAATCCCAGCCGGCCCATACCATATCATATCCCTGTCCCAACTCATCCCCAACTCTTCTTCTGTCGGCGGACGCATCGATCCACTACGATTTATTTTGTCCAAAATCTCCACCATTTCATTCACCACAGCTAGGGTTTTTACACCTTCTTCTTCCGGCGCATCTTCAAATAAGAGACCATCATGGGTACGTGGGCCGGGATACACAAAGTATTGGGCGGTAGAAGGCGGCAATGGATAACATCCTGCCTGCTTCATCATGCCCAAATAATCAACAAATAAACCGGTTTTTATAATTTTGCCGTCTTTTACACAGCTAAACTCATTATAACGAAGGCTAATCATTTTATTGGTTGGGCGCATATTTAAAAACTCCCGATCAAAAAGCCCCATAAAATGACCCATGCTCAATACCCAAATCTCGTCATTAAACTCATTGGTGCCGGCAATAAAAATATCCATTCTTCTTTGCATATCAGTTAAAGCCGATTTTAATGGTGACCAAAACTTAGCAGCAGTTTCGGTTATCCCTTTTAAATTGCGATTAGGATAGCTGCTTTTAAAATCATAATCGCTGGCCATAAACTTAGCTAATACCTGCTCTACCTGCATTGAATCAGCCTGCTCCATTGCCTTTTGATACTCCAAAACTAATTGTTTAGCTGCACTGTACTTGCCCATAAATACCTCCAAAAAATATTTTGTTAGCTCTATTATACTATGTTGCTTTTATTTGTCAATAACAAAATTGTTAATAATATTGCAATTAATCGCATTTTAGGATATACTTAAATATAGTCTATCTGCCCTTAGCATAAAAATACTACTGATGAGGAAAAATCATGAAAAAAATCTTACTAATTAATCATTATGGCAGCCATAATCATGATTATGAAGCGCAGGTGCGCGCACTACTTTTTTTACTTAAAAAAATTGCCCCAACCTGCCAAATCGAGCTTTTTTCCTTTGCCAAGCAGGCCGATAAAAAATATTTGGCCGATTTAAACGATTTAAACTTTAGCGGCTATAATAATTTGCCGGCTCGTTTTAGCCCAAGGGCTATTAATTATCGCTGGCAAAAATATATGCAGGAAAATACCAATGCCCTACCCTTCCCCATCGAACAAAATTTTAAAACGGCCGTGGCTGCTGCCGATATCGTCATCGCTTTAGGTGGCGATAATTATAGACCCGCCAAAATTAAACAAACTTTATGCTATGATAATTATGTAAAAAAGCAAAATAAACCCTTTATCTTAGTGGGATTTTCTTTATATGCGCCCCATATTGATGCCGAAATTATCGCCCATTTGCGCAGCTTTGATTTTGTGGCCGTTAGCGAACGGCTAACCTTTGCGGCCCTAAAAGAACGTGGGCTAAGTAATATTCTTTTAAACCCCGATCCCGGTTTTGTGATAGAAAAAACTAAAACCCAATTTCCCAGCGGCTTTGCCCCACAAAATACGGTAGGTATCAATATTAGCAGCTCTTTAATCGCAACCGAAAGCGATATGGGCATTGTTCGCGATAATTATCGCCATCTAATTCGCTATTTATTAGGCAGCACCAAACTGCAAATTGCCCTAATACCCCATAATGTCAGCCCCGGTTGCGACGATCGTCCGCTTTTGCGTTCTTTGCATCAAGAATTTGCCAATGATTTTCGAATTATTATTATGGATGATTTGAATATTAAAGAGCAAAAATATATAATTAGCAATTTAAAATTCTTTATCGGCTGCTATCAACAAGCGATGATTGCTGCTTTAAGCTGCCAAGTTCCCTCCATAGCCTTTACCGATTGCCCGGAAATAGAAGGCATTACCCGCGAATTATTCGATGATAAGGAAAATTTTGTCCTCTTAGGTAATCAATTAAAACATTCCGAGCAATTGCGCCAATCCTTTGTTTGGCTGGAAAAAAATGAGCAAACTTTAAGGCAACGCTTACAAGAAATTATGCCTTCTTACTTGTCCTTAAGTCAAAGCCTTACTTTGTATTTAGATCGCATTTATCAGGATAAAGAAATCCCCTTTAAAACTGAGCAAAGCAGCCTACCAAGCAAAAATATATGCACCGGCTGCTCACTTTGCCAGGCCTCTTGCCCGGCCGAGGCAATTAGCATGTGCCCGGATAACAAGGGTTTTAGCTACCCTGCTATTAATCAAGAATTATGCCAAAAATGCAGTCTTTGCATAAAAGTTTGTCCTGCCAATAAGCATTATCAACCAATAAAACCCCAGGTATCCTATGCCGCTTATTTACAAGATACCGATACACGCTTGCAAAGTTCTTCCGGCGGCCTGTTTAGCCCCTTGGCTCTTGATTTATTATTGCATGGCGGTTATGTTTGCGGTGCGGCCTATGATCATAATTTGCGGCTGCGCCATATCATTATCGATAATCCCACCGATATACCTAAGCTGCGAGGCTCTAAATATATACAAAGCGACATCAGCGAAGTTTTGCCTTTGATTAAGCAAATTATCGAGGCCAAAAGGCCGATTTTGTTTTGCGGTACGCCTTGCCAAACCGCAGCGGTGCGAGCCTTGGTTGGGGATAGCGATTACCTTCTTACAGTGGGCTTAATTTGCCATGGAGTGCCTTCGCCTTTGGCCTTTAAGGCTTATTTAGAAGAAGAGCAAAAGGCACGCAATATGCGCATCAGCTTTGTTGATTTTAGGAATAAAAGCCGTGGTTGGCAAAACTTTTTAATGCGCCTTTATTTTGGCGGTGGCAACTATAAGGATTATCAGCCCGAGCAAAACCCATATATGCAGGCATTTTACCAAAACGTAATTAATAGGCCATCCTGCTCTAATTGCTTTAGCCGCCAAATGCTGGCCGCCGATTTAATTATTGGCGATTTTTGGGGCGTAGATAAAATAGCACCCAATTTACATGATGATAAGGGCATCTCCTTAGTAATACCCTATAGCGAAAAAGGAATTGCCGCACTTAAGGGAATTATTCCCCATTTAATAATCGAAAAAGTAGACTTTATGCACGCAGCAGAACATAATCCGGTTTTGCGTGGTTCTTTGCCAACCCACCCCAAGCAAGAGCAATTTTTTGCCGATATAAGCACCTTAGGCTTTACCGATTCTTTGGCTGCCGTATTAGCCAAGCCTGCCACCGAGGCCAGCCCTTCTATACTAAACCGCCTGAAACAAGTAGTTTTAAGCAAATAGCAAATCTAGACATTTTATTTAATTTGACATAATGATATTTTTTAGGTATAATATTAAGTAGGGATACTAGGCATTACAAAAACTTAACTAAAGGTTTGGTTATCTGTGATTAAAAAACTAAATAGTCCCGACTTTGTTTACACCAAACAAGAAAATTGCAAGGGGTGTAATAAATGTATATTTGTTTGCCCCACCAAGGCTAATGAGGCATTTTTTGAAGCAGATACCGGCAAGGTATTTATTAAAAATGGCTTTTGTATTTCCTGCGGTGAATGCTTAAATATTTGCGATCACCAAGCTCGTGATTTTAAAGATGATACCGAGCGTTTTTTTGCTGATTTAAAACGAGGCGAAAAGATTTCGGTGGTAGTAGCACCCGCTGCCTGGTTTAATTTTGATTTAACGACCAATATTTTGGGCTTTTTAAAGGCCAAGGGCATTAATAATGTTTATGATGTATCTTTGGGTGCCGATATTTGCACATGGGGTCATCTTAAGGCTATTGGTGGCAAAAAAAACAAGCGTTTAATTGCCCAGCCATGCCCGGTAGTGGTTAGCAATATCGAAAAGTATTTTCCCAATCTAATTTCATATCTATCGCCAATACATAGCCCGGTTAGCTGCCTAGCCATCTATCTGCAAAAATATTTAGCCTTAGCCGACAAAATCATGTTTTTATCGCCATGTATTGGCAAAAAGAGGGAGATTATTAGCCCTCATACCCCCCAAAACCTGGCTTATAATATAACATTTAGTAAATTTATCGATTATTTGCAAAAGCACAATATAAATTTAGCCGATTATCCGGCCTTGGGCTTTGATAATATCGAGGGATCTTTGGGCTTTGCTTTTCCCCGTCCGGGTGGGCTTAGCGAGAATCTTAAATTCCATTATGGCGAAGATATTTGGATAAAGCAAATCGAAGGTATCGGTAATATCAATAATTATCTTCAGGAATATAGCCGTGATATTGCCCAAGGCAATCCGGTGCCGCAAATTATCGATGCCTTAAACTGCGAACATGGTTGCAATTTGGGTACAGGAACCAAAAAAACGGCCAGCCTAAACCAAGTTGATTTTAAGATTAATCAAAATAAGAAAAAGCTGGATAAAGAAGAAGGCCGCGAGCTGATGGGTTATTTTGATCAAAAATTAAACCTGGAAGACTTTATGCGCAGCTATACCAATAAAAGTGCGGCTTATCGCCGCCGCAATGATGTAGATTTGGAAACTGCCTTTATTTCTTTGGGTAAAATAAGCGCAGAAGACAGAGAAATTAACTGCTTTAGCTGTGGCTATGGCAATTGCTATGATTTTGCTTATGATTTGGCAACCGGGCATAATGACCGCAATAATTGCCGTCATTATTTGCTTAATAAGTTTAAAAAGCTAAGCCTAATCGATGATTTAACCGGCTCTAAAAACCGCTATAGTTTTTCACTGGTGGTGGATTCTTTAAAGGCTAATCATCCGGGATTTGTGGGGATAATTTATATTGATATCAATGGCTTAAAGCAAGCTAACGATATACATGGCCATAGTTTTGGCGATCAGATGATTATTAATTGCTGCGATATCCTTAAAGATACTTTTAATGGTTCGGTATACCGAATTGGCGGTGATGAATTTATTATTTTAGCCGAAAATTACAGCGCCCATATTTTTGCCGAACTTTATACACATTTACAGCAAGCCTTTACCGAGCAGGACGGATTAATGGTATCGATGGGCATGGCGCATAGCTTATGTGCTACGGATTTAGAACAAAAAATGGAAGCAGCCGACCAGCAAATGTACCATAATAAACAAGAATATTATCGTAAAAAGCAAGAGGCCGACCGCCGCCAACAAAAATAAAAAAGCAGCCTAAAGCTGCTTTTTTTATATTCAAATAAAGGAAAAACAGCTCGCACCGGGTTAAAAATAGATTTGCTTAATAAATTAAGCAAATCTCAATTAAGCTAAATAATTTAGCTTATAATAATTTAGCATAAAGTCACGTAACAATATCTATATTTTTTATTACATTATTATTCTAAAACTTTATCACTTTTTTGTTAATTAATATACAATTCTAGCTTGCTAAAAATATTTATCAAAATATATAGATAATTTTACAAATTTATATTGAAATTGTGTAAAAAAAGTGTTATAATAAGTTATGCAACTAGAGGCTGAGTAAAATAAATGAGCGTGATAATATGTTTTTAGCCAATGAGCAATCCCAAGCTTCTAGCCCACTAATCAACTTTTATAGGGATCCCTTTGTGGAGGCTGTAATTAGCCTACATGCTTTGGGCGACCCTAATCATCATCATGATAGTTCGGCTATTTTAGATAAAATAAATAGCTTAATTAGCCTGGAATTACATGAACAAATTATCTACTTCAATACTAATTATGCCAATTTTTATACAGTAATTAGTATGGCCAAACACTTGGTTTCCAACCAACCACTATTTATAGAAGATTATGAGCAGATTTTCGGACAGCGACTAGCACAGTTAGCCGCCCTTAATGATGCCGAATTCATCTACCTTTTCGTCCATATTTCTAATACCGGACCCAGCAAAGAGCAAGTGCTAAATTGGCTGCTTAATGTTGGCAGCTTAGAAAATAGCGATTTTAGTATTATCGAAGGCTTCTTTAATATCGAAATTATTAAGTCTATCCTTAAAGATATCAATGGATTTCGGCGTCAGCTAATCTCCCTGCTTAATAATTATTGGCAAATGATTTTTAAGCATATTTGGCCTAATATTGCCAAAAGTACCGAACAAATTGCCCAATCTTTGTCTTTATATGGTCTTAGCACCGATGCTATCGTCTTTTTAAGCGGTATTCATCATGATTTAAACTATAAAGACGGCATTTTAATTGCCCGTCAGCATGGATTACTTAATATTAGCCTTAATGAAGTTAAAAATATTAATATTTTCTTCTCGGTATTTTCCTCGCCTCATCTTTTGCTTGATGCCGACGAAGAGTGCTTTAATATTTGCTATAATATTGATATCAGCTATTTAAATTTATTTCAATCCCTTAATTCCACCACTTTAGATGGCCTTAAGGCCTTAGGCGAAGATAATCGCTTGCGTATCCTTAAAATTATCTGGGATCAATCGGTTACCACCAAAAATTTGGCCAAAATGCTTTCGCTTTCGCAAAGTACGGTTTCTATTCATCTTAAAATCCTTAAACAGGCTAAGTTGGTTGAGCATATTACCGTTAAAAAGAATGTTTTTTATAAGGCCAACCACAAACAAGTGCAAAAAATTTGGCATGAAATGAATAGCTATTTAAATAATTCCTAGCACAAAAGGCTATAGAAATATAAAGTTTTAATCAATTTTTTACAAAAAATTGCGGGGTGTGGGGCTGCGCCCCACGGTTTTAAAAAGGTTTTAAGCCAATAATAAAACTAAGCCAAAACAGCCCGCAAGATCAAGCAAGAAACTGAAAACCGTCATAAATACAAAAAAAAGGCTATCGCATTGCGACAGCCTTTTTCTTTACTTCTTTTAATAAAGAAGAATTATTTATTCATTGGTATAAGGCAACAATGCCACAACCCTGGATCTTTTAATCGCATCGGTGAGCAAGCGCTGATGTTTGGCGCAATTGCCGGAAATACGACGGGGCAAGATTTTGCCACGTTCAGTAATATATTTACGCAAACGAGCGGTATCTTTATAATCGATAGCAGTAGCTTTGTCGATGCAGAAGCTGCAAACACGTCTACGGCCACGACGATTACGATTGCGACCAAATTCTCTTTCGCCACGCTCGCGAGGGGCTCTTTCTTCGGCCATTTTCTTTCCTCCTTATTGATTTACGGCTAAGATTTGCTAAGTTTAAAAGGGCAAATCATCATCGCCGAGCATATCATCATTATTATAAGACATATCATTATTAGCAGGCGCAGATGGTGCATTGTAGGAAGCATTATTGCTATACGAAGCATTATTGCCACCACTATTGCCATCTTTTGGCGATAAAAAGCGTACACTATCGGCAATAACTTCGATAGCCTTACGATTAACGCCATCATTGCCGGTATAGCTGCGAATACGCAAAGAGCCATCCACTGCAGCTAATTTACCCTTGGCCAAATAATTGGCACAATGCTCGCCCTGCTGATTCCATACGGTAATATCGATAAAATCGGCTTCTCTTTCGCCTTGAGCATTTTTAAAAGAACGATCTACAGCCAAAGTAAAAGAACAAACCGGTTTACCGCTTTGGGTATAGCGCAACTCCGGATCACGGGTTAAGCGCCCAATTAAAATTACTCTGTTTAGCATGGTTTACCCCCCTATATATTATTCTTCAATGCGGGTAACCAAATAACGGATTACTTCGTCGGCAATTTTAAAATTACGCTCCAATTCGGCCGGTAATGTTTCCGGGCCGCTAAATTGGGCTAAGACATAATAGCCTTCCCGCAATTTTTGGATTTCGTAAGCCAAACGACGCTTACCCCAAGGTTCAGTCTTGAGGATTTCACCGCCATTGTTTTGGATTAGCGCCGTATATTTTTCGATAAAAGCATTATATTGCTCATCGTCAAAACCGGGTTTGATAATATACATCACTTCGTATTTGCGCATATCCTTCACCTCCTCCCTATGGACTAACGGCCTTATTGCTAAGGCAGGGACATCGACCTATTAGGTCGGTTGTCAACTATACTATTTTACCATAGCTTATGCTATTTGGCAAGAACTATTTATATTATTAGGCATAAAAATTGTTTTTTTTACACTTTTTATGAATTATTAAAATTTTTTAATAAAAAAACGAAAATGTAACCAAAATGTAACCGAAATATGTTATTATAGATATGTGATATAAAATACTTTTATGGGTCAAATTCAAAAGGCGGAATCATTATGAATAAAAAATTGAACTTTCTAATTCAGGTAATAGACAATCAAAATATGACTTGGCAAGGTAATATTACTCGCTTAGACACCCAGGAAGAAACCCAATTTCGCAGCTTATTGGAGTTAATTCACCTGCTCGACAGCGTAATAGATGTTAATAAAGCCAATAGTTCCGACGATAAATAATTAATTAATTTAATTAATCAACTTAATGCTACTAGCCGGCGCCCATTAGGGTGTCCGGCTAATTATGTTTAATTTAAGAAATGGCTTTTGTAAATTTTTTATATATACCAATTAAGATAAAAAAAGGGCTAAAAAATCAATACTGGAATTTTTTTACTTTAGGATTGACAAACAGTTTTGATTAGCTTATAATCTAGTGGTAAACCATTTTTGAAAAGAGGTTGACGATGCGTTATAAAATCATCAAAGCGCTTAGATTAAATAGCCAAATATCCGGCCAGGAATTGGCCGATCAATTAGGGATTAGCAGGGCGGCTGTTGCCAAGCATATCAATGTTTTGCGCAAAGAAGGTTATCAAATCGAGGCTTTAAGCGGCCAAGGCTATAGCTTGGTTTATGCTCCTGATATCCTTAATGCGGACGAAGTTAGCAGCTATTTAGCTGCAAATAGCTACTTAAATTGGCAAATTACTTATCAAGAGCAAGTTAATTCTACAAATCGGCAATTAAAGATGCAGGCGGTTGATGGTGCACCGCAAGGCCTGGTATTGGTGGCCGAAAGCCAGATGGCAGGCGAAGGGCGCTTAAGCCGCAGTTGGTATTCTCCGGCTTTGGGCGGCCTTTGGTTTTCTTTATTATTGCGCCCCACCTTTGGCCCCCAATTAGCCCAAACCATCACCCTAATGATGGCCTGCGCCATTGCCGACGCTTTAAACGATTTAGGTTTTGCCGCCGGCATTAAATGGCCCAATGATATTTTGATAAATGGCCGTAAATTATGCGGAATTAAAAGCGAAATTTGCGCCGATATCGACAATGTTAGCTGGCTGGTAAGTGGCATTGGCTTAAATATTAATATTAGCGAATTTCCGCCGGATTTGGCCGATATTGCCACCTCATTAAAAATGCTAAGCGGCCAAAGCTATAAGCGAGCCGAAATTTTAGCCAAGCTGCTTGCCAAAATTGACTATTATTATCAAATCCTGCAAGAGCAAGGCTTTGAACCGATTAGGCAGGTTTGGCTAAAATATGCTCTATATTTGGGCGAACAAATTTTTATTAGCGGCATAAACGGCAAATACCCGGCTTTAGCTATTGATTTGGCCGAAGATGGGCAATTAATCATTGATAATAATGGCCAAATCGAAAAAATTCATGGCGGCGATATTTTACTTGATTAAATCAAAATAATATTTACTTATAATTATAGGAGGAAACATGAATATTAGCAATTCTCAAAGTCAAAGCAAATTAAAGATTAGCGATTTAACAATGGTGGCAATGGCGGCCGCCTTACTTGCTATATCCGCCCAAATAGCCATCCCCTTAGGGCCTGTACCATTTACTTTGCAAACAGCATTTTTTTTAATGGTAGCAATTATTTTACCACCTAAAAACGCCTTTTTAGCGATTAGCGCTTACTTGCTTTTGGGTGCGATTGGCCTGCCGGTATTTTCTGCCGGTCGTGGCGGATTGGGGCAGCTTTTTGGGCCAACAGGCGGTTTTTTATTTGGCTTTTGGCCGGCAGTTTTAGCTTGTTCCTTCATCTTAAAAAAAGCCGAATACTTATCTTTAAAAAGAGTATATTTGGCGGCAATCAGCGCTACTATCATAATTTTTATTTGTGGCATAGCCTATTATGCAATTTTAAGCAATATTAGCTTTTATCAATCATTTTTGGTAGTGGCTCTGCCATTTTTAGCAATCGATGCTGCAAAAATTATGATTTTTACCCCTATAGCCTGGCAAGTACGCCAAAGGTTGTCTATATTTAACGAAGCCAAATGGGGTAAATAGGCACTTTTAGCAGTTTAATTATTTTAGTTAGCAAGCGCTATTTAGCATTTTAAGTCGAAATTCAAATGAATAAATCTCCAATATTTGCATAAACTAAACTGTAGCTAAAAATAGCTTCAGTTTGGGAGGCAATATGGATTTTTATATAAAACAAAAGCTGATTATATGCTGCTTGCTACTGCTAGCTATCTTAAGCGGCTTTTTTTTAGGGGCAATTATGCTGCCCCAAAGCATTTTGGCCGATATTATCGATAGAGAAGCCTTTATGGCTCACTTTAGCCTAAACCAAAACAATCAAAGCCAAGCGAATCAAGTAATGACTTTATCTGAAACGGATATTTATTTACAAGCCGGCCTAAATGCCGAGCAAAATCGGCAATATAATCAAAGCCTATCGGCAGAAAATTCCCAATCATCCCCTGCTAATCAGCTTGATCAAGCAACTGATGCAACTATTGCCGATAATATTGCGGCATCTACACCCAATATTAGTGCTACTGCCAATCAAAATTCTGCACAAATTAGCTTAATCGCTAACCAAAATTCAATTGCCCCAACCATTGCCGAGCAGCAGTTTAGCAATCTTGATTTAAAGGCCGAGCCACCCTTAATTATTATCGACCAGGCAGCAATTTTGGCGCAAGCACAAGCAACGGCGGCTGCCGAGGCTGCTCAAGCCGAGCCATTAATTGCTATTTATACCAGCCATACCTCCGAAAATTATCGTGAGCAAGAGCGGGTGGATAATAGCTATGGCGGCGTACATGAGGTGGCGCAGGCTTTAGAGGCCGCCCTTGATGCCTATGGCTTGCCTGCAATTTATGATGATACCATTCATGATTATCCCGATTATGATTTGGCCTATGCCAATTCCTTAACCACAATGGAGCGACTTAAAGAAGAATATCCCAGCATAGAGGTGTTTATCGATATTCACCGCGATGCCGATGCCGACACCATTTTAACAACCGCTAATGGCACTTATGCCAAAATGATGCTGGTAGTAGGCACCGACGAGCGCCTTTATCATCCCAACTGGCAGCAAAACCTGGAATTTGCCGAGCAGGTGCATCAGGCTTTGGAGGATAATCAACCGGGCATAACCCGTCGTTTAATTACCCAGTATGGCCGCTATAATCAGCATATCAGCCCCAAATCAATCTTGGTAGAAATGGGCTCTACCCTAAACAGCACCGCCGAAGCGGTAAATTCGGCTTCCATATTAGCTAAAGCTTTATATGATATTTTGTAAAAACTTAAAAGTTTTTATGCTACTTTTCTTTACAAAGAAAGTAAGAGTTTAAACCCAAAGGGGCTGCCGCAAATGCGACAGCCCCTTTGACTAATAAGAAGGAAGGAGTAAAGCTATGAGCAGCTGGGGCAAGTTTTAGCCCCGGCGGTGCAGCCACAAATTAAATCGCAGCTATCTACAAAGCTATTGCGTAGTTCATTGCAATTGGGGTAGGTGCAAACCGGGGTGGCATTAAATTCGTAAATTTGCATCACGGTTTGTTGCAGGCAAGAGCGGAAACTTAAGCTAATATAAACTTTGATATGGTCGGGATATATATCGGTTATCCAAGCATTAGCCGAAAGCACCTTACTATTGGCGGCTAAAAGCATAGAATCTTTGGTGCAGCATAAATCAACAGTACGGATAACGGTAATCACCCTGCTAACCGAAGAGCTGGCGCAGGAGCAATCATTAAGCGGCGAAAGCTTAATCGGAATTTGAAAGCGCACCGAGGATAAACAATTACAATCCTCTTTATCACGCTTAACTTCTCTAAAAGTAATATCGCCATCTAATTCAACATCCAAAATCGTACCGATTTCTAAATCGGTGCAATTAAAAATGCCGGGGCAGGGCAAAGAAATTTCCTGGGTAACATCATCGGTTTGGCAGCAGCTATCGATAACCGATTGCAGCATAGCTTGCACCGGCCTTTCGGTAAGCACTTCGGTAGTTGTGCCTAAAACCTGGCTGGGGCTAATAATTTCCGGGCAATTACAGTTGCAATTGGCGGAGGTAGAGCAGCTTAAACCGCGTCCACCACGTTGAAATGAATTCAAGAACATAAGCAACACCTCGCAAAAAAAGTTTTATTTGCTCCATATTATGCGGCTTGTTTGCCGAATGTGCCAAAAATAATTTAGCAAAACTTACGAGCAATTTTTTATTTTATGCATAGAATATAGCAATGGCATAAGGCGCCTTATGCCGTTAAGCGCCGCTTTAAAAAGAGCGGTAATAGATCAAGGAAGCTGCGCTTTTGGGCGCAGCTTCTTTTTAACCTATCAATAATTAACTAATCATCAGCTAGATACCGGCATTTAAAACCGCTAAATAGCAAAGATTTTCCCAACATAATTAAAATATTATCAAAACTAATTAAAAAATTTGTATTTTATGTTAATCTTTGCTATAATGATTCTAAGTGCAAAGACAGGCAGGTAAATATGAATAAAAAAACTAAAGTAAGTAAACCCTTAATCATAATAGTAATTTTAACCTTTATCTTAACCGCTATAGCCACCAACCGTTTTACCACCGTAGTAGAACGCGAATTAGCTGCGATTATCGATAATGACTTAACTAATATGATTGCTCAGCAGGAGCAAATTATCAATAATGAAAATAAAAATAACTGCTCGGATTTAATTATGCTGGCTAATACCATCAATACAATCGATCCGCAGTATATCAACAATTATTTGGCATCTATTTTGCCGATATCTAATTTTAGCCAAATATATCATATAAAACTGGATGGTCAGGGCATTTCTGCCGATGGCCAAATTGTGGATTTTAGCCAAAATGTCCCTTTTAAACAGGTTGTTAGCACTAATAAGCAGGCATCTGCCTTAAATATTAATTCGCAACTTGATAATGGGATTATGGATTTAGCAGTACCTATTATGCAAGATAATGTTTTAACCGGGGTATTACTGGCCGAAAATATTATTAACCCGGTTTTTAGCCAAATTGTCGATTCTTTAGATAATCGCGGCTATATTCTTATTGCCGATAAAAACGGTAAAGAGCTGGTAAGCTCTACCGATAATTTTATCAGTTATGATAGCATCGCCAATGGCCAGATTAAGTTTTTAGATAATAGCACCTTAATGCAAATACAAACTGATTTGGCCAATATGCAGGAAGGCAGCATTCGCTTTCTTGCCGATGGTATCACCTATATCAGCAAATATTCGCCCTTAAATTTTGGCGAATTAATGCTGGTTATCACCTTAGAAGAGTCAATAATTCATCCCGGTATTAGGGAAGTTTCTGATCTTTCTACTTATATTAGCCTATTTTTGATGGCCTTCTTTATTGTGGCCAGCTGTTATATTTGGCAAAGCAAAAAAAATCAGATTAAGCAAATTGAGAAAATCGCCTATTATGACGATTTAACCGGCTTGCCTAATCTAACTAAATTAAAGCATGATGTCCATACAATTTTAATCAATAATCCTATCAAAAAATATGCAATTATCAAGGTAGATGTGGTTAATTTTAAGGCGATCAATGAAATTCACGGCTTTAATACCGGCAATCGTCTTTTGCAGGCTTTTAAGCAAATCAGTTCCGGGGCGCCCGAAAAATCGCTTATTGTGGCTAGGATTGGCATCGACGAATTTATTTTCTTTGCCGGCAATAATTTTTTAGAGCAATTAGACGATTTAACTGCCGCATACGAATCGCAATTTAAAGAATTTGTGCCCGAGCTAAGTAATTATCATCTAGCATTTCGTTATGGCCGCTATTTTATTGAGCCCGGCGAAAATGATGTGGATGATATTATTACCAAGGTAAGCTTAGCCCATACCATGGCCAAAGAGAAAACCGAATCGGTTATTTGGGACTATGATTATGCCTATAAGCAGAAGGTATTGGCAACAACAGCCATCATTAATAAGATGGATATGGCCATTGCCAATAAAGAATTTTGCGCTTATTTGCAGCCTAAATTTAATTTAAGCGATAATAGTTTAATCGGCGCCGAGGCTTTGGTGCGTTGGATTGAGGCCGATGGCAATATAATTGCGCCTAATGATTTTATCCCTATTTTTGAAAGCAATGGTTTTGTAATTGATTTGGACAAATTTATCTTGGATACTATTTGCCAATTATTAATTAGATGGCAGGCCAATGGCTTAAAGGCTATACCGATATCCGTTAATTTTTCGCGTTTACATTTGGCCAATGCAAATTTTGTATCTGATATTAAACAAATTGTTGATAAGCATCGGCTTAATCATAATTTAATCGAGGTAGAGTTAACCGAAACAACAATATTAGAAAATGAGCAGGTCTTAAAAAAGGTAATCAACGATTTACATGCGGCCAATTTTACAATTTCTATTGACGATTTTGGGGCAGGCTATTCTTCTTTGGGCTTGCTTAAGGAATTTAAAATGGACACCATTAAATTAGATCGCAGTTTTATTATGTATAAAGAGGAAAATAATCGTGGCGAGCTGGTTATCGATGGCATAGTTAAGCTGGCCCATAGCCTAAATATGAAAATTGTGGCCGAGGGTATCGAAAAAGCCGAGCAAGCGGCATTTTTAAAGTCGATTGGCTGCGAGGCGGCACAAGGTTATTATTTTGCCAAACCCATGCCGATTATCGATTTCGAGAAAAAATTCTTAGCCGATATGAGTTAAAGCCTAGGCTTTAGCTGTTAATAAAGCATAAATATTAACCACGGCCTAAAATCTTTTTAACCACCATCTTTAACTTAGCCTTGGCCGTGGGCTTGGGGATAAAATCAGCACATACCTGCTCAAAGCTGCTATTTTCTAAAGCAGCCATGGCCAGCTCCCTATTTTTAGGGCGAGGCGATGGGCGATAAATGCAAGGATTATATTTTTCGATGCCGCCTTCAGTAATTGCCCGCAAATCGATTTGCTCTTTAAGGCTATCGAGCATGGCTTGGCCTTTAGGGCTATGGCTATAAACCAGGCTAACCCCTTTGCTATAATCCAAATTGGGCAGATAATTTTTGATGCCCCAAAAATCGCCTAAGCTTAAATCGGCAGCCGTTTGATGCTTAAAACGGCAGGTATAACAGTCTTCGCTAAGAATTAGATTGGCCAGATAAAGCCTAAAATAAGGGTCTTGCCCTTTAGGCAGGCTTAGCTTTTGGCCATCGCTAAAAGTAGCAGTTAAAGAGCAATTTTCCCAGCCGGAAACTTTATCACGAAAATCAAAGCCGCATAGCTGCGCATTAGCCTTGGCGCTTAATTCGGCTTTATATAAGTCAAAAACCTTTTGCGGCGGCGCCCCATGGCAAACAATCTGGGCAATCAGCAAATTAGATTTATGCTCGGAATTATCAAATTTTTTAGACACAACTGCCGCTTGACAAGGAGTACCACAAAACAGAACTTTACGATTAGCCGCCAAACCTTGCTCGATTTGGCTTAAACTATCACCCATTTTAGCACGAAGATATTTAGAGCCGATTAAAGGCGTTAATTGCTCGGCGGTTTGGGCAAGATGATAACTAAGCTGCAATTGATCATCAAAAGCCGCCCCCAAAACCAGGCCGCCTTGCTCGATAGTTGCCAAGGCCAAAGCGGCAAATATACCGCCCGAGCTGCTGCCTTGCTTGATATCATGGGCAATGGCCGCATAAGCTTGCGGACGCTTGATTTGGCTAATTTCTTTAAGGGCAAAAATAGCAAGTTGTGCCTGCCGACTATATTCAGGAATTTCCCGTTCTAAAAAGTCGGCTATTTGTTGCCTTTTTTGCCAAAGGGGCATAAAGGCCTTAGTTAAGCTTTGCTCTTCTGTTAAATCCTGAACCGGCAATACATAGCCTGTTTCTTCGCCAAAAATATCTTTAGCAATACCACGTGCTTTAACCGAATAACCCAAGGTTAAAGTAGGGATAGCGCTAGAATAAGCGGCAATGGTGGCATGGGTACGAGCACCGATAAAAAACTGCAATTGGCCGATAATATACTTTAATTGCTCGGCCGAGGCATCCTCAAATACAAAAATCCGCTCCTGATATTGGGGCAAGGCAGCCGCTAATTCGGCCAAAACTAATCGATCATCATTATTATGCCACACAACATGGGGGATTAATGCCAGTTGGCAATCGGTATTTTCCAAAATATAAAGGGCTAATTGCTTAAAATTAGCCATAGTAAGGCCGGGGGCAGGCTCGCTTTTTATTACCAAAGGGCTGAAATTAAGGCCGATAGCTTGGCTTGGCTTAAAATTGGCAGGTAAGCTAATTGGGTTGGGCTTTAGCAAAAACGCCGAATCGGCTACACGATAAATATTGCTCATCCCCTGCTTAACCATTGCTTGATAGCTAATACTTTCGCGCACGGTAATTAAATCAAAAAGGCGCAAATGATTAGCCAAACCCTTGGCTAAATCGGCAGGTTCTAATGATGCTCCCCAAAGAATATAGGGTTTACCTGTGCTTTTAATATATTGATCGATTGGCCAATAACCATAACCCAAATTATAGCAATAATTATCGCCACCGATAGCAATAATTAAATCGGCTTGGTTTACCAAGGCTGCAAACTCGCCGTCGATGGGCAATTTAGATGCACTTAAACCTAGGGCTTTACGGCCATGATATTTAAAGTTAGCATAAGAAAAACGACCGGGCAAGGAAATAAGCCCGGTCACTTTTAAATCGTTTAAATCGGCTAAATAATGGCGATCATCATTTAAACGGTAGGAATATAAGATGACTTGAGCATCAGGTAAAGCCTGCTTAACCAGGGCATAGGTGGTGCGGATTAAGGCTTCGCAGCCATGATTTCCACTGCCGCCATGCTGATGAATTAATACTTGCATAAAACCTCGCTATGATTATAGAATTTATTTTGCCAATAAAATATCTTTTAAATGAGCAGTGTTTTCGGCAATAATATCTGCGCCTGCCTGTTGCAAATCGTATGGTTTAGCAGCTCCCCAGCTTACGCCAACACTAAATAGACCGGCCGCCTTGCCGCAACCGATATCAAAAATACTATCGCCCACAAAAGCTGCCTGATTAGCGCTTACCTTAAACTCGGCCAAGGCAATTAGGGCAGGAGCCGGATCGGGCTTGGGCTTGGGGCATTTTTCCACACCCAAAACCAAGTCAAAATAGGCAGCTAAACCTGCCTGCTCCAAGGTTTTTTCGGCCGGTGCTTGACGCTTGGCTGTAATAACAGCCATTTTAGTATTCCGGGCCTTTAAAGCATCCAGCAAGTTGATAATCCCGGCAAAAGGCTGCCAATCGCTAAAGTTTAAAGACCAAAAATGCTCCTGATAATTATCACGATAGAGCTGGCCTTTACCAGGCCCTAAAAGGATTTCCCCTGTTTCGACCAAGGGCACGCCGATTAAGTCGCGAATCTGTTGATCACTAATATGCCCGGCATCCAGCGCATTTACGGTTAAACGTGCGCTTTGCATAATTATCGGCAAAGAATCAATTAAAGTTCCATCTAAATCAAATAATACTGCTTTCATTTGCGCCTCATTATTCATTAATTTACTAGATTCAATAACTGGCCACCGGTAAGTGGTCGGCTGATATCCAAGCCTTCGGGCAGGGTTTCGACAATACGGCCATTAATCAAAATTTGTACCCCTTGCACCTCGGGCAGACGGGTTAAGCTGGCTACCAGGCTATCCACCATCATAATTTCGAAGGTAGATCCGCCACTATATCCCAAAACTTCGCCCCCTAAATCCACATGGGCAATACTATCGATAATGGTTACAGAATTTAAGGTAGTGCCCGGCCAAAATGGCGTGCTAAGGCCACTTTGCGGATCAACATTTAATAAAGCCTCAACAATGGCAACTGCATATTGCTGATTTAAATCTGGTGCAGTAGCTGCGGCTTGGCTTGCATCAACCACCTCATCAGCACTAGCGGCAGCAGCATCAACCGCCTCATCAGCGTTTTCGGCCTCGGTATCGGTGGTTTCGGCTGCTTCTTCTTCATCATTAGGGCTAACCGTGGTCATTGTTGCATAAAAAAGCCTACTTTGCGGCACAAGATACATCGCAAAAGGATCGGGCAGATAATAAGTTAAAACCGCACCGGGTGACTGCTCGCTATTGGCCTCGCGCCATGCTTGAGAAAGGCTATCTAAATTTACATAAGATAAATGCAAAGGCTCGCTGATATCAACCCCATTTAAGCTGGCAATTTCTTGCCCTTCTACCAAAATTTGCAGATTAAAGCCTTCGGCCAAGGGCAAAACAGTAT
Source organism: uncultured Peptococcaceae bacterium (assembly GCA_964368605.1). GTDB lineage: Bacteria > Bacillota > Dehalobacteriia > UBA4068 > UBA4068 > CAYJBP01. Next base: position 2,491 of record CAYJBP010000033.1, on the reverse strand, counting down.
GAGCAATAGCATCAACAGCTAGCTGGGCTTTTTCTGCTTCGATAGTTAATATTTCGGCCGTTAAATCCACATATACTGTGGTTTGGCTGCTATAAAGATCGATTAATTTTGTATCGCTGGGCAAAACCGCTGCCGCAAAAGAATTGGGCGGCCCTGCTAATAATTTTTCCATTGCCAACCTGGCCACTTCTTTAGTAGCATTAATATTGATATTTAGTGGCAATAAATTTAGGCCATCTACAGTGGCATAATATACCTTAGCATCGGTTAACTCGGTTTCCTCCAGGATGGGCAATCTTTCATCCTCTTCGGCAACCGGCGGTAAATCGGGGGTAACAGGCGGTGCTTCCGGCTCATTACAGGCACTAAAGAGCAATACCCCCCCAATTATTAAGGCGTATAAAGCAATTTTTTTTAACATTTTTTATCCTCAATTCACTACTCTATTAACTAATTTGCCTTGTAAACTTCGCTTTTTAGGGCTTAAAATCCTGCTAAAAACAATTTATTTTCCCAAAAACAAGGGGAAAAGACTATGCTTAGAGAATTATATTTAATATGGAAACTATATTTTTTGTATGGATAAGGAGATTATATGTTACACTTTTGGATTGCTTTAGTTTTTGGCCTAATCATCGTTGGCCTTCTGCTATTATTATATATTAGGATGGATACTCGCTCTAAAAAAGTACGTTTGGCCGAGAAGGATTTTATTTACAATTGTGGCGATAGCAGCCTAATTGCCCTTTATGACCAGGCAGTTACCGATAAAGAGCGCGCGGATATTGCCGAATTTGTAAAAGAAAAAATTGCCCTCGATCCGAGTGTGGCCGAGCCGGAAAAGCCTGTTGCTGAAGAGGAAATGGGTAATACCCTGGAAAATGTTTTGGCCGAAGGCCTTGATGATGCCCAAAAAGCTACTAAAGGCACTAAAGATGCTGCCAATACCGATTTTTGGTCCTATGATGTGGCCAAGCAGCCTTTAAACAGCCTTAATGTCGAAAAAAATCCGCTGGAAGCCTCGGATTTAAGCCCTAATCAGGCCGCAACCGAGCCTGCTGAATTAGATAGCACAGCCGAGCCGCAGTCGGGCAGTAAAACAGCACTTGAGCAGACGGACGCAACTTTAGCCGCAACCGATGCCCCAAGCGCAAGCGATGCATCCGCCGCAATCAATGCTTATGAAGCTAGCGATTTTTTAGCCGCCGAGCCTTTAAACGAACCAACCAGCCAGCCCAATTTGCTCGATTCTGATATGGCAACAGCAGCTATAAGTACCGATAAACCAGCAGGAACCTTGCCACCGCCACTAACGGCCGCATCTTTATTCGATGGCAGTGCCGCCGCAGGCGCTGCGGTAAGCATGGCCGCCGATACACCGTTGGAGGCAAACGAGCCTGCGATTAGCAAATCCAAATTAGCAAATGATACCGAGGCCGCTATAAGTGAGCCTGATTTGGCTGCCCCTAATTTAAATGGCCAGCCCGAACAAAACTTTAGCTCTACTACTGAATTGCCCAACCCAAGCCCTAGCCCCGATTTGGCGGCATCTGCAATAATAGCGGATATCGATGAACCGACGGAGCAGTTTGCCGATGTTACTTTAATCGCAACCGGCCAGGAGATTGGCAAGCCCTCTTTTAATATAAATAATGAAGAGGCAGCAGATGTCGGCTTTATGGCTGCTAAGGAGGTATCCACAGCGCCGAGCGAGCCCTTAATCAGCAATGCCTTTAATCCTAATAAGCAGGCCGAAACTGCGGCCGAGGCGGAGCTATTGCGGGCAATTGGCCTGGCCGAAACGGCCAAGGCGGAAATTAATCAAGAACTGCCCGGTTTAAGCTCGATGTTTGCCGGCAGTGCCATGCATGGTTTAATCGGCGAGGAGCAGGCTTTAGCTAATCATGACTTAGGTGATTTAGAGCTTGATGCCAGCTTACTTAAAGAAGACGATTTATTGCCCAAGCAAGATGCCACCTATGACGGCAAAACCCGTGTTTTGCCTTTAGACCAGGTAGATTGGGCAACTGTTCAAGAAGAAATTAAGCAAAAGAATGAGCAAGATGCCGCCGCTATGGCGCAAAATGTTTATATTCAGGAAGTTTTTGCCAAAGTAAAAAATATTGAGGAAAATATCTTAAATCAGGAAAAAGCTGAATAATATTATACTAGCCTCGCCGATATAATCCGAACCCAGCCCAGCTTTGGCTATTTTTGATTTGTTTGCATTTTGGCTGGATTATTTTAGTCTTTTGCTGCTGGTTGTTAGTTGGGTTGTGGGCTATTTATGTTTATTGGCGGATATTTCTATTGGTTGCTCTTTCTTGGGTGGGTCGGCTTTCTTGTCCCTTCCTCCGTTTGCTTATGTAGTTTCTTTTATCGCAGAGGGGGATTGTTACTTTTTGGTCGCAAAAAGTAACCAAAAACAACCGCTAATTGCGAAGCGTCTGAGCTAGAGCCAAAATCTTCGATTTTGCGCTATAGCTACGTG
>CAYJBP010000032.1:0-21603 GCA_964368605.1 uncultured Peptococcaceae bacterium | reverse complement strand
TTTGGTGCCGGAGACCGGGGTCGAACCGGTACAAGGTTGCCCTCGCAGGATTTTAAGTCCTGTGCGTCTGCCAATTCCGCCACTCCGGCTGGAGGCGCCACCCGGATTTGAACCGGGGGTAAAGGATTTGCAGTCCTCTGCCTTACCACTTGGCCATGGCGCCGTAACGCCGCAACAAAAAGAATTATATCATAGTTCTTTCCAAATTGCAATAGTTTTTACTAAAAAAAATCAATTTTTTTTTAGCATTTTAGTACAGGCAATTTAAGTGGTCTTTTGCATAAATTAACAAAATAGGGAGGGTTAAAAATGGAATATGATTTAGGGCAAGTATTATTAAAAATAATGATTGGCCATAAAAAGGCCGTCCGAAGCTTGGCAATAATTTTGAGCAATGCTTATCGCTTGCCGGATAAAGAATTGCTGGCCGCAATATTACGTGAAGAAAGACGCCATTATTATTTATTGGAAGGCATTTATGAGGAAATTGCCGATCAGGCGGCCAGCACCTTAAATGCCTCGATTAGCTTGCCAAAAAGTTTTAATGAAATGCTTAAAACCCAAATTTGTGCTAAATTGAATATCATCGAGGCCTATGAAGGCATCTTAGGCCATTTAACTTGCGCCCGCCATCAGGAATTAACACAAATAATTCTGGCCGACCAAAAAGAACATGCCCGAATTATGGCCGGCATCTATAATCGGCTGGCTTAAGCGACCACCTAGCTTAAACTATTTGCTAATACCGGCTTGGCTAAATCATGGCAGATTAATAGTAAATAATAGCTGTTAAAAAACACCGATCAGCTCCTGCTTAGCCTCGGTTCGTCCCCTTAATTGGCTTAAAGCCTGCTTTTCCAGGCGCGATACCTGCACCTGGGATATATTCAACTTTTGCGCAATCTGAGCCTGAGTTTTATCCTCAAAATAGCGGCTTTTTAGTATATAAGCCAATCTGGCCGGCAATTGCGCCAGTAAATCCTTAATCATCATGCTGTTTAGCAGATGATCGGAATTATTAGCAGCGGCCAATTTTTCGCCTAAACTGGGGGCATCATCTTGCTTACCGATAGGCTCCTCGAGGGATAAAATCGGCTTTAGGGCATCCCCTGCTGCCAAAACTTGCTCGGTTGAAAGATTTAGGCTTTCGGCCAATTGCTTTAGCTGCGGCTCATATCCTAAAACCGAGCTCAATTCGCTGCGCTTTTGCTTGATTAATAAAGCTCTTTCCCTTAAAGTACGGCTAATCGAAATGGGGTTATCATCACGCAAATAGCGTCTAACTTCACCCAAAATCAAAGGCACGGCATAAGTGCTAAAGGCCACGTCAAAGCGCAAATCAAATTTATCGATAGCCTTTAATAGACCAATTGCCCCTACCTGGAACAAATCGTCCATTTCGCGCCCGGCATAGCAAAAACGGCCGGTTATGCTGTAAATTAAACGCAAATTGGCCTCGAGCAATTGCTCTTTAGCGGCTTGATCTCCGGCCTGAGATAAGGCGATTAAATGCCTGGTAGCGCACTTAGTTAATCTTTTTACTTGCTGCTGATTGGCCATGGCAATTTAAACCAAATTCTTAATCATCGTTACAGTAGTACCGGCCTTAGGGGCAGAAATTACCTCGATATCATCCATAAACGACTGCATAAAGGCAAAACCTAAGCCCATTCTCTCCTCGCCTGTTGAAAAATTAGGCTGCATGGCCTGCCTAATATCGGCAATACCGATGCCTTGATCTTGGACGATAATTGTAAATTTATGTTCGTCACAGCTAAGCTTGATATCAATATAACAATCCTTAGCCCCCTGATAGCCATGAATAATTGCATTGGAAACCGCCTCGGAAACCACTACTTTAATTTCATCCAAATCGGCTACAGTCATATCCCTTTCGGCTATAAAAGCCGCAGCTAAAAGGCGTGCCAACGCCACATTTTCGCTGCGGCTTAATATTTTTAAATCAACCTGATTAGTTTTAATTGCAATTTGCTTTGTATTCATCATTTTCCCCCTCAATAATCATTAGCCGGATAAGCGCTTTTAGCTTTAGCCGGAAAAACATCGATTACCTTATTAAGACCCGAGGCAACTAATAAGCGATATACCTGCTGATTAACCCCATAAATCATGATTTTGCCTCCAACTTGTGCTAAAGTTCGATAACGCCCTAAAATTACACCTAAGCCCGAACTATCTATAAAGTCGACGGCACTAAAATCCAATAATAAATTGCGCATCTGATTTTCTTTTAAGGCCTCTACCAGGCTTTCTTTAAAATGCTCGCTTACAGCCATATCGATTTCGCCGATCAGCTTGGTATAAAGCCAATCCTGAGCGTCGATTTTTTTTACTTCAAAAATAATTTGCATATTTTTCCTCCGGCTTTACTTTTAAGTTGATATAGGTAATTTCTACTTGCAAAAAATGGTTTCCTGCTGCAAAAAATGACGAATAAAAGGCAAAAACCTTTGCTTTTGTATTTTCATGGGGCAATTTACCTTTACCACTTGAATTTGGCGAGGATATAAATCAATAATTCAGCCAAAATAAATATGTAAGGCCGAAATCGAAAGGAGGGCAAATATCTATAATTAAAATAAAAAAATCTTTAAATCTAGTTTTGCTAATCAGTATCATTTTTATGCTAACTTTTTGCATCGGTTATTATCAGGTATTAAGTTTAGCACCCTATCAACAGCTTATGGCCGGCGAAAGCCTTAAATATCAAAATCGAATCAATTCAATTTTACCGGCCATAACCAGCGAAAAAGCAGTGTCCGGCACCCTTGTGGCTGCCGAGGCCGAGCAATTAGATCTAGAGCTTGAGCTAAATAATCCCGAGATTTATGATATTACCTTAAAGGCCGGCGGCGTTTTACCAATCAAAAATATTACCGTGGAAGAAATTGCCGGCACCGAAGTTATGATAGGCGGCGATTCTTTGGGCATTTTACTGCAAACCAAAGGTGTAACCGTAGTTGGCCATTCGGCGGTAATCGATAGCGATGGCTATACTATTTACCCTGCTAAAGCGGCAGGTATTGAAATTGGCGATTTTGTTACCGATATCAATGGCCAGCCAATTAACAGCAATGCTCAAATTCAGGAATTGATTGATCAAATCGGTGCTGATGGCGAAAGCTGCCAAATTATTTTGTACCGCGAAGGTATTGAGCTAGAAATCACAGCCGAGCCTATTTATTGTAGTGATAGCAAAAGTTATCGAATAGGCCTTTATGTACGCGATAATACCGCCGGCATCGGAACTTTGACTTTTTATGAACCAAAAAGTGGTATTTACGGTGCACTTGGACATGCGGTAGAAAACCTGGACTATGGTATAAGTGGTGACGAAATCGGTTATGTTGTACGTGCGGCTATTCAGGGCATTAAAAACGGTGTAAAAGGGGAGCCGGGCGAAAAAATGGGAGTTTTTATAGGTAGTAGTTGGCAAGGCAGCATTATTAATAATGGTAATTTTGGTATTTTTGGCCAATTAGACCAGCCCTTAGAGGACGATAAAATTCGACAAAGCCTGGAAGTTGCCGGTATTAGCCAGGTAGAGGAAGGTGCAGCCCAAATTTTAACGGTTATTGAGGGCGAGCAAATTGAAGCCTTTGATATCGAAATAAAAAAGACTATGCCCGAATATAAACAAAGCGGCAAAGGGATGATTATTGAAGTAATAGATCAAGACCTGCTAAATGCTACAGGCGGCATAATTCAGGGCATGAGCGGCAGCCCTATTATCCAAAATGGCAAATTAATCGGCGCAGTAAGCCATGTATTTGTAAACGATCCAAGCCAAGGTTATGGCTGCTATGCCGAATGGATGATAGAGGAAGCAGGGCTTTAATAATGCGTTATACTAATATTCGACAATTAACCCCGAATTTTCGGGGTTAAAGTCGGAATAAAAAGGGCTTAAACTGGTGTTTTAAGGCAGGATTTGCCTAAAGAAAGTAGAAAAAGTTTAGCACAGGGATAAATTGTTTATGGGAGGATAGCAAAATTTAAAATTATTGTTTTTAAAGAAAAATTTATGAATCTGAAAGGAAGTTTTTATAATGAACAGTCAAATAAAATTAGTTTTAGTTGATGATGATAAGTCTTTTTTAGAGGCTTTAAGGGAGTATTTTTCTGGTATCGAATACTATGCTATTTGTGGCACTGCTAGCAATGGTTTAGAGGCTTTAGATTTAATCGAAAAAGGCAAGCCCGATGCGGTAATTTTGGATTTGGTTATGCCGCATTTGGATGGTTTGGGGGTAATCGAAAAACTACGTGAATTGAACTTAGAAAAAATGCCGCAAATTATTTTTACTACTTCTTTTGGCCAAAACAATTTAATCCGCAAGGCCATGGAAATGGGCATTGATTATTACATAATGAAGCCTTTAGAGTTAAACACCCTGGAAAAAAGGGTGCGTCAATTGGTGCAAAATACCGATATCAGCCCAAGCAGCCATAGCAAAGCCGGCAATTTAGAAAGCGATGTAACTCGTATTATGCATCAAATGGGCGTGCCGGCGCATGTAAAGGGCTATCAGTATTTGCGTGATGCCATTGTTTTAGTAACAGAAGAGATTAATTTAATTGGGGCGGTAACTAAGGAGTTATATCCATTGATTGCCGATAAATACAATACCACCTCTTCTAGGGTAGAACGGGCAATTCGCCATGCTATTGAGCTGGCCTGGGATCGGGGCAATGTAGAGATGATGAATAAGTATTTTGGCTATACAATTAATATCGAAAGAGGCAAGCCTACTAATTCCGAATTTATTGCCATGGTTGCCGATAAAATGCGCATGGGCGAAAGATTTGCTTGATTTTAAATAGCAAAGGGGGCTGTCGCAAGAAAATTTACGACAGCCCTCTTTTTTGATTCTAATCTTTTGCTTTTTTAATGCAAATTTTGTTTTAAAAATTCTTTTACAGTTAACCCTTGTGCTAAATAGCTTTCTATTTCTGCCAAAAACAATGGCAATTCTTCCACTTTGCCGCTAAAACAAAATTGATTATTAGTAAATATAATTTTCATAATTAGTCCGCCTTAAGCTTCTATATGGTTTAGCTTATGCAGTTTTAGGCTTGTTTATCCCCAATTTAATCGTAATTAATTGCTGCCTTTAGGCATATATATCAGTATATAGTCAATTTTAGGGGGATTATTTATGATTTTTTTCACCGTCACCAATACTAAAAAAAAGCGCAATATCCTGATTAAAGCCGTTTTAATTACCTTAATGATTAGCTTTTTAATGCCCTATTTAAACATTTTGTTTACAGATGATCCCTTGCAGGATCAGGCAGTTATCGATGATGAAACATATAATCAGCCTGTTGCCGCCCAAGATGAAGATTTAGATAATTATCCCGGCGAGCCGGTTCGTGTGGATGGCCAATTATGGTTGCCGCTTACTTATTGGCAGGATATTGCCGCTATTTTATCTTACTGATTTGATTTTTTAGCGATAATATTTTGCCCAAAATACGGTTTTGGCTTGCAAAATTCACCTGGCATTTGTTATAATAATTGATAGCCTTTAATGTGGCTAAAAACGGATTGGGAGAATTTATTTTGCAAAACGAAAATGAATATAGCTATATCCTAGATTTAGATTTTGCCCATTTTGCACCGCAAGGCTATTTTACGCCGGCCGGTTATCAATATTTAGCCAATATGGTGGTAGGTAGGCATTTATTAAACTATGGCTATAATTTTGAAAACATGATGCCTTTGGGCATTTCTTGGGTACTTTTATCTTTTAGTATTGATATTATTAACCCGCTTAAAAACCGTGACCAAAAACTGATCGGCAAAACATGGTATTCCGAGCATAAAGGGCTTACTTTTAGGCGCGAAATCAGTATTTGTAATCAAGAAGGGCTACCGATTATCAATTGCGCCACCTATTCGATTTTGCTGGATTTAGCCAGCCGCAAGATTTATAAAAGCCGCGAATTACCCTTTGAATTAATGCCGATTAAACCGCAACTTTTGCTAAAGGCAAAACCTTCCTTTAAACAAAAAATCGATTTTACCTTAGGCGAACTTTATACGGTAAAGCGCAGCTATCTAGACATGATTGGCCATGTAAACAATAATCGTTACAGCGATTTTTGCTTAGATGCCTTAAGCGATGAGCAGGCCGACTTAAGCGATTTAAAGCGCATCGAGCTTTATTTTGGTGCCGAGTTAAAATATCGTGATCAATTTAGGCTTAATAAAGCCGAGCAAGACGGCCAAATTATTATTCAAGGTTATAATCAAAGCCAGGATAAGCCCTCGTTTTATGGTGTTTTTGGCTTTTAAAAGCTGTCTAAAAACCATTAAGCCCTACCTGCGTTTAATTTCATCAAGATTATCTAAAGTCATCAAAAATTGTTCATGGCTTGCAAATTCTATGCCGCCGGCGGTTAATTGCGCCAGCCAACGGGCTGAAATTTGCTGAAAATCCAAATCTAAATATTCGATAAAGTTTTTTTGATAGCCAAGTGGCCCTCCATAGAGGGCTATTTTTTTATTCTCGATAATCAAATGCACCTTAAAGGCATCGGCCGGACATAATTGGCTAATTTGATATTCAATATTGGCCTGCCCCTCTTGCCAAATTAATTGTTTGTCTTGGGCTAAAATATCATCACCATTTAAATTTAGATAGCGTTGATCGGTGATTTGCTGCTTAATAGTATGATTACATTCGGTATATAAAATATGCTCATAAACAGGGGTTTGGCTTGTTATAAGTGGCAAAGATGGGCTATTTGCTAATTGATTTTGCAGTTGAGGAGAATTTATTTGCGGGATAAGAATATCAAGAACAATAAGAATAATTAGGGCAAATAGGCAAAAAATACTAAATAATATAGTTGTATATAATTTATTTTTTATAAGCATAATCTATCCTTTGGCTTATTATTATGCTTTTATTATGTGGTATTTTCGATTAATGTATACTAAATTAAAATAATTGAAAAAATTTAATAAAATAAAAGGGTTTACTGAATTATCTTCTAATATTATTACAGTAGGGTAAAATTTAGATTAAATATTACACTAAAGAAAAGGAGAAAGTCAATGTCAACACAAAATGCAGGCTTAATCAAATTTATTGAAGAGGCCAAAGACTTACTTAAGCCACAGAGTATTGTCTGGATCGATGGTAGTGAAGAACAGTTAAATGCCTTACGGCAAGAGGCCATACAAACCGGCGAAATTACCGCGCTTAATTCCGAGTTAATGCCGGATTGCTATTATCATCGTACCGCGGAAAATGATGTGGCCCGGGTGGAGGATAGAACTTATATCTGCACCAGCGAGCAAAGGGATGCCGGCGCCAATAATAATTGGATGGCCCCCGAAAAAGCCTATCAGCTTACCCGCGAAATTATGCAAGGCTCTATGGAAGGCCGCACTATGTATATTATCCCATTTTCGATGGGTGTTGTAGGTTCTCCCTTTGCCAAAATCGGCATCGAAGTTACCGACTCGATATATGTAGTCTTAAATATGGCAATTATGACCAGAATTGGTCAAAAAGTTGTGGACGCTTTGGGCGATAGTGATGATTTTGTACGTGCTTTACATTCAAAATGTACTATCGATGCCGAAAATCGCTATATTATGCATTTCCCCGAAGATAATACCATCATTTCTTGCAATTCAGGTTATGGCGGCAATGTACTTTTAGGTAAAAAATGTTTTGCACTGCGTATTGCCTCTTATCAAGCTAAAATGGAAGGCTGGTTGGCCGAACATATGCTGATTTTAGGCATCGAAAACCCGCAGGGCGAAGTTAAATATGTGGCCGGTGCTTTTCCGTCGGCTTGCGGCAAAACCAATTTGGCAATGCTAATCCCGCCGGAAATTTATAAGCAAAAGGGCTATAAAATTTGGACTGTTGGCGATGATATTGCCTGGATTAAAATAGGCGAAGATGGCCGCCTTTATGCAATGAATGCCGAATCCGGCTTTTTTGGCGTGGCTCCCGGCACTAATGAAAGCTCTAACTATAATGCCTTGGCTACCACCCAAAAGGGCACCATTTTTACCAATGTTGCTTATTTGCCGGAAAGCGGCGATGTATGGTGGGAAAAACTAACCAAAACCCCTCCTAATGAACCGATTATCGATTGGAAAGGCCGCCCTTGGTCTGCCGATAGCAAAGAAAAAGCTGCCCATCCCAATTCGCGTTTTACAGCTCCTGCAGCTAATTGCCCATGCATTTCGCCAGAATGGGAAAATCCCCAGGGTGTACCCTTGGATGCAATTATCTTTGGTGGACGCCGTGCTAAAACAGCACCTTTGATATACGAAGCCTTTGATTGGGAGCATGGTGTATTTGTGGGCTCGATTATGGCCTCGGAAACTACCGCAGCTGCTACTGGTCAAACCGGCGTAGTTCGTCGCGATCCTATGGCTATGCTACCATTTTGCGGTTATAATATGGGCGACTATTTTGCACATTGGTTAACCATGGGTCAAAAAACCGATAAATTGCCTAAGATTTTCAATGTAAACTGGTTTAGGCTTGATGATGATGGCAACTTTATTTGGCCGGGTTATGGCGATAATTTCCGTATTTTGGAATGGATTTTACGTCGCTGCGATGAAGAAGTTAATGCTCAAGAGACCGAAATCGGTTATGTTCCTTTTGCGCAAGACATCAACTTAGATGGCTTGGATTATCAGATTAGCGAAAGCAAAAAATTCGATTTAGAAGTTTTAAAATCAATTTTAAATGTAGAAAAGGATTATTGGTTGGATGATGTAGAAAATATCCGTCAATTCTATGCAAAAATCGGCGAAAGTATACCCGAGAAATTGCAAACTCATTTAACTGTGCTTGAGCAAAAGTTACAAAAATAATAGCTTAAAGCTGCCATTAGCGGGTAAGCTTTATACTACCTTTAAATAAATGGGCTGTAGCAAATGCTACAGCCCATTTGTTTTACCTTCCTATTTATATTAGTTGCTTTCATTATCAGCCAAAGTAAAAGGAGAGGCCAAAAATTGCCGCTCCTTAAATCCTATTCCGCAGCCTTAACTAGGCGGTTCATAATAGCAATGCCCAATTCCTGCTCAGCTACCTTTTCAATAATAATACTCTGATAATGATGGCTATCGGCATAACGCAAGGCGGCAAATAAATTATGGCCATAAGCCGCCAAATCATCACGGTCGGCAATAATATATTGTGGCCAATCTTTATCTAAAAAGGCTTGGCTTTGCTTAAAAATAATCAAAAGCGGCTCGCTTTGATATTGATTAACTAATTTAGCCCGTAAATCAATAATATGCTCGATATCATCGGCCAAATAAAGTTTTCCTTGCGGCGCATAATGGCGATACTTCATGCCCGGCGCCGGCGGCCGCTCTTTTAGTTTAGGATTAGGCGCCAGCACCTTTTGGCCGCAAACAGCCTCGATTTGCTCGGCCGTAATCTGCCCCGGGCGCAATAAAACTGGGTGCTCACCACTAATATCCAATACTGTTGATTCTAAGCCGATATCCACCTTGCCGCCATCTATAAGCAGCGGAATCCGCCCTTGCATATCGGCATAAACATGCTCGGCCGCCGTTGGGCTGGGGCGGCCGGATAAATTGGCCGATGGTGCGGCCAAAGGTAAGCCGCAAGCCTTAATCAAAGCTTTAGCCAAAGGATGGGCAGGCATACGAATAGCTACCGTTGGCAAATTAAGGCTAACCGTAGCGGCTAGGCCTGCTTTTTTGGGCAAAATCATTGTTAATGGACCAGGCCAAAAAGCGGCAGCTAAGCTATAGGCCAAAGGCTTGGTATAGGCCAATTGCTCCAGCATGGCCAAATCTTCGATATGAACAATTAAAGGATTATCTGCCGGACGTCCTTTGGCAGCATAAATGGCTGCACAGGCCTGCTCATCCAAGGCATTTGCACCCAAACCATAAACAGTTTCGGTAGGAAAGGCCACCACTTGCCCGTCTTGCAAAAGCTTAACCGCCGCTTGTAATTGCTGCCCTAAATCGGCGGCAGCTAAATTTTTAATTTTTAATATTGTAGTTTTCATAAAGCTTTTTTCTCTTTTACTAGGCGGTATTCCTGCGCTGCGGCCGAAAATGCTTTAAAAATTGCCGTAGTAGCCTCGCAGTTGAGGCGCTCGGGATGCCATTGCAGCCCTAAGCAAAAATGATTGCTATCCTTGCTGCTTACCGCCTCAATAATGCCATCGGGCGCAAAAGCAATGCTCTGCAAAGGCTTAGCTACCTTACGCAGGGATTGATGATGATGGCTATTAATCATCAAGGTATCGCTTTGCACAATATCGGCCAAAAGCGAAGGCCTAATAGCTATGCTATGGCTAACTTTATCGCTGCTTAAACCCTGCTTATGCTCTAAAGCAAGTGGACTAAAATAGGCATTATCCTGCCAAATTGTGCCACCTAAAGCAATATTTAAGGCCTGCATACCACGGCAAATCGCCAAAATTGGCAATTTGGCGGCAAAAGCAGCCGGGATTAAATTCATCTCCAAAATATCCCGTTTGGGTTCGGGATCGATTAGAGGATATAGGCCGGCTTCGTTAAAATAAATGGGGTTGATATCATTACCACCTGCTAAAAGCAGGCCATCGATATAGTTTGGCAATTGGCAAGCCAAATCTGGATTAAGCTGAGGAATGGCCAAAGGCAAGGCTTGGGCGGCCTCGATGGCTTGATAATATTGATAGCGAATTGTACTGCCAAAATCTAGCTGCTGATTCATGGTTATGGCGATAATAGGCAGCATAAGGCACCTCCTAGGTATATTTTTATTTAAAATAGCCAATAATATATGACATATTTTGGAAACAATATTTGCTTTTTTTTTAATTATATGTTATACTTTTGATAATATCAATTTTTAGTTGAAAGGTTGGATTATTTGTGGATTCCGTGCCCAGATCGGCGCAGCACATAATCAGGATAAATAAGTTAATATTTATTAGCTTAAAGCAGTGATTAACGCAGCTTATATTTTTGCGTGCACTGCACTTTTTTATGTTTAAAATTAGATTAGGAGTTGAATTTTTAAGTGGACGAAGTAGATTTTGCTGCTACATTAGCTAGTGTAGATATTGATACCGTATTCTTTTTAATTGTTTTGATAATGATGAGTGCCTTTTTTTCGGCAACGGAAACAGCCTTTACCGGGCTTAATCGTAGCCGCCTCAAAACGATGGCCAATATGGGCGATGATCGAGCTATTCGCACCCTAAAGATGGCCAATAGTTATGATACTTTATTATCTACAATATTAATCGGCAATAATATCGTAAATATTTTGGCTACATCTTTGGCAACAGCGTTATTTACATCGCTATTTCCGGAAAATGGTATTGTTATTGCCACAGCTGTAATGACGGTAGTGGTCTTAATCTTTGGCGAAATAACCCCCAAAAGCCTGGCTAAGGAAATGCCCTTGCGCCTAGCGCTTACCGTAACCCCACCTTTAAGGGTATTATTTATTCTGCTTTACCCCTTAAATATCCTGTTTAGCCTTTGGCGTAAACTGGTAAATAAAATATTTAAGCCGGTAGATGATAATGCGGTAACCGATGAAGAATTATTAACCATTGTTGACGAAGCCGAGGCCGAAGGTGGTATCAATGCCTTAGAAGGCGAGTTAATTCGTTCGGCAATCGAATTTAATGATTTGGATATTAGCGATATCTTAACGCCTCGTGTAAATGTAGTGGCGGTTTCTGAGGATGCCACCATGAAGGAAGTGGAAAAAACCTTTGTCGAAAATCGTTTTTCTCGCTTGCCGGTATATAGCAAATCGATAGACAGTATTATCGGGGTTATTCACGAAAAAGACTTTTTGGCCGAAATGCATTATGGCCGCGAAGATATTAAGGCCATTGTAAAAAAAGTAGTTTATGTAAGCCCTTCGATGAATATATCCACCTTATTACGTCTTTTACAAAAAGAAAAATTGCATATAGCCATCGTTATCGATGAATTTGGCGGCACCGAAGGCATAGTAACCCTAGAGGATGTGCTGGAAGAATTGGTAGGCGAAATTTGGGATGAGCATGATGAAGTTATCGAGCAAATCACCCGCTCGGAAACCGACGAAAACCGTATTTTGGCTTTAGGCGATGCTAATTTGGAGGATTTATTCCAAATAGTGGGCATCAATACCATGAATATGGATTATGATGCGGTAACAGTGGGCGGCTGGTTAATTGAGCAAATGGATAAAATCCCACAAACCGGCGAAAGTATATTGCATGACAATATTCAGTTTACCATTTTAGAGGCCGACGAAAGAATGATTAAGCAGGTAGAAATTTTAATCCTCGACCAAGAAGGCGAGGCCGAAGAAGAATAGGCGGCCATTGGCTGCATCAATAAAATAAATGTGCCAAGCGGCACATTTATTTTTTATTTAAAAAGCTGTACAATTATAATAAAACCAAAAGAAAGGCAGTGATAATAGTGGCTTTTATGGATCAATTAAAGGGTAATATTGGCACAAATACCGATAATAATGATGGGGTGGCCAATGCCAAATCCAGCAAAATAGTTTTGAGCAATATCCCCACTAATTTAGCCCAATTGCAGGCCGCAGACGGTGCAGATTTAAAAGATCCGGCTAAAGTTGCCGCATTGGCGGTGGCTGTGCTTTGCATTTATCCATTAAATAAAGATATCTGCATCGAGATGATTAATTACCTAAAAGGGCCGCAGCCTTTAAGCGCTTATGATAAGCAATTTTTGGCCGATCGGATGCGCAATAAAGGCGAATATTTGGCAGCCTCTTATTTTGAGGGGGCAACTCCTAATAATAATTATGAACCCAGCCAGCCTTATACCATCAATATTTACGAAACCGCCCATAGCAGGGATGCTATAGGTGAAGGGTATTTGCAATTATTTGTTAAATCCGGTGGTGCTGATACCGCTCGTGGAATTAAACTTAGAACTAAGCCCTCTACCGGCCAATGGTTTTTATGGGATTATTTAATTTTATCGGATATCCGTAAACCTGTTAAGGATGATGCCTGGGCTTAAAAAAAAAGGGGTTGTCGCAATAAAAAATATTTGCGACAACCCCTTCTTTTTTAAGCTTGATGGCTAACTCCCCTAGCCAAAAATTTTACAATTCCTCAACCGTAATAGTGGTTTCACTTTCTAGCCAACCAGTCATAGCCATAAAATACTCCATCAGATCTTCTGTAGTTAGCAAATCCTTTAGCTCTGCATTGGCAATAATATTAATATTGGCATTAACAATATTTTGCTGATTAGGGGTAAACTGTACCATAAAACTATAATCATGATCAAAGGTGTATAAATATATAGTTGGCTTGTCTAGACCCTCAAAAATAAAGCTATTGCTATGGCTTAAAATCGAGGTAGCCGCTAAGGTTTCTGTGCCGTTCATAGCATTGATTTGACCAGGCAAAACCCCGGCCATCCTAGTGCCTACTATCTCCTCAATTTGGGGATCTAAACTACCCTCGGCAAGCATAAACTCCATAATCAACTCATTTACACCATCTAATTGATAAGTGCTCAAAGCGCTACTATAATCTTGAGCTGCTATATCATCAATAATATTCCTAATCTCGCCCTGGCCTGTTACCAAATTTAAATAATCCTCGCTTGCGGCCAGCATAATTACCTCGTCAATCAAAATCTGCGCCTGCTGCTCTAAACTTAATTGCTCGCTTGCGGCCTCGCCTTCAGTGTTGCTGCAGGCGCTTAAAACTAATACTGCAATCATGCTGATTACTACTAATAATTTGCTTTTCATATAATCTCCTTTGGGTTTCCCTTTTTTATTTTAATTTTTTAAAAGCAGCTCTAATTTAGCCTTCACCTCCTGCATAATGGCTGCACTATCATCATATTGATTGGCTAAAATATCCTTGGCATCCTGATGGGCCAAATTTAATAAGTCGGCATCACGCAGGATATCGGCTATTTTTAATTCGGGCAAACCATGCTGCTTAGAACCAAAAAATTCGCCCGGCCCTCTTATCTTTAAATCGGCCTCGGCTAAAGCAAAGCCGTCGGCGCAGTTAGCGATAATTTTCATCCGCTCGGCCGCAGCCTGATTAGCCGCCTGATGCATTAATACACAATAAGATTGCTCGGCACCACGCCCAATCCGGCCTCTTAGCTGATGAAGCTGCGCTAAACCAAAGCGCTCGGCATCCCTAATCAGCATAATGCTGGCATTGGGTATATTAATGCCCACCTCGATAACCGTGGTAGCCACCAAAATATGAATGCGATTGGCCGCAAAATCGGCCATAATCTCCTCTTTTTCCTTGGGCTTCATCTTACCATGCAAAAGGCCAACCCGATAATTACTAAAAATATTTTGCTGCAAATGCAAGGCCAGGCTTTTTACGCTTTTAAGATCGACATTCTCATTATCCTCTACCAGCGGACAAACAATAAAAGCCTGCCGCCCTTTAGCCAGCTCTTTGCCGATAAAAGTATTAATGCGCGGCTCATATTGATAGCCAACCGCATAGGTTTCGATAGGCTTGCGCCCCGGCGGCAATTCGTCGATAATCGAAATCTGTAAATCCGAATATAGGGTTAAGGCCAGCGTACGTGGGATTGGTGTAGCCGTCATCACCAACATATGCACCGGGCTTTCGGCCTTTAAGGCCTCACGCTGACGCACACCAAAACGATGCTGCTCATCGGTAATAGCCAGCCCTAATTTGGCAAATTGCAAATTACCCTGAATAAGGGCATGGGTACCAATAAGCACATCTAGCTCGTGATTAGCCATAGCTGCTGCAATTTCGCGCTTTTCCTTGGCCGAGGTAGATGCGGCTAAAAAGGCGGTTTTTAGGCCAAATTCGGCCAAAAGCGGGCTTAGGCTTTGATAATGCTGCCTGGCCAAAATTTCGGTAGGCGCCATCATCGTGGCCTGCATTTGATGATGGCAGCATTGATAAATAGCTGCCGCTGCTATCACCGTTTTACCGCTACCAACATCGCCCTGTACCAGGCGCGACATCGGTTTATCAGCGCTCATATCTTCATAAATTTGGTGCAAGACCTTATCCTGCGCATTGGTTAATTTAAATGGTAGTTTTTGGCAAAAAGCGGCTATATCGGCCTCGGTATAGGCAAAAGCATAGCCTTTTTGCTGCTCTTTAACAGTGCTGGTGGCCATGGCTAACTGCATAATCAGCAATTCTTCATAAGCTAAGCATTGACGAGCTTTTTCGATATCGTCCATTTCCTTGGGCTGATGCAGGCTGATTACGGCCTGATTGCGTGACGGAAAATTATACTTTTGACGCAAAGCCTGCGGCATAATATCATCTAATTGATAATTTTTGAGACAATCGCTGATAATTTTGGCAATTAACTTAGTAGATAAAGCTGCTGTAGCTCGGTAAATAGGCATAATTTGCGGTACAAAACCTTTATCTAAAAACTCATATTGCTGCACAGCAAATTCTCTTTGCCCATATTTTTGGCTTAATTTGCCCAGCAGCACAATCTCGCGCCCGGCATATAGCTGCCTTTGCACAAATGGCTGATTATACCAAACTGCCGTGATCAAATCGCTATCATCGTCAATTTGGGCTTTAACAATGCTGATGGTGCGGGTTTGCGCTAAGCTGCTATCAATGATACGGCCACCGATTAAAACCAATTCTTCTTCAATAAGCTGATCTAAGGGCATGGTTTGCCGCCAATCCCGATAATTGCGTGGGAAGAAGAATAATAGCTGATAAATAGTGTTTACACCTAATTTTTGCAAGGCTTGGGCTCTTTTATCGCCAATTTGTTTAAGGCCGGATAAGGGCTTATTTAAGGCGATAAACTGATCCTGATTAAAAACAGAGGCCAAGCTGGCAGGCTTTTCCTCTTCCTGATTTAGGGACGGTATTTGGGCGGCAATTTCTTTTAGCTGCTCAAGCAAGGCCGGGCGCAAGCTAAGCGGGGCGGCCGCATATTGCTCCGCCCAATTTGCCAAATCGGGATAATTGCCTTTAACGGCCTGCACCAAAAGCCAGGCCGAAAAGCCGCCAAAAATAGCGCTATCATGATAGCCGTTTTTTTGCTCTTTTTCGATTATTGATTTTATATTCATAATGGCCTCTTGTTTTGGGTTCTTGGAACTATTTTTTTGTTGATTATTACTTGCTAAGTTGTTCTGATGTAGTCTTTGGCTGCCTGTTGTTAGCTGGAATGAAAAATACCGCTCCAACTACATTTGATAGTTTAATAAATTATCTTATTCGCTAGTTGTTTTTGGCCTTTAGTCTTATCTTCGTTTGTTATTATTTTAGGGTATTCAAACATAGTTTATATTCTAATTTCATTTAATCTCGCCCCTATACCAGCCCCATATCCCTTACTGTATTTTCAATTGCATAGGCCACATGGTGGCGGTTTAGGCCGCCTTGGGCAAATACCAAATATGGTGGGCGCAAAGGGGCATCGGCCGATAGCTCTATCGAGGAGCCTTCGATAAAACCGCCTGCCGCCATTATTATATCATTATCATAACCGGGCATCGGCCAGGGCACCGGGCTTACAAAACTGTTTACCGGCGAATACTTTTGAATGCCTTGGCAAAAATCAATCAAAGGCTGCTCCGCCCCCATTTTAATGCTTTGAATTATATCATAACGCTTTTGATCGGCCTTAGGGCTTACCTGATAACCCAATTGCTCAAAAACCTTAGCCGTAAATACAGCCCCGGCCAAGGCCTCGGCCACCACCTGCGGTGCCATAAATAAGGCCTGATAATATAGGCGATTAGCTATTAAGCTTGCCCCCACTTCCCGGCCGGCTCCTGCCACTGTTAGCTTAATCGCCGCCCGCTCTACCAAGGCCGCTTTACCCACAATATAACCACCGCCCGGCGTTAATCCGGCACTGATATTTTTAATTAAAGATCCTGCCAATAAATCTACCCCAAAATGAGTAGGCTCATACTCCTCTACCAATTCGCCATAACAATTATCCACAAATACAATTACCTGCGGATAATCTTTTTTAATCGCCGCCGCTAAATCAGCAATTTGCTTTACGCTTAAAGTAGATCGCTCACTATAACCGCGCGAACGCTGTATCGATACCATTTTGGTTTTAGGGCCAATGGCTGCCAAAATTGGGGCGGCATCTAAATTATCAAAATCGATATCTACCACCTTATGCTTAATGCCCATCTCGGCCAAACTGCCTGCTACCGGCGCTTTAATGCCGATAATGGTTTGCAAAGTATCATAAGGCATACCGGCCAAAATAAGCTCGTCGCCCGGCAATAAATTACCATGTAAACTTAAACTAATCGCATGGCTGCCGGAAACTATTTGCTGACGCATCAAGGCCGCCTCCGTGCCAAAAACTTGGGCATAAAGCTCTTCTAGCTTATCCCTGCCGCAATCATCATAGCCATAACCGCTGCCGGCATTAAAATGCTGATAGCTAATCTTTAAATCACGCATCGCTTTTACAATTCTAATCGTATTTGCCTTGCAAATGGGGGTAAAGGCCAGGTAAGCAGCTTCCATTGCTTGATAAGCCTCGTCGAATATCTTAGTCATATTATCCACCTTATTATCTATTTATCTTTATAGCATACCATAGATTTGCGCTTTAGCCAAGCACCAATTAGTATATTTTGCATATTATGTGGCTGTGGAAGGGGGTTAAATCATGTCTATTAAAATAAATATCGGTAGCGGCAATCAACAGCATGAGGGCTTAAATAAGGAAAATATTTTACTCAAACAGACCATTAAGCCTAAAACAATTAATCATAGCAAAAATCAAGACCTAACAGAAAATATTTTTGCCGATATCGAAGATTTAATCGGCTTGCAGGAAATAAAATCTTTAATCAGCGAAATTTATGCTTTTAGTCTAATTCAAAAAAAGCGCAAATTACAGGATTTGCATAGCGAAACCCCGGTTTTGCATACTATATTTAAAGGCAATCCCGGTAGCGGTAAAACTACTATGGCCAGGCTTTTAGCCAAAATGTATAAGGATATGGGCCTTTTAAGCAAAGGCCATTTTGTAGAGGTAGAACGGGCCGATTTAGTGGGCGAATTTATTGGCCATACTGCCAAAAAAACCAAGGATCAGCTAAAAAAAGCCTTAGGCGGCATCCTTTTTATCGACGAGGCCTATTCGCTTTGTCGGGGCGGTAATAAAGATTTTGGCCGTGAGGCCATCGATGTTTTGGTTAAAGGCATGGAAGATCATAAAGAGGACTTTGTGCTGGTTTTAGCCGGCTATCCCAAGGAAATGAATATGTTTTTAAATACTAATCCCGGCCTCCATTCGCGCTTTCCTTTGCATATTGATTTTCCCGATTATGATCAACATGAATTATTGGCCATTGCCCAATATATGTATAAAAAACGCGACTATTATACCGACGATTTAGCCTTTAGCGAGCTAAAACGCTATATAGAACGTCAATTATTAACCAAAAACAGCCTAGCCGGCAATGCTCGCAGCATTCGTAATATTGTAGAGGCCTCTTTACGCAGCCAGGCTATGCGCTTAATTAATGATCAACAAGATATAAAACTTAACCGTGAAGCCTTAAGCCAAATTGCCCATCCCGATATCAAGCAGGCCATAGCCAAGCTGGAAAAAACCAATGCCCGAGAGTATCCCAGGCTAAGCTCTAATTTAAGCTAATAGGCTTGCCCTAAGCCTTTGTTTATGTTATGATACAGCTTGATATCTTAAGATTTTTATAAGAAAAACCCCTACTTTTTATTCAGAAATAGATATTATACTATATTTAAATATAGTATAAGGAGGTAAATATGGACAAGCCTTGTGTTTTGGTGGTAGACGATGATCAGGAAATTGTGGCGGCGATTATTAAGCTTTTGCAATTAGAAGAAATTGAAGCTAACGCCGCTTATGATGGCTTACAGGCCTTGGATATTTTGCAAAGCAATAGTATTCAGCTAATCATTTTGGATATTATGATGCCCCGTTTAGATGGGCTTTCGGCTTTGCTAAAGATTAGGGAAAAGCAAAATATCCCAATTATCCTGCTTTCGGCCAAAAGCGAAGATAGCGACAAAATTTTGGGGCTAAGCATGGGTGCGGATGATTATATAACCAAGCCCTTTAATCCTGCCGAATTATTGGCCAGGGTTAAAAGCCAGCTAAGGCGCTATTTGCATTTAGGCGCACAGGTAAAACCCCTAAATAAGCAGCAATTAAGCATTGGCGGCCTTTTATTGGATACCCAAACCAAGCAATTAAATGTAGATGGTGAGGATATACGTTTAACCGCAACCGAGTACAAAATACTGGAACTTTTGATGAGTAATCCGGGGCAAGTATTTTCGGCCGAGCGCATTTATGAGCGGGTTTGGCAAGAACCGGGTTATAATTGCGAAAATACGGTTATGGTGCATATTCGCCATATTCGTGAAAAAATCGAAACTATTCCTAAAGAACCTAAATATTTAAAGGTGGTGTGGGGCATTGGTTACAAAATTGAGAAAATTTAGCCGCTCTTCTATTATTAAATTATTGGCATTTTTACTGATTATCGCCTGCATAATTACGGTGGCGCAAGCCATACAAGATGAGGATTTATATATTAATCCCAATTTAATTATCAATACGCTAGATACTATAAGTACCGATAATTATTTATTCAGTAGTGGTTATTATGTTAATCTTAATGAAAGCTTTGATTATTTACATTTTTTAAGTGTTGATCCATATTATGCCAATATGCTGATGTATGATTATAATCAGCGCCTAAGTTCCGATTATAGTTTAGTAAGTAGCCCGGACGAGCCTTATTTTGGCTATTATGCCGAAACTTTTGATGGCCAAGTTATCAGCAATTTAGACAGCAGCTATTTAGAATTAACAGATGGCCTAATCGAAACCGATTTAAGCTTAGATGGCTATATTTATGGCTGGCAAGAAGATCAATTTATCTATAGCCGCTATGAGGCAGGCGGCGAGCAATTGGCCGATTATCAAACTGCTAATTATTTAATTTACCATGTGCAAGAATTACAAAACGAGTATATTTATCAAAAAGCCTTTATCTTCTTTAGCGACCCTTTACTTGCCGATTTGCAAAATCATTGGCAATTAATGCAGACTAATTGGCAACAATTCTTTATTAAGATAGCTATTTGCCTGCTGGTGGGGCTTGGCTCATTAGTTTATTTAATCATCAATACCGGGCGCAAAGGGGTTGACGAGCAGGTTCATCTTGGCAAAATGGCGCTTATTTATAGCGATATCCTTTTCCTTTTATTTGCCTTGGCACTTGGTTTGCTGCTGGCTATTAATATTGAATATGTAAATAATATTAGCTATCAATTTTATAATAGCGGCTCTTATGATATAACCAACAATTATTATTTACTTTTAATCGCAAGCGGCATTGCCTTAACTGCCGGCTTGGCCTTGGCCAGTTTTTTGGCCTTGATTCAAAAAATCAAAGCCAAAAGACTAATTAAAGATAGCCTAATTGCCAAATTAATCAAATGGGCTTATAAATATTTAAAAATTATTGTACTTTGGCTAAAAAAAGTAGTGCTTGACGCCGCAAATAATCTAAAAAAGCTAATCAAGCTAGTTTTTGAGTTTAATAATCAAAGTGATAATCCTGCTAATCGCCTAAAAAAGCGTCAGGCCAATTTTATAATTATCAGCGCTATTTTAATGCTGATTGCAGTTTTAAGCACCTTAGTGGGCTTATTGCTCTTAACCCTCTTAATTGCCATTATTGAATTAGTATTGATTTACTTTTTACTAAAAGCCAATCAAAAGGATTTTGACGAGATCCAATTAGGGCATGATAGCAATATTAGCGAAAAAATCAAAACCGAGCGGCTAAAGGTTGATTTAATTACCAATGTTTCTCATGATTTAAAAACGCCGCTTACATCGATTATCAGTTATATCGAGCTTTTGGGCAAAGAGGATGATTTAAGCCCGGCTGCCCGTGATTATCTGCAAATTCTCAGCCAAAAATCGCAAAGATTAAGCACCATTGTCAGCGACTTGCTGGATTTATCCAAAGCCAGCTCCGGCAATATGCCGCTTAATATCGAAAAGCTGGATTTAAAGCGCCTTTGCGAGCAAACCTTGGCCGATATGGATGATCGGATTAAAGCAGCCCCCTTAGATTTTAAATTAAAATTGGCTACTGAGCCATTATTTATCGAAGCTGATGGCAAAAAGCTCTACCGAGTATTGCAAAATTTAATAGACAATGCCCTAAAATATTCCCTGGCAGGATCGCGAGTATATATTGATTTATGGGCGGAAAATAATCGGGCCAAAATGATTATTAAGAACACGGCCGCCTATGAAATGGATTTTGATGCCGAGGAAATTGCCCAGCGCTTTACTCGTGCCGATAAATCTCGTAGCAGCGAAGGAAACGGCCTAGGCCTGGCCATTGCCGCCACATTTTGCCAAAACTTCCAAGGCAATTTTGATTTGGAAATAGATGGCGATTTATTTAAAGTAAAATTAGATTTTCCGATTAAAAGCTAATGAAAAAGCTGAATATGCATCGCATATTCTAAAAGTTTTTGCTTTTGCTTTTTACAAAAAGCAAAGGTCTTAAT
>CAYJBP010000031.1:0-21909 GCA_964368605.1 uncultured Peptococcaceae bacterium | reverse complement strand
GTATGAAGCCGGCAAACTGGGATAAAAATGGGTTCTGATTATGGGCTCGTGCTTACATTAATTTATAGTTAACATTTTTGCAAATGAACTACCCATTATAAATCGGGAAAATAACAGATTTGGCGATTACTATTATTAAGATTGGTTAGCAGAATATCCTGGCCATAAATGGCCTCTAAAGTTGTTTGATTGATAATTGCAGTCGTTGTTCCGCTTTGCAGATGACCATCTGCATCGATAATGGCGGTTGTGCCGCCTAAAAGCAGGGCATGATTGGGATCATGGCAGCTAATAGCAATGGCAAAGCCTTCGGCTGCCAATTGCTTGATGATTTTTAGCACCTTAACCTGGTTAACAATATCCAAATGGGCGGTAGGCTCGTCAAAAATTAAAATTTGCGGCCTGCCGATAATCGCCCTGGCAATAGTGGCCTGCTGCCTTTCGCCACCGCTAATTTGGGTATATAAACGCTCGGCCAAATGCTCGATTTTAAGCTGTTTTAGGGCTTGATGGGCAGCGGCATATTCGGCTTTGCCGGGGCTATTAAATAGGCCAATATTGGCGGCACAGCCCAAAAGCACAAATTCAAAAACCGTATAATCAAAGGTAGGATGATGATTTTGTGGTACAAAGCCCACTATTTGGGCAATTTGCTTTTCCTTTAAACTTAGCAAATTCTGGCCATTTAGCAAAACTTGGCCTTGATAATTTTTTAATAAGCCCAGCATGCATTTAAATAAAGTGCTTTTACCGGCCCCATTGCGGCCAAGCAGGCTTAATACCTGGCCGGGGGCGATATCCAAATTGATATCATTTAAAATAGCGCTTTGCTGATAGGCAAAAGATAAATTTTGGATTTGGTATATCATCTAATTTGCCCCCTTTGCCTAAAGAGCAAATAGCAAAATACCGGTGCCCCGATTACCCCGGTTAAAATGCTAACCGGCATTTCTTCAATGGTAAGGGTACGGGTAAGGGTATCGACTAAAAGCATAAAAAGCCCACCTAAAATGGCCGAAACCGGGATAAGCTTGCGATTAGCAGGCCCCACCAGCATCCTACCAAAATGGGGCACGATTAGGCCTACCCAGCTAATTGTGCCGGCTACACTTACGGTGGATGCTGTAAGTAAAGTTGCACATAAAATTACAATAGTTCTAATCAAAATAACCGCCGCTCCTAAGGTTTTGGCTTCGTCTTCGCCCATGGCCAGTACATCTATCCACCAGGCCATCAGGATAATTAGAGTAAGCGGAATGCAAATAGCTAAGAATAAGGGTAAAATATCATTTTGGCCAACATAGCCAAAGCTGCCCATTGTCCAATAGGTAATCGAGGCCAGCTCCGAATCGGGGTCGGCAATATATTTAATAAAGCCCAAAACAGATGACATGGCCGTACCAACGATTATCCCCGATAAAACCAGCATAATATTGGCTTTATTGCCTAAAAGGCTGGGGATGGCCATTGTAATTATAACGGCGATAATGCCGCCGATAAAGGCAAAAAGCGAAATTTGGGCTGCGGTTAAAGAAAGCAAAATTGCAATGGCTGCCCCAATACAAGCACCGCTGCTTACCCCTAAAAAATCGGGCGATACCAGGGGATTTTTAAAGATGCCCTGATAAGCCGCCCCCGAGGCCGCCAATGCTGCTCCTGCTAAAACACTGATTAAAACCCTGGGTATCCGTAAGCCTAAAACTACATTTTCGGTCATTTGGGGATGGCCGCTTGCTTGATTGATTAGGCTACTAAAGATGATATGCAGGCTTTCGGCAGGGCTAACTTGATATTTACCTACACAAACCGAAAGCACAATGGCGATAAGCAATAATATGCCACCGCTTAAGGCAATTAGCCAGGCCGGGGCATAGGCTGTTGATTGTTTTTTTAAGGATTGGCTCATAGTTGATAGCCTAGATAATCGGCCGCAAAGGTTTGGCCAAAGATTAATTGATAATACTGATCGATTTCTGCTTGTAATTGCTCGGCCGAAAAATGTTCGGGATGAAGCTGATGCAGGATATACATAGTGCCGATTACCGCATTAACGCCGGGCAAATCCCAGGAATCGATTTTGGCCGGGATTTGATAAATATCCCGGTTTTGCACTGCCGTTACCGCCGACCAAGCTTCGTCGGCAAGCAGGCCTTCGATGGTATAATCTAAGGGGCTGGAGCTGGTTAAAAATAGATAATCGGGGTTTAATTCGAATACGGTTTCTAAGCCGATATCCAGCCAATTGCCATCTTGGCTATAGCCGCTATTTAGGCTAATTGCGCCGGCTTTTTCCAGCATAAAGGCTTGCAGCATGTCGTCGCCTGCAATGCGTGCCGGTTGCGAACCTAAAAATAAAGCGGTGGGTTTATCTTCGGGGGCAATAGCGCTCACAATTTGCTCGATATAGGCAAATTTAGTATCAATATAGGTGTTTAGCTCGTCGGCGCGTTCATTTACCCCAAAATAGCTGCCCAGCAGATTAAGGGTGCTTTTGATATCGTCGATGCTTTCGGCTTTGATGCTTAAAACCGGTATGCCTAAGGCTTCCACGGCCTCGGTTGTTTGGGCATCATTGGCGCGATGGATTAAAACGGTGGGATTAAAATTGGCTAAGGCCTCTAAATCGATAACCCCACGCCCCACTGTGCCGGCTGCCGCCAGGCCACTATCATTATCCTGCCAAAAGACGGATTTGGTATTGATAGCCAAAACCCTAGGGCCTAAATCAAGGGCTTTAATAAAGGGTACTGCCACCGCATAGGCCGAGGCCAAGGTGGCAGTTTGCGGATCTTGGGGCAAATCGAGGATGCGGCCTGCACCGTCTAAAATTTGATTCTCGGCCAAGAGGGGAGCTTGGCTTTCATCCTCAACCGGGGGGGTGGGTTGAGTTTTATCCTGCATGCAGGCCGCTAGACAAAATAGCATGCTTACTGTAAATATAATTGTTAATTTTGATTTCATTTTTTTACCGAGCTTTCGTTTGGATATTTTTTTTGATTTGGTTTTTGGGTTGTCGTTTTTTTGTTCTTTATTGTGTTTTGATTTGTTTGTGTTTCGTTTTGTAGGGAATGGTCTTGACCATTCCGCTGTTTGGGATATTGTTAGCTGGATTATTTTAGTCTTTTGCTGCCGCTGTATTTTGGGCAAAACCGTGTGAAGCTCGTATCCCTGGTGGCTGTTAGCTCCTCAAACATTGCGGCCTTTATTTTTCATATGTCTTGTCTTCATTCGCTATTCTTTTAGGGTGTTTGCAGTTGCTCATAATCGCAGTTCATCGCAAACCCCTACGGTATCGTTACCACAATCTTATTAACCTGCTTAACCGATGCCCCTTGATTGGTTTCGGCTACTATTCTTAATGGGCCGCTGCTATTGCCTGCTAGGCCTGTATATCCTTCATGGCTTTCGGCATCTACTAAGGGGTAACCACGCATTGCATAGGCTATAATTAGCTTTTTCTTAGCGCCATTGTCATCGGCCACGCCCTCCACAAAGCCCTCTTTGTAGAATACGCTCAATAAATCATTCTTGTAGCCGTCCTCGGCATAGGCGGTAATCGAAATTGGGTCGTCTATGCCCTCTATATCGCCGGCGTATTTTTGAATTAGCTTCCAAATATCTACGCCTTCACATTCGCCTAAATCCAATACCGAATAATCATCACGTACTATCAATTCTTCCATTTGCTCTAATTCGTCAACCGTAAATATAAATTCCCATTCCTGCTCGGAACTTACTATGCTTAATGTGAATTGATAATCCAAAAATTCCTCATAAACATCGCTCATCCGATGGCTCCAGGTATCTACATCATTGGCCGTAACCTCTATCGATACCACATTGGCCAGGCCGTCATAATCAGCCTCGCCGCCTTCGGGCATGATTAGCATTATTGGCCCATTATCATTGGCCATAGCTGCATCATAACCGGGATGCGTATTGCTATCTACTAAGGGTAAGCCCTGCATGCTATCGGCATTGATATCGCCAATACCATAGGCCAAAATCGGATAAAGATCGGCCTTATGCGGTGCTAAATAATTGCTATAATCGCTTTTCTTTAAGGCCGAAAGGCTATAAGTGCTGCTTTGACCATCAGCCGTAGTAATAATTACATCGCCGGCATTATTTTTAATGCCAATTTCCATAAATAAATCATAAATGCCCAGGCCACGATAACGATACTCTAAACTATTGCCATCACCACCCATAAGCGGAAAATCTAGGGTTTTAGCCAGCACTTGTTTGGCCTGTAATTCGGCTACGGTATAGGTTTTTTCGGCCTCTAAGCCTTCGCCGAAGAAATGAACTTCGCTTGCGGCCAAATCGCTATAAGGGGCACTTAAATGAGCATAAGCATCGGGGATTAAATCGATAGTGATATCCGTAATATTGGCCAAAGATATAGCATCGGCTGCATCGGGGCTGGTAGATGGGATTATAAGTTGCAAAGGGCCGCCACTATTATCTACTTGGTAAAGGGCAGGCTCGCTATCTAAATAGGGGTTAAGGGCAATTTCGGCCAGATAGCCGGGGGCTAGATTATCTGCTACCAAAGGCGATCCGTTTTTGGCAAAGGCTAAAATAGCGCTTTGATTGGCTCGGCCTAAATCGGAATTATAGCCCTTGGCAAAAAGCTGATCCAGGCTGATGGTTAATTCCTCGCTGCCATTGCTAAAGGTGATATTGCCATTAGTGCCGGGCAAGCCCAGATAATTCATCAGTAAATAGTATAGGTTTAAGCCTTCGTAAATATCATTATTATAGCTGCCATCTAGGTTTACCTGGTAGGTATCTTTAATCTTGGCGGCATCGATAATATTTTTTTCGGTATCGGGGGCATAAATTAAATCTTCCAGTTGGCCTACCGTTAACTGCTGCTCATTTAAAAGGGTACCATCCTCGCTATTTACGGTAATTTGCAAGGTATTGGCAGCTAGGGCAGCATGGTCGGCATTGGTGGTGTAGAGGTGGGTATTATAATGGATATTTTCGCCCACCACAATTTCGCTTAAATATTGTACTTGATTAGAACCATTGGCATGATGATATTGAGTTTTGCCAAAAACCACCCTAATAGGGCCGCCGCTATTGGATAAGCCCGATAAATACTCGGGATCGGTTTTATTTACGGTATAGGGATACTGATTAACACCATAGGCTAAAAGCACAGGATAGCCGGTGTTTTCCAAATCGGCATTGGTTGATACATAGCTGCCATCGCTTAAATCGGCCGAATTTTTATTATAAAAACCAAAGGCATCGGGGTAGGATAGGGTATCTACCGAAAAGCTCTCGGAAGAGCGGCGGCCATCGGCCGCTAAAAACTGGATCAAGGTGGTACGGGCGGCGGCTAAGCCCATTGTTTCGGCATCTTCCATGCCTAAATAAATCAGGAATTTATATAAATCCAGGCCTTCGAATTGGTTTACATACCAATAGGTAGAATTGGCCAAGCTATAAAAATCGCGATAACCCATGCCGCCTTCTAAAATCTGGCCATCATCGCCATAGCTAACCAGGCTTTCTAAATCCTCTACCGTAAATTCCAGTTGATGCCCTAAGGCCGAACCGCCCACGGCGATAATATAATCGGTATACTTAGAGCTGCCAAAACCATCTTCGGCCAAGGGGCTATGCTTAAAGCCGGGGCTGCTTTCCTCGGTGATATAAATATAGGCCACATTGGTAAAAGTTTGATAATTTTGGCCTTCGCCATAGGCTTCCAAATCATAAACCAGCTTGGTGCAGCCATCTTCATTATCTAATTCTTCGATATAGCCCAAGGAATGCTCATCATCGCCATCGGCATCATAAACAAAAGGTGCTATAAATTCTTCGTCTAAAGTGCCGATACCACCGGCTAAAATTATCGGACGCCCGGCCTCATGGGCGGCCTTAACTTCGGCAATCTCGAAGGTAGAAATGGTGTTGCGATTGCGATCCTTAAGCTCTACACTATGGGCGCTATCGGTTAAAATAATGCCATTATCGCCCTCTACCATGCCGGTTAGCAAATAGTATAAATCCAGGCCTTCATAGATAAATTCGCCCTTACTATCACTGTAAATGGCGCGCACAAAGCCTTCGTCATTATTTTCGATTTCCCTTACGGAAAGGGGGATACTGGTCATCATGCCTGGGCCTTCTACCGTCATGGTAGCGCCGGTGATGGCATCTAAATTATAGGGGATTTCTTCATTATCGGTGATGCCGCCATTATTGATATGCTTATAGGGGCTTGTGGCAAAATCAACATCCTCAAAACTAAGTTGAGGCTGCTCGGCTGCGCCGCCGCAGGCTGCCAGGATTAAGGCCAAGATTAAAACTTGTCCGATTAAGAGCATTTTTTTATTCATAATAACCTCCTAAAATAGTAGCTTTGGGGCTAAAACACAAAAAAAGGCCAGCCCAAAGGCAGCCTATAAAAGCAAACTTTGGCTTATTCTTTCCGCAAGGGAGGCTAGGCAGTTTCCCGCCCAACCCCGGCTATAATTCCTTAGCAATACCTTAGGAAATATAGCTCGAATAAAGCTTATTTATACTATTATATAATGTATTGCTATGGTTGTCAAGTAATGGCTTAGCCAATGGCCGATGGTCTTTATTGTTGCTTTAAGCCCCAAAAAAGAAAGCCTATTTTGTACTATATTTAGCACAAAATAAACCCCCTTTGCGATACTTATTCTTCCTTGTTTAACCTTTTTTTAAGTTTTTCTAGCGCTTTTTTCTCTATCCTGCTTACATAAGACCTGCTAATGCCCATGGCCTTGCCAACCTCTTTTTGGGTTAGGCCATCATTACCGCTTAGGCCATAGCGTTTTTCTATAACATATTGTTCGCGTTCATTTAGCACATAAAGGGCTTTGCGCAGCAGCTTTTTTTCCTCGGCATTTTCGATTATTTCCGGCACACCTTCGTCCAGGGCGGCCAAAATTTCGAGCAGGGTTACCTCATTGCCCTCTTTATCGGTGCCAACCGGGTCTTGCAGGGAAATTTCCGATTTAGCATTTTTGCCTGCCCTTAAGAACATCAAAATCTCGTTTTCGATGCAACGTGCTGCATAGGTTGCCAATCGGGCTTTGCGATCCGGCGAAAAAGTATTGATGGCCTTAATCAGGCCAATTGTACCGATCGAAATTAAATCCTCACGATCAATGCCTGCTGTTTCAAATTTTTTGCAAATATGGGCAACCAAGCGCAAATTATGCTCGATTAAGGCATTGCGCCCCTCTAAATCGCCATTTAAACTACGCTCGATATAAATTGCTTCTTGCTCTTTGGTTAATAATGGCGGAAAAACATGATTGTTTAAGTAAGCAATAAAGCCGATAATCGGCCAAGGCCGACCATTGATTTTTAGGCAAATAGCTGTAATAAAAATCACCCCTTTTGGTTTATGGTATAGCATGATATGCAGCAAAATTATGATGGTGACTGTCCTGCCTAAAAATAAATCTCGCCTGCACATGATATTTTATTGAAATATTAACAAAAACTGATATTTACAAGCAGCATAATATATATGTTATAATACGAATAATCAGATAATAACTTGTTAAAGCTAAGCATTATTTAAGGGGGTAATAAAATGAATTTGTTTTCGGATGCACAAATTTTGGATGTAAACTTAACTACAGGTCAAATCGAAAGGCGCACTTTAGCTGCCGATATTTATAGGCAATATCCGGGCGGCTCGGCCTTGGGCGTTTATTTAATTTTGCAGGAGATGGATCCTAAAATCGACCCATTAGATCCCGATGCCTTAATGGTATGGAGTGTATCACCATTAACCGGTTTTGCTTTTTCGGGCAGCAGCCGAATGAATATTGCAGCTAAAAGCCCGCTTACCGGCGGCATGGGCGATAGCCAAGTTGGCGGTAATATTGGTGCTGCCTTAAAAAGCAGCGGTTATGATGCCGTAATTTTTAGAGGTAAGGCTGCTAAGCCCACCTATTTGCATATTGATGGCGAAAAAGTAGAGCTGCGCAGTGCCGAGGCCATTTGGGGCAAAGGTGCCGACGAGGCCGAAGATGGTATTTTTGCCGATTTGGGCACCGATAAGCTCGAGATTTCTTTAATTGGTCAGGCCGGGGAAAATGCCGTTAGATTTGCAGCCGTTATTCATCAATGCTCGCGTGCCAATGGCCGTAATGGTTTAGGTGCGGTTATGGGCAGCAAAAATCTAAAGGCCGTGGCCATAGCCAAGGCCAAGCCCCGTACCGCCCATAATAAAGAGGCTATGACCGCTCTTGCCAAAGAAGGCAAAGTGCGCTTAGAGGGCGAATGCGAAATTTTAAATGCCATTGCCGTGCATGGTTCTAATGCCGACTTGGATTTATTTAATAGCTTTGGCTTCCATGCTTATAAAAACTGGCAATTAACCTATCAAGATCCGGAAAATGCCAAAAAAATCACCGGCACTACAATTAGCGAAACAATTCTTAAAAAGCGTGAAACCTGCTATGCTTGCGTGGTACGCTGTAAAAGGGTTGTCGAAATTGAAGAGGCCGGCGTAAAGCCCCGCTTTGGCGGCCCGGAATACGAAACCGCCTCGTCTTTTGGCTCTTTTTGTGGGGTAGACAATTTAAATCATGTTTGCCAGGCCAATCAGCTTTGCAATCAATTGGGTATGGATACAATCAGCGCCGGCGGCACGGTGGCCTTTGTGATGGAATGTTTCGAAAAAGGCCTTTTAACTAAAGAAGATACCGGCGGTTTAGAATTTGCTTTTGGTGATGGCTCGATTTATACCACTATTTTGCCGATGATAGCCAAAAGGGAAGGCTTTGGTAACTTGATGGCCGAAGGTGGTGGCCGGATGGCTAAACTTATCGAAGGTGCCGAAGATTTATTTATGGGCGTAAAGAATCAAGAATTCCCTGCTCATATGGCACAACAAAAGGCGGCATTGGGCTTAATTTATGCGGTTAACCCCTTTGGTGCCGACCATCAAAGCTCGGATCATGATACCAGCTTAGGTGCACCTTGGGATTCGATGCCCAGCCAAAGATTGGCTCAATTGGGCATTAACTATACCTATGAGGATCCGATTACCTGCATAGATGATACCAAGGCTCATTTTGCTTTAACCACCCAACAATATGTATCTATTCTGGATACTTTATGTTTATGCCAGTTCCCGTGGGCACTTACCTGGGGAATTTATGGGCCTACCGATATTATCAATTTTGCCAAGTACGGTTTAGGCTGGGAGCTAACCATGTATGAATTGATGCAGGTTGGGGCACGCCGCATTAATATGATGCGTTGGTTTAATGCGCAGATAGGCTTTACCTCTAAAGAGGATATTTTGCCCAAGCGCAGTTTTGAAGAAGTAACAACCGGCCCGGAGAAGGGGCGGCAGTTATCGGAAGACGATTTTTACAAAGTGCGCCAAACCTATTATCGTTTGGCCGGCTGGGATGAGGAAGGGCGTCCTAAGCCCGAAACACTCAAGAATTTGGGCTTAGACTGGTTAAATAATTAAGGGGATTTTATGAGCCAAATTGAAGTTATAGTTAATAAGCAGGCCACCAAATTTAGTAAAGCGCCCACGGTGATGGAGCTGATTTTGGAACGCGGCCTAAAGAAAACAGCCACGGCGGTATGGATTAATGGCCAATCTTTATTATTAGCCAATTATGAAACCCACCTGCTTAAAGATGGTGACCAAATAAATTTGGTATATATGCGAGGGGGGGGCTAAAGCCCCGGATGGCAATAAAAAGGCTGTCGCAAGTGAAATTTCATTTGCGGCAGCTTTTTTGATGATTGTTTTTTTAATTATGGTCGGTTTTGGGGAAATCGGGCTGATAGTGCTAGGAGGTGGCGCTAAGAGACAATAAAACCTTAAAACACAAGCAAATATAAATATCGCCGATAAAAGTAAGTAGCCTACAACCAAACTAAAAACAGGCAAATAATAAAAGTAAACAAAAAGCCTTTAAAATGTACTCTCATTAGGCGGTATCATCGTTTTGGAAAAATCATCTGTCGAAAAACATGAATAGTAAATATCATATCGATACTCATTAAGTATCGTATCGATAGCATCATATAGCTCCTTGTTTTCAAAAATAGCCTTAGCGATTACCGGATTATAACGAGTATCAATTTGCGATAATAAGTCATCTTCCATATCGCTTAAAAACTTCTCTTTGGCATAGCTGCGGCCTACACTATCGGTGGCAGCATCGATAGAATCGGTAATCGAAATAATATCAATTACCGTTTTAACCTGAGATTCTAAATTATTAAACTCATTAGGATAGCCAAATTTACCATCATAACTCTTATGATGGCCAAAAGCAATATCACTAAAGCAGGCAAAAAGATCGGGATTATCTTCAAGCTTCATATTTTTAGCATTTTTGGCCACCTCAAGCGCCATATTTTCGAAGCCGGCATCAGGCGAAATTTTAATAAAATCCTCGGCCTTGGTCGAATGTTGCTTAATCATATGAAATTCCTTATCATTTAAACGACGCACATAAAAAGATACCAAATGCGAATAAACAATTTTGCCAATATCATGAATTAAACCGCAATACCAAACAAAATTCAAAATTTCCTCGGCTTTAACTACTACATCTTGCTCGCTATCTATGCCCGGTAAACCAATTAAAGTTTTGGGCATATATTTGATTAAATATTCAACAATCGTATAAGACATTTTTGCTACCATTACCGAATGCACATAGGTAGGTATATGCCTAAATACCGTCATCGATAATAGCAGTTTTAAATAGGAATGATAGTTTAAATACTGCTTACTGCCAATTGTAAAATTAGTAATCATGCCGGTTACGTGGCCATTATCTATATTAAGGGGGATGTTTTCTACATATTTTAAAACATCTTCTTCCATGTTAATAGCAATTTTTTGCAGCTTTTTTTGCTCGGCTTCAGGCGGCGGATCGGCAGCCAAATAATGCATGTATAAAGCAGATACATGCAGCTTTTTGTATAAATCATCATAATTGTATTCGTTTTTGGCTTGCTTATAAAGATCATAAAAAGTATCCAAAAGCTTGCCGGACGACATCATGCCATTATAATATTTGGCAGCACGCAGATAATAAATATGTTTAATCTGCAAAGAGGTGTAATCATGATTAGGCAAATATTCATTCTTTATATTTAAATCATAAAGATATTGCGCCGATTGCAAAAGGCGCTTTTTTTGCCAATCCTTAACCGTATGGCTATATTGGCTTGAGCGCAATGTGGTAATAGTGGTAGAACATACATTTTCATGCAAATTTTGCATATAAGCATTCCAAGGAAAGTGGGGATCTACCTTGCAACCAACATAATTCCAAAAATAAGCGGCCTGATCATAACGGCGATAAATTTCGTCGATATCCGAGTTGCGTACACTAATATAATAATTACCATGGGCACGGGCAATTAAATTGCGGCTGGCTTGATCGCAATGCACATAGCGGTCGGCAAAGGCAATTACCTTGCTATAACATTCCGACATCTCGGGCTTAAAAATCAGCCTGTCTAAATAAAATAAAGTTAGCCCTTTATAAAACATATTATGAATATAAATTGAATCATCATTATTTAGCCGCGCATATTCGGTAAGGGCATGATGAATATCATAAGATAGCCCGGTATCAATACTTTCTCGGTAGCCGGATAACCGGGATGCAAAATCCTGAAATTGCAAGGCTTCTTCCTTGCTAATCGAGCCCGGCTCTTTAAGAAAAGGCATAACATATTGATCTATTAAATTATTGGTGGTATGGATAATATGACGAATTTCCTTACTGTGATTAGCTAGGTGCTGCTTAACATTGCGGCGATTAATGCTGCTATCAGCCACAAATTGCTTGGTGGCCATCTCTTTAAAAAGTAATTCATTTTCAATTATTTTATTGAATTGCTCTTGCAAAACTGACCACCCCTTTCTAAGTATATAGCCAAACCCGGCAGCTATTAATCATTATTTTTAGGCCTAAAAATAGCACAATACCACTATTATAGCATAAAAAGCAATAACTACAATAAGATAATATAATAGAGTTAATTTTCTGATTAATAAGTTAGATTTGATTGCTTTTAATCCAAGCCCATAAATCCCGAACAATTGGCTTTATTTGGCCTTTTTCTAAAGGAGATACTAAGTTTAAGGTTTTGATTAGGTCGATAAATGTTTTTTGGCTGCCAAAACCTATAAATTCAAAATATAAATCATAGGCTTGCTTTTGATCTTTTAAAAATTTGGCAAAAAATTGCAAAGCCATAATTTGCGCCAAAGCATAATCGATATAATAAAAAGGCATTTTATAAATATGGCTTTGTCTTTGCCAGCCTGCACCATCACCGTAAAAAGGAATGGTGCAGTCTTTGATATAAGGGCGGTATTTGCTTTGCAAATTAAGCCATAATTTATCTCTTTGGCTGGGGCTAAGGTTGGGGTTTAAGTAAATTTGCTCCTGAAAATCATCAACCTGACAGGCATAAGGAATAAAGATTAAGGCATTTTCGGCCAGGGCAAGCTGGTATTTAGCGGTATGCTCTTTAAAAAACAAATGATGCCAGGGCGAAGTTAAAAATTCCATGCTCATTGAATGGGTTTCGGAAATATCCATCGAGGTGGCGGCATAAGATTTTTCGCTTTTTAAGCCATTTTGATACTTAGCATAGGCATGGCCGATTTCATGGGTAAAAACATTGATGTCGGCGGCCGTGCCATTAAAATTGGCAAAGATAAAAGGATAATTATAATCGGCTAGGTAGCTACAAAATCCACCCGGCGCCTTGTTGATTTTGGCATAAACATCCAATAATTCATGATCGAGCATCATATCGATAAAATCGGCGGTAGCAGGCGACATCTGCCGATACATTTGACGGCCGCTATTAATAATTTGCTCGCCTGATATTTGAGGAAGCGGCGCACCCTCTTTAAATGGTAAGCTTAAATCATAAAGATTAAGGTTATTAAGCCCCAAACGCTTTTGGCGATTAGCATAAATTTGATTTACAATAGGCACAATTTCCTGCACAACTTGCTCTTTAAAGATGGCTATATCCCGGTTAGTATAGCAATTACGCAGCCTGCGGGCATAACCAAGCGGCACATAATTGTCAAAACCCAACTTTTGCGCCTGCTGATGGCGATTTTTTACCAGCCGCTCAAAAATATCGTCTAGCTGCTCTTTAACTTGATTATAGCTTTGCCCTTCGGTAATAAAGGCCTGCTTACGCAAATTGCGATCGCTGCTTTCTTTATAGGGTATAAGCAAAGAAAGCGGCATGGTTTTATTGTCAAAATCTACAGTTAGCTGCGCCATTAGCCTGGTATATTCCAATACCAGCCCGTTTTCTTCCTGAATATCGGCAATAATCTCACTTTTCATGCTTTGTTGCTGCAAATTAATATTTAGCATTATTACATTGCCAATTTTAGCGATTATCTCTCGCTTAAAAATGCTGGTTTCGATGCCGGCAAAAAGCTCTTGATATTGCAAATACAAAATCGGCGCTTTTTGATTAAACCATTGCAACTCTTGATAATAAAATTGATCATTGGTATTGATTTGATGACGAATTCTCACCAGTGCATACTGGGTATTAAATTGGGCGGTGATATCTTCGGCGGCTTTTAAGGCGGCTAATTGGCCGGCGGCATTATCGGCATTTTTAAAATCGGCAATGGCTGCTGCCATTTGTGTAGAAAGCTGCTCAAAATCCGGTTTAAGATAAGGGATTTGTGAAAATTTCATCGCTACTACTCCTTATTTGATTTGTTAAAAGATAAAAATTGCAGCTAAGCCAATATAAATTAGGGCTATGATTAGAATGACTGGGCCAAAAGTAATGATGGCGGCAATCAGCATTGCTAAAAAATCACCTTTTTCTAATTCAATACCCTGATAATGCTTATCTAATTCCGCTTGAGTTTTTTCTTTTAATATATTGTTTTTTTTAAGCATTTTTTCTGCTTTCTGTTATTTATTATCTTAATTGATATGTGATTTGCTAGCTAAGCGGATAATGGCAAGCCACCTGATGCCCATCTTGCAGCTGCCTTAACTTTGGGCTTAGCTCGCTGCATAGCTTTTGGGCATATTGGCAACGGGGATGAAACTTGCAGCCTAAAGGTGGATTGATGGGGCTTGGCATATCGCCTGCTAATAATTCTATTTGCTTATTATCTTCATCTAAGGATGGTATAGCGCTTAGCAGGGCTTTTGTATAGGGATGGGCGGCTTGCTCAAATAATTGTTCGGTGGGGCATAATTCTACAATATGGCCTAAATACATTACCGCTATCCGATCGGCAATAAACCTTACCACGCTTAAATCATGCGAGATAAATAAATAGGTTAAATTATGCTGCTCTTTTAAATCCAAAAGCAAATTGATGATTTGCGCTTGTATTGATACATCCAGCGTCGATACCGATTCGTCGCAGACAATAAATTTAGGGCTTAAAGCCAGCGCACGGGCAATACAAATTCTTTGCCTTTGGCCGCCCGAAAATTGATGCGGATAACGATGCAGCATATAATCCTGCAAGCCGCATTTTTGCATGATGGCCAAGGTATATGCTTCTAATTCCGGGCTGCCTTTGGCATAAAGGCCATGGGCAATTAGGCCTTCCGATATCATTTGCCCCACGGTTAGCCGAGGATTAAGCGCCGAATAGGGGTCTTGAAATATAATTTGCAGCTCTTTGCGTAATTTACGCATTTTTTCCTTGCTTAAACTACTAAGATTAAGATCATTATAATAAACATGGCCTGCGCTTTGACGATATAATTGCAAAATTAACCGCCCTAAGGTGGATTTGCCACAGCCGCTTTCGCCTACCAAGCCCAAGGTTTCGTTTTCGTAAATATTTAGGTCTATTCCGTCTAAAGCCTTAATATATTGCCGCTTTTGGCCAAAAGTGGGGCTTTGCTTAAGCGGAAAATACATTTTGAGATTATCTAGCTTAATCAATGTTTTGCTCATGCTTATACCTCTGAATAACTCGGGAAAAAACAGCGCAGGCTATGATTAGGCGCTACCTGCTTAAGCGGTGGTTCTTGTTCCTGGCAAATTGGCTGGGCAAAATTGCAGCGTGGGGCAAATTTGCAGCCCGGTGGCAATTCTTGCGGATGCGGCACATTGCCTGCTATCGAAAACAATCTTTTTTGCCCCTTAGTGGCAGCCCCCGGCCTGCTTTGCAAAAGGGCTTGGGTATAGGGATGCCTAGAGGCCGCTTGGGATTTAAAGATATTAGCTGCCGGGGCTTGTTCTACCACCTGGCCGCAATACATAATTGCCACATCATCGGCCATTTGTCTAATTATGCCCAAATCATGGCTAATAAACATAATCGAAGTATTAAATTGGCTTTTAAGTTCATTCATCAGCAATAAAATTTGGGCTTGAATGGTAACATCCAGCGCCGTGGTTGGCTCATCGGCAATTAGTAATTTAGGCTTACAGGCTAGGGCTATCGCTATCATTACCCTTTGGCGCATACCGCCCGATAATTGATGAGGATAGCTTTTAGCCAATGCCGCCGCATTGGGGATTTTTACCGCCTGCAAAAGCTCGATGGCCTGCGCTTTAGCCTGATCTTTATTTAAACCACGATGCAAAATTAAAGGCTCGCAAATTTGTTTTTCGATGGTAAATACCGGGTTTAGGCTGGTCATTGGCTCTTGAAATATCATCGCAATCTGATTGCCGCGAATTTTGCGCAAAGATTCCTGATTAAGTGCCGAGATTTCCTCGCCTTCAAAAATAATTTTACCTGCGGCCAAATACTGATTTTTTTCGAAAAGCTTTAGCACGCTCATCGCTGTTTGGCTTTTGCCCGAGCCTGATTCGCCGATTAGGCCTAAGGTTTTACCGGCCTCAATATTAAGGCTAACCCCATTTACGGCTTTGATAAGGCCATTTTTAGTTTTAAAATAGTTGTGAAGATTATCGATTATAAGGATATCCGTCATCTGCTATTCCCCCGATTTTGGATCTAAGGCTTCGCGCAGGGCATCGCCCAGCAAATTGATGCTTAAAGCGGTGAATATTACAAAAAGGGCAGGTATAAGCCAACGCCACCAATAAAATTCGATAACGGCAATTTCCTGGGCGGCCATTAAAATATTACCCCAAGAGGGAATAGGCTCGGAAACGCCAAACCCTAAAAATGAAAGCGCAGCCTCCGATAATAGCGAAGAAGCATAGCCTAAAGTAATATTAACAATTACCAGGTTAAAGATATTGGGCAGAATATGGCGCATCATAATAACCCGATTTTTAAGGCCCAAGGCTTTGGCGGCCAGCACAAAATCTTTTTCGCGCTCTAATAAAAGCTGCGCCCTAATTAGCCTGGCTAAAGACATCCAGCCCAATAGCCCCAGGATAATCATAATCATATACATCTTTTGCGCCTGGCTAAGGCTAAAACCCACCACATAGGAAAGGGTAATGGCAATTGGGAAAAAGGGGATGGCCGAAAAAACATCGGTAATACGCATTAAAAGATGATCTACCCAGCCCCCAAAATAGCCGGAGATAAGCCCCACTGCCAAGGCAATGCTAACCGAAATAATAACCGCAATTGCCCCCACCGTAAGCGAAATTCGGCCGCCATGAATGATGCGGCTAAAGATATCACGGCCAAAATGATCGGTGCCAAAAAGATAGCCATCATTACCCCAAGCATAAAGGCTTTGCTGCTCATTTTGGCCATAAAACTGATAATAATCGCCAAAAATTTGTTCAATATTAGCCATCTGCGGCAAATTTTGCTGCTTAAAATCATCACTGCCCCAAATAATC
Organism: uncultured Peptococcaceae bacterium; assembly: GCA_964368605.1. Lineage (GTDB taxonomy): Bacteria > Bacillota > Dehalobacteriia > UBA4068 > UBA4068 > CAYJBP01. The sequence continues at coordinate 5,112 of CAYJBP010000031.1, read as the reverse complement.
ACCTCGCCGAAAGCGGTTAAGGCCATAAAGTTGCGATAACCGCTTTCGATGGCGATAATATCATCAGTAATCGTCGGCAAATCATTAAGGCCATCTTGGGAGCTACCCCAGACCTGCAAACGGCCATTATGATCAAGCACCAGCACATTACGATTAGTAGCGGTAATGGCCTTGATTTGGCCTAAATCAGATGGCTTATTCAAGGCAAATTCGCTGCCTTGGTCGCCGATAATATGCATAGAGCCATCATCAAGCAAAAGGGCAATATTATTATCGCCGGCGGCAAAATCAATAATATGGCCTTTTAAGTCGCTGGGGATAAGCAGGCTGTTTTTGGCCTGAATACTGCCCCAAATATATAGATTTTGATCGCTGCCTAAGAGAGCTGTCCAATTAGAGGCGGCCTCGGCTTTAAGCACCTGTAAATCGGTGCCGCTAAAGGCTTGGGCAATATCAAAGGGTAAATCGGTTTGGCCATTACTGTTAAAGCCCCAGGTATAAAAGTTGTTGTTGGCATCGATGGCTAAAATATGATTGCCGCCGCAGGCAATTTCGACAATATTATTATTTAAAACTTCGGGGGGGATATCAAAAATATGGCCTGATACATTGGCTTGCTCTTTATTAGGCTCGCTGCCCCAAAGATAAAATCGGCCATCTTCGGTAATGGCGGCGCTAAAGGAAATGCCGGAAGATATTTTTTTAATATCTTGGCCATTAAGCTCTTTAGGGAAGCTAAGATAATTGAGGGCAGGCCGCAAATTGGCATGGGTAAGCTCGGTATAGGCAGCATTTAAAGGTTTAAGCGCCGAGCCGATAAAGCAAAGCGCAAAAATTGCCAAAAAGCCAATAGCCCCCACTAAAGCCAGCTTATTTTTGAGCAGCTTTTGGATAATGGTGGCCGTTGGCGTTTGCAAAGAATTGTTTAATGGTAAATCAAGATTACCCCCATGGGCAGCATTTTTAAACAGACTGCCTAAGGAGGAGCTAATTTTTTGGGAATTGTTTTTTTTATTAGCCATATTTATGCACCAATTTTGCAGTTATTGTTAAGAACAGTAAATAAAAATTAAGATGCTAGCTTACTGCAATTTAATCCGAGGATCGATCATAGCATAAATAATATCGGCAACCAAAACCGAAACCAAGCTTAAAAGGGCATAGAATAGATTTAGGGTGGTGATAAGCTGATTATCGCGATTAAGCACCCCGGTAATAATTAAGCTACCGATGCCATTATAGCCAAAAACGCTTTCGATAATGGCCGAACCGGCAAAAAGCGAAAATAAAGTGCCTACTATAATAAAAGAAACCGGAATTAAGGCATTCCTAAAGGCATGCGAGTAGATAACTACTTTTTCGCTTAAGCCCTTGGCCCTTGCGGTACGAATATAATCTTGGCTAAGGGCATCAATCATTGCATTGCGCACATATCTTATGGCGCCGGCTAGGCTGATAATAGTTAAGGTAATTGTTGGCAAGGCCAGGGTACGCAGCCATTCTATTAGCAAGGTACTGCCGCTATGAATGCTGGCATTGGGCATGCCGCCCATCGGCAGCCAGCCTAAGGTAATCGCAAAAATATAAATCAGCAAAATAGCCAAAAAGAAGGAGGGGATAGAATAGGTGATTAAAGAAAATACTTGCCAGCCATTATCAAATAATGATAAACGTTTAGTTGCACATTTAATGCCAACCGGGATGGCCAGCGATAAGTATAAAAAATTAACGGCTAAATTTAAAATAAGCGTATTGCGCATTGGTTCGGCAATTACCATGGCTACCGGGCGATTATAGGTATTGGAATAACCAAAATCACCGACCAAAACACCTTTAAGCCAAGCCCAATATTGCACGGCAATATTTTGATCTAAACCCAGTTTTTGATACATTACTTCATGTTGAATAGCATATTGAGCGGGCGGCAAATCGGTGGGTAGCATTAAAGCTACCGGGTCGCCGGGCATCATCTTAACTATGGCAAAAATCAGCACCGATACCAAAAATAGCACCGGGATTAAGATTAATAAACGCTTTATAAGATATTTTAGCACAATATCACCCGCAAATTTTAAATTATTTAGCGCTTTTGGTAATTTGGCAAATTAGATTTTCATAACTGGCATAGGGTGTGGTATTTAAATTATCTACATTGATATGGGCAATATCATAATACTCATTAGAATAAAGCGGTACCTGTGCCATCAGCTCATTAAAGCGCACCTGATAAGCAAACCAGGCATCCAAAAAAGCCTCTTTATCATCGGGGGCGGTGGTGCGCATGGCAATAATTAGTTCGTCAAGTGTGGCATCGCTTAATTGGGGCTTATTAATATTAGTGCCCAGAAAATCGGAATGCCAGGTATAATAACGATCGAAAACCGAAGCAAAATTGGTGGCTAAGCTAAAAGTATTATAAATACGAGCTTCGCCCAAAGCAAAGGCTGTATAATAATTTGTAAGAACAGCATTCCAATCGCCTACATCCAAATTAAATTGCATACCGGCCAGCGGTGCATTGGCCGCATATTGGATTTCGATAATTTCGGTTAAAACATTTTCCTGCGATAAATGATTAATAATCAAAGGTTCGCCGGCGGCATTATGACGCAAATAGCTGCCATCGGCCAAGGCTTTGCTGCTATCAAAGGCGGTTAGGCCATCGGCTTCAAAAGCAAAGGCGCTTTGATCCAAATACTGATTGGCGGTATCGATATTAAAGGATATCGGCTTTAAAGCGGCTTGTAATTCGGCGGCAGTTTCTTGGTACATCCATTGGCCGATGCCGTATTCGGCATCTACGGTGCTACCATAGCCGCTCAGCACATGCTCTACAACGGCATTCCTATCGATAAGCGAGGCTAAAGCCCAGCGTACATTGATATCGGCGGTAGGCCCTTCATCGCACATCATGGCCAAATAGCCATAGCCTGCCCGTAAATAAGCCTGCTGATAGGTGCTGGCAGAAGCCTTGGCGGCTTCGATTTTTTCGCCTTCTACTACGCCTTCTACCAGGTCTACTTCGCCATTGATAACCCATTCTACATCGGTTTCGATCGGCACGGCTTTTTGCACTATATATTTTAAAGTAGGCTTATTGCCATCAATATCGCCTTTAAAATACTCATTTAATTCCAAGGTTACAGTTTGGTTTTCGAATGATACAAAATTATAGGGGCCGCAGGTAATAGTGGGCGCATAACGCTCGGTTGTGGCTATATTTTCGCAACTTGTTAAAAGATCGCCTTCGGTAAATTCTAAGCTAATACCCTCTTCATTACTAATAAGTTCGGCCGAAGGCAAATATGTTGCAAAGTGGATGGGGGGTGTCATTACATGTACGGGTTCCCAATAATAGGGCAATTCGGCGGCAGCAATGGTTAGCGAAAATTGCTGATCGCTAATTAACTGGGCACCGGCAAAAGTATTTGTTAGGCCTTCATTAAAATCGCTATAGCCAACCAAGGCATTACTGCCAACAGTGCTTGCCCCGGCCTCTGCCCATTGCGGCGAAGAAAACCACAGTACCGCGGCTAAATAATCCCGGGCGGTAATCGGATCGCCATTATTCCAAAAAATATCATCATGTAAGGTAAAGGTATAGGTTTTATTGCCGCTATCGTCTAAAGCGGTATCTACATCCGCTATCACCGTAGTATTAAGGATGATGGCACCTTGGGTATCAAATTCATAGGTGCTCATATAGCCGCCGGTTAGGGTTTTAATCGATAAATCATAGGCATTATTACCAAAACCATTAATAAAATCGCCGGTCATTTCCTGCACACCAACCATTAAAGTATCTAGTGGCACGGTAGAGGCGGCAGCGGGCTCGCTTGCATCCGGGGTTTCCGCTGCAGCGGAGGTTTCCTCTGTGGTTGGAGCCTCGGGGGCAGGGCTGCTTGCAGAATCCGAACATGCCGTAAATAGGCTAATTACCAGGGCTAGGATTAATAATAAAGACCATAAACGTTTCATTTTTTGCTCCATACTTTCATAATTTATTATGCCAAAGGCATTAATTTAATTTTATCATATAAAAGTATGGTTGTAAATGGTTTTTGCTAGATAAAGGCCTTTAAAAATTTATGATGATGGTATATAATATTAATAAAAAATTGGCGATTTGATAAATTATTAAGCAAATTTTTTAGCACAGGGAGGTATTGCCATGATTATTAGTGCCAGCAGGCGTTGCGATATTCCGGCCTATTTTGGGCAATGGATGCTAAACCGACTGCAAGCAGGCTATGTATTAATTCAAAATCCTTATAATGCCCATCGTTACAGTAAGGCCTTATTAAATCGGCAAGCGGTAGATATTATTGTTTTTTGGACAAAAAATCCGCTGCCATTTCGCCCCTATTGGGCCGAGATTGAGGCCATGGGCTATCCCTTTTATTTTGAGTTTACAATTACCCCTTATGGCCAAGAAACCGAGGCTAATCTTCCTGCTAAAGAGCTACTTATTGCCGAATTTATTAAGCTGGCCGACAAGCTTGGCCCCAAGCGCCTGGTATGGCGTTATGATCCGATTATTATTGATGATTTATACGATATAAATTATCATCGGCGGCAGTTTTTAGCGATGGCTAAACAGCTAAAGGGCAGCACCGAGCGTTGTGTTATCAGCTTTGTTGATGATTATAAGCATCTTGGCAAACGCATAGGCCAGGATAATAATTATCGGATGACGCTTGAAAATATTTATCAACTTAGCGAGATTTTGGCCGAAATTGCCCAAGGGCAAGGCCTAGAGCTTTATACCTGTGCCGAGCAGATTAATTTGGCAAAATACGGCATCAGGCATGGTGCCTGCTTGGATCAGGGTATTATCGAGGCCATTTTGGGCTATAAAATTAAGGCGGCTAAAGACAAAAATCAGCGGCCGGAATGCCTATGCCTAAATTCAATCGATATTGGTACTTATAATTGCTGCGCCAATGGCTGTAATTATTGTTATGCCTTAAAAAGTCCGCAATTGGCCTTGGCTAATATTAAGCGCCATAATCCGCAAGCTGCGGTTTTAATCGGCGAAATTAATCCCGACGCGCTAATTACAGAGCGCGAAAGCAAGACTGTAATTATTAATCAGCTCAGCCTTTTTGATTA
>CAYJBP010000030.1:0-21990 GCA_964368605.1 uncultured Peptococcaceae bacterium | reverse complement strand
GGCCGATATCTCGGCGGTGGCCACAGGCAGCATGATTATCCACACAATTACCCTAACCATCATAGGATTAAGCATGGGTTCTACCGTTTTTATTGGCCATAAGTATGGTGCTAAAGATTATATAGCAGCAGCCAATATTATCGGTAATACCTTTTGGATTTTTGCCATTTTAAGTATAATTTTTAGTATCCTAATTGTATTAGGCGCACCAATGATAAGCATCTGGGTAAATGCCCCGGCCGATGCTTTAGCCAAAACCACGGCCTATATTCAAATTTGCGGTAGCGGTATTGTTTTTATCAGTGCCTATAATGTGATTAGCGCCTTATTTAGGGGTTTAGGCAATTCCAAATACCCCCTGCTTTTTGTTTTTATAGCCTCATTAGCCAATATTATTGGTGATTTGCTCTTAGTTGGCCTCTTTAAAATGGATTCATCAGGCACAGCCATAGCCACCGTATTCGCCCAAGCGCTTAGCGTGCTTTTATCATTGGTTCTTATCAAGAAAAAAGGCTTTTCTTTCCCTGTTAGCCGTGAAAATTTTCGTATACAAATCTACACTATTAAAAACATAATAAAACTGGGTATGCCGCTGGCTTTACAAAATTTATGTAATGGTATTTCTTTTATAATTATTATTGCTATCGTTAATTCTTTGGGCATTATTGCCTCGGCCGGCATGGGGGTTAGTGAGCGAATTTTCAACTTCATGTATATGATACCATCCGCCGTAGCACCTGCTATTGCAGCTTTTACTGCCCAAAATATTGGCGCCGGGCAAGATTTGCGGGCTAAGGATTGCTTTAAGCTTAGCCTAAAGGGATCAACAATTACAGGCCTGGCTATTTTTAGCCTAGTGTTCTTTCAGGGCAGCAATTTAGCTGCTGTTTTTACCGACGACCCTCATGTTATTGTGGCCGCAGCCGATTTTTTAAGAGCCACCGCCTTTGAATGTTTATTCATCTCGTTTTCCTATTGTTTCTTGGGCTATTTTAATGGCATTGGGCTGTCGACCTTTGTGATGATTCAAGGCTTAGTCGCCACCTTTATTGTGCGGATTCCTCTGGCCTATCTGGCAAGCATCAGGGCGGAACCCTCGATGTTCGAATTTGGATTATCCGCAGCTATAGCAGCCTTATGTACCTTGTTTTTCTATATTGCATTTTATACTTTTGGCAATAAAAAAATTCAGGCCAAAATCAAAAGTTTTGCCGATTAATTAATACGAGGTATTTAAATGATCACCAACAAGGACAATAACCCATTTTTATCAGGCCCTATATTGCCGGCCATGATTAAATTTGGCATCCCTATTTTTTTGGCCACCGTTTTGCAGGCTATGTATACGGCCGTCGATTTATGGGTAGTAGGCCGTTTTTTGGGCGCGCCCGATATCTCGGCCGTGGCCACAGGTAGCATGGTAATATTAACAATTACCCTAACTATTATAGGTTTAAGCATGGGTTTAAGCATTTATCTTGGCCAAAGATTTGGAGCTAAGGATTTTGCAAGCTCGGCCGATATAATTGGTAATAGCCTTTGGATTTTTGGGGTTTTAAGTATTATATTTACATTTTTAGTAATAGCCTCTGCCTCAAAAATCGGCGAGCTAGTCAATGCTCCGCCCGAGGCTTTGGCTAAAACGATTAAATATATTCAAATTTGTGGCGGCGGTATTATTTTTATCACCGCCTATAATGTAATTAGCGCCTTATTCAGGGGTTTAGGCAATTCTAAATACCCCTTGCTTTTTGTGTTTATTGCCTCGATAACCAATATTATCGGCGATTTGCTTTTAGTTGGCGTTTTTAAAATGGATTCTGCCGGCACGGCGATAGCCACCGTTTTTGCCCAAGCATTTAGTGTAATTTTATCATTATTCTTGATAAAAAAAGAGGGCTTTTCTTTTCCTGTTTCCAAACAAAATTTTCGTATCAAATTGCCAATTATAACTCAAATTCTTAAACTTGGTTTACCACTATCATTTCAAAACCTATGCACCGGAGTATCTTTTACGATTATTGCCGGCATTATTAATTCGATGGGCATAATTGCCTCGGCCGGGGTTGGGGTTGCCGATCGAATTTTTAATTTTATTTTTATGCTACCATCCACATTTGCAGCCTCAATTGCCGCCTTTGTGGCGCAAAATATCGGAGCAGGCCAAGGTTTTCGAGCTAAGCAATGCTTGGGATTAAGCTTAAAACTAGCCTTTTTTTCGGGCATAACCATCTTTTTGATAAGCTTCTTTTTTGGTGATATTTTAGCCTCTATTTTCACTAATGATCAAGCGGTAATCGTTGCGGCTCATGACTTTTTAAAAGCTATTGGCATCGAATTATTTTTTATATCCTTCACTTATTGCTTTTTAGGCTATTTTAATGGCATCGGCTTTTCTACCTTTGTAATGGCTCAAGGCCTGGCCTGCACCTTTTTAGTGCGCATCCCTTTTGCCTTCTTAATAAGCATAAGCGCAGAACCAACTATGTTTAAGCTAGGTTTATCGGCAACAACATCCTCGCTTTGCTCATTACTGATTTATTTATTCTTTTACAATTTTGGCAAAAAAAGAATTGCCCTTAAAATTAAGAGCAATTCAAAATAGTTTAGTTAATTTTTTTAATTAAGGCTATTATCATAGATTTGCTTAGCCGATAAATCATATTTTTTAGCCAAAAATTTAGCAGCTTCTTTGCGCGATTTTCCTTGATTTATCATAGCATTTAGCTCGCTACTGACTAACTCATTGCTTGGTGGTTCTTTGGTTTGCGGCAGGGCTTTTTCGATGATAACCACAAATTCACCTTTAGGCTCATGCTCCAAAAAATACTCATTCAACTCGGCCAAGCTGCCCCGCAAAACCTGCTCATATAATTTGGTTAGCTCACGCGCCAAAGCAGCCTGACGATTTTGGCCAAAAACATCCGCCATATCGGCCAAAGTTGCTTTAATGCGATAAGGGCTTTCATAAAAAATCATCGTTTTATCCTGCGTTGCCAAAGCCTGCAATTGGGCTAGGCGGCCATTTTTTTTGCGCTCGACAAAACCCTCAAAACTAAAACGGGATGTATCTAAGCCGCTAAGCACAAGCCCTGTTAAAGCAGCATTTGCCCCGGGGATAACTGTAATTTCTATATCGGCTGCAATCGCCTGCTTAATTAAATCCGCACCGGGATCGCTAATGGCAGGCAAACCGGCATCGCTAATTAAGGCTATATTTTGGCCATTTTCTAAGCTACTTAAAATTTGTTGATTGCGGCTGTTTTTATTATGTTCATAGTAACTAATCATCGGCTTTTTTATACTTAAAGCCTGCAACAGACGGCCACTAAGCCTGGTATCCTCGGCAGCAACCAAGTCTACTTCGCCTAAAACCCTAATCGCCCTTAGGGTAATATCCTCCATATTGCCAATTGGCGTGGCTACAATATATAATTTACCGCTCATAATTATCCTCATATTTTTCGTCATAAATAGCCGACATTTCTTTGCTATATTTACCATTTTCGTCATAAATAATTAAAGGTGGCAATACCCGGCTTTGGCAATTACCGCCTTTTTGGGCTAAAACCAAGAACAAATTAGCATCTTGATTCGGTTTGGGCTGAACAAAGCGCAATAATTTTAATCTTAGATTGGCATCTTGCAAAGCCTTGATAATATCATTAAAGCGGCTGGCACGATGAATAAAAGCGATATGGCCACCAACTTTTAATAAATCGGCCGCAGATTGCATAATTTGCGCTGCCGATGCATAAACCTCGCTTCTTGCCGCCAAGAATAATGGCTGCTCATTTTGCTTACCGCATCCTTTAGCATAATATGGAGGATTTGTTACAACTAAATCAAATTGAGCCTTGCCATAAATTTTGACGGCATCTATCAGGTTATTTTGCTTAATAGCAATTTGTTGATCCAGCCCATTTAGGCTAATATTGCGTTGTGCTAAAGTTGCCATTTGAGGCATAATTTCTAGGGCTTCTATTTGGCAGCTAGGTTCTTTATTAGCTAATAATATTGATATAATACCACTACCTGCCCCAAATTCTATAACTTTTTGCTTAGGCTTTAGCTGACAAAAATCGGCTAAAATTATTGCATCACAAGCAAAGCAAGGCGCAGCCTGGTTTTGGATAATCCTTAACCCGCTGCGCCCTAAATCATCTATGCGTTCATCTAAATGTAAATTATTATTCATAAAAACTGTCCCAAAATGTCTAGTTATTGCCATGCAATAAGGATAAGCAAAACAAGCAATCTTCTTCACGGTTTTCAGCAAAATGAGCATGACAAACATGAAAGCCATCATTGTATAATTGATGCAAAGCATTAAGGCCGCCTTTATCCAATTCCAGCTTAATTCTATCCTCTTGCAAACTTCGATTTTGCTCCTCTAAATGGGCTATGCGCGTAGTTAATTCCTGAGCATCATCCAGCACTTCGCGCAGCCGCAATTGCAAATCTTGCATTTCCTGGTATAGGCTCATATTTATTCCTCGTCAAGTATTAAATCGTCCAAATCCTGATCATCATTATATAAATCATCATCATTTTGCTTCTTGTTTTTTTTGCGCTTAGGGCAATTATCCGAATCAAAATCCTCGTATTTTAAACAGCACATTAAGCGACCACAAACACCAGATATTTTTGACAAATTTAATGATAAGTTCTGCTTCTTAGCCATTTTAATCGAAACCGGCTGAAACTCGCTTAAAACGCAGTGACAGCATAATTCGCGACCACAAGTACCCAAGCCGCCGATTATTTTGGCTTCATCACGCACCCCAATTTGCCTAAGCTCGATTCTGGTTCTAAATACCGAAGCCAAATCTTTAACCAATTCCCTAAAATCAATGCGACCGTCAGCCGTAAAATAAAATATGATTTTACTTACATCAAAAGCAAAAGAAACATCAATTAATTTTATCGGTAATTTATGCTGTTCTATTTTTTTACGGCAAATTTCAAAAGCCTCTTTTTCGGCCTTCTGATTAGCCTCTAAAGTTTGCAAATCTTCATCTGTAGCTAGGCGTATTACATCTTTTAGGGGATTACTTAATTCCTTGGGGTTTATTTCCTTTTCGGCTATTACCACATAGCCCAATTCAATACCACGATTAGATTCAACTATTACAATATCGTCCACCTTTAGCGACAACTCTTTAGGGTCGAAATAATAGATTTTGCCATTCTTTTTAAATCGTATACCAACAATTTTTATCATATATCCTCCTTAACGGCAAGATGAGCCAAATTTAACGTAGCTTTTTAAGCCCTGCATTATCGCTAAGGCCGGGCACACGCCCTCTTTTGGCAATATCTTGACCATTAACTTGCTTGATATCCATAGTCATATCTATAGGTTTAGCTCCCGATATATAGCTACCCACCCCAAATGCTTCGGCGCCTGCTTGGTATAATAATTGCAAACGCTCCGGGTTAAGGCCACCGGAAACAAAAATCTTCACATCTTCAAAGCCGGCCAAATCTAAACGAGCCCTAATTTCACTTACTAATTCGCCGGTAACGCCGCCCCGTTCGCTGGGAGTATCAAGACGAACACCTGCTAAATGGCCTTCCATCGCTTTGGCTAGGCGCAGGCTTTCCTCGGCTTCATCTTTAAAAGTATCCACCAAAATTACCCTAGCCGAGCTGGCCGGCAAGCATTGATCATAGGCTATAGCAGCCTTTAAAGTATCGCCGGCAATTAAAAACAGGGCATGCGGCGCAGTACCCATCGGCTCAAATCCGGCAAGCTTAGCACCTAAAATGCAGCTAGAGCTATTAACACCGCCAATTAAAGCCGCCCTTTCCATTACCGGGGCAATAGCCGGGTGAACATGGCGCGCACCAAAAACAGTAACCGGGCAATTATTGGCGGCCGCCTTAATTTCGGCGGCGGCGGTAGCCCAGCCACTGGAAGAGGCCAAAAAGCCCAAAAGTGGCGTTTCCATAGCGCCAAATTGATGATAGGGCCCTTTAATACGCATAATAGTTTGCTTGGGCACAAAACTTTGCCCTTCTTCAAGACCATAAATCTCTAGGTTTTCGGCATGTTCAAACAAAGCCATTGCTTCGTCCATCCCTGCTAAAACACCGTGCTTGCGTGCAAAAACCTCGGCAACAACTTCGCTTTCTTCCAGTTGCATATGCCTTAAAATCTCCAGGGTTTTGATAAAATAAATATCGGTGGTGGCACCGCTTAAAATTTCCTCATGGGTGGCCGAAAAAAGTTTACGCCCTTTATCTACCTGTAAGGCGGCCACATCGGCCAAGCTTTTTATAGTATTAACCATTTGCTTCATCCTTTATTAGTTTGATCGCCAATTGATATTAATTCCTTGTTTTAGATGCATTTTCCTTTATTTGGCATATAAATTTTGATAAACTTGATAATTATCCAGCACATTTACAACATAATGACGTGTTTCGGCAAAGGGAATTGCCTCGATATTTGCGGCATCGCCTTGCCAAATCCCCTGGTCAATCCAGTTATTTATATTGCCTTGCCCGGCATTATAGGCAGCCAAGGCTAAATAAATATTTTGATGATAATACTCATAAAGCCAAGCTATATACCAAGATCCCATGCTGATATTAAGCTCGGGCTCAAAAATTTGGCTCTCCTCATAAGGCCAACCATTCATATCGCAAATCCATTGCGCGGTTTTAGGCATAATTTGCATTAAACCGCAAGCTCCTGCCACCGATACCGCCTCGGAATCAAAGCTGCTTTCTTCCTTAATAATAGCCAGGATTAAGTATTTGTCCAGATTATAATCCTTAGCAGCCTGATCGGTTAAATTTTGATAAGTTAAGGGATAAAACTGCTCGGTGATGCGGGCTTTATTAAGATAGATAACCAGCAAGAGCAGGGATATTAACAAAAAAATCTTAAATTTTGACATCTTTTTTAAAAATTTAATCAACTCCAATCTTAGTGGCTAAAGCATTTTTTACTTTGGCCAGCAAATCTTGATAATCGCCATCGTTGACGATGATTATATCGGCTAAAAAATCCTTGTTTAATGGCGTTTTTTGACTGGCTAATCTTGCCTTTGCTTGCTCTAGGCTTAAATTATCGCGCTGAATCAATCTTTGGTATATCAATTCCGGGCTGGCCTTGATTAGCCAAACTTGATCGACGATATCATAATTATTACTATCGAGCAAAAGCGCAGCTTCGTAAACAATTACGGCTTTTTTTTGTTGCTGATAGAAGCTAATTTGGCTTTGGGCTTTAGCCCTAATTAAGGGATGCAGTATTTGATTTAGCTTTTGCCGTGCCTGCTCATCCTTAAAAATTAAGGCTGCCAATTCTTTGCGCAAAAGTTGACCTTTTGTATCGAAATATTTTGCACCAAAATTGGCCTTAATTAAAGCAGCACCTTTACTATTGGGCTCTACCACTTGCCGGGCAATTTGGTCGGCATCGATAATTACCGCGCCTAAATCGGCCAAAATTTGGCAAACCAGGCTTTTACCGCTGGCAATATGGCCGCAAACCCCGATTATTTTACTCATATAAACCTCATTTTAGACATTAAAGTTGACATTTTGAACAATAACAGGTAGAGCGGCCACTAATTTTAATTTTGCTTAGCGGCTCGCCGCAATTATTACAAGGCTGATTATAGCGACCATAGGCCTGCAAAAAGGGCATATTCTGACCTTCTTTACCTTCGCCATCGACATAATCGCGGAAGGTAGTGCCATTATTGGCAATGGCGCTGCTTAAAACATCACGAATGGCCTTGGCTAAAGGTTGCCACTCGTCTAAGCTTAGCGAATTGGCTGCCCTTAAAGGATTAATTTTGGCCGCAAAAAGGGCTTCGTCTACATAAATATTACCCAAACCTGCTACCAAACTTTGCTCTAGCAGGGCTTGCTTAATCGTAATTGTTTTTTTGCGCAAGCTTTGATGATAATATTCGGCAGTGCAAATTTGATCAAAAGGCTCCGGGCCTAAACGATGAATGCCGCTAAAATTATCCTGCTCATCGGCCAAAATCAGCCACATTCGGCCAAAGCGACGGGTATCGACAAAGCGCAATTCATTGCCGTCACTTAAAGTGAAGATTATGTGGCAATGTTTTGGGCGTGGATGTTCCGGGGTATTATACAAAAATCGGCCGGTCATTCTTAAGTGACCGATTAAAGAACAGCCACTTTTAAGCCTAAAAATCAGGTATTTACCACGGCGATCGATAGTGCTGATTTCCTGCCCACATAAAAAGCGGCTAAAAAAATCGGCTTGCGGATGGGCAATTACAACAGGCTTAAGCACCTCAACAGCGGTAATTTTACAGCCAATTAGCTTGGGGCTTAGGGTTTTGCGAACTGTTTCTACTTCCGGTAATTCTGGCATAATTACTCCTCAACATCACCTAGTATTTTATTCATCTGATACCAATTATAGCCCTCTTTTAAATCCACATTTAAGGGAATGCTTAAGGGCAAGGCATTTTCCATCAATTGCTTAACTAATTGTGGTAGCAGGTCTTTTTCCTCAGCTACCATATTAAAGATTAATTCGTCATGCACTTGCAAAATCATTTTCGATTTTAAATTGAGTTCATTAAATTTATTTTCGATATTAATCATGGCCAGCTTAATAATGTCGGCGGCGCTGCCCTGAATAGGGGTGTTGATGGCCATCCTTTCGGCAAAGCTGCGAATATTGAAGTTTTTATGCGCCAAATCGGGTAAAGGACGACGGCGATTAAGAATTGTACTAACATAGCCATTAAGCTTGCCTTGCTCAATAACATTAGCTTGATAGGCTGCTACCTGCGGATACCTTTCGAAATAGCGCTCGATATATTGATGAGCTTGATCACGGCTAATGCCTAAATCCCTGGCCAGGCCATAATCGCTAATTCCATAAACAATGCCAAAATTAACGGCCTTGGCCTGCCGCCTGGCCTGGGCATCTACCTGCTCAAGGGGAATATTCAATACCTCCGAAGCGGTTAGGGCATGAATATCGATACCCTCTAAAAAGGCTTTTTTAAGGCCATCATCGCCACTGATATCGGCCAGCACCCGCAACTCAATTTGATTATAATCGGCAGCCAGCAATAAATCACCGGGATTTTCGGCCGAAAATACCGCCCTTATTTTACGCCCCATTTCCTGACGCACAGGTATATTCTGCAAATTAGGCTCGGCCGAAGAAAGGCGGCCGGTGGCGGTAACTGTTTGCTTAAAACTGGTATGGATTTTGCCACTATCATCAATCAAAGGTTTTAATCCATCAGTATAAGTGGTCTTTAGTTTAAAGCAGGAGCGATATTCGGTAATTTGAGCGGCAATTTCATAATCAGCCGCCAAAATTTCTAAAGTTTCGGCATCTGTGGAATAGCCTGTCTTGGTTTTTTTATGTGGCGGCAATTGTAGTTTATCAAACAAGATTTCGGACAACTGCTTCGGCGAATTAATATTAAAGGTAGTATCGGCCAATTGATAAATAGTTTGCTCATAGCCCTTGGCCGTTTTATCCAGTAATTCCGACATAACCCCCAACTGCTCGGCATCAACTTTAATGCCTTGATGCTCCATTTTAGCCAAAATTAGGCTAAGCGGTAACTCAATATCATGATATAATTTTAGGCTTTCGGCCTCTTTAAGGGCGCTATTTTGCTTGGCGCTTATTTGCTCCAAAATGATGGCATAGGCCGCCAAAGTAGGATTATTGGGCAAATGCAAATGATAAATAGCAGCCAGGCCACCCAAGGGATAATCGCTAAGAGTAGGATTAATAATATATGCCGCTAGCAGGGGGTCATCCTGCAAGCCTGCCAGAGTTTGCTGATTGGCCAAGGCCAAAAGAGCAAGCTCCTTACTATTATAAACATTTTTTTTGATAGTAGGATTAGCCAAAAGCTGCCAAAACAAATCCGGCAATTGCGAATTAAGCTTACTATCAAAAAGGCAAACATTATTATCGCAAGCCAAAGCAATTTGCTGCCAGTTACCCTGCCAAGCAGGGCTTTTAATCTGCGCATAAAGGCTAATTTTTTGCTTTTGCAAGGCTAAAGCGGCCAAATCTTCCAGGCTTATTTCTTCGGGTAAAGGGCCTTGATCTGCCTCGGCAAAAGGGATATCCTCTTCAAAAAGAGGCTCGGCCACAACTATTGGCTTTAGTGTTGCTAAAAGCTGTTTTAGCTCGTATTCGCGATAAATTTGATATAATTCGGGCGGCGGCTGGCTGCTATAGCTAAAATCAGCCCAATTTATGTCCAAATCGATATCGCATTTAATTGTGGCTAATTGATAAGATATAAAAGCTTTGTCCTTATTATCCAATAATTTTTGACGCAATTTTTGATTACTAACCTGCTCGATATTATCATATATATTTTGCAAACTACTAAATTGATCTAAAAGCTTGGCGGCGGTTTTTTCGCCAATACCGGGCACGCCGCTGATATTGTCGGAACTATCGCCCATCAGGGATTTTAGGTCGATTAAGCCTTGAGGGCTTAAATTATATTTAGCAAAAATAGCCTCCCTATCATAGCGATCTAAGTTGGTGATGCCCTTTTTGGTTAAAAATACGGTAACTTTATCATCAACCAATTGCAAAATATCACGGTCGCCCGATATAATTTCTACATCATAGCCTGCTTTAGCACCCTGTTTTGCCAATGTTCCCAATAAATCATCGGCCTCAAAACCTTCCATTTCCAGCCAGGAAATATTGGCAGCCGTTAAAATCTTTTTAATCGAAGCAAATTGCTCACGCAATTCCTGCGGGGTTTCCTTACGATGCTGCTTATACTCGGCATCTATTTGATTACGAAAAGTTATCCGTGATTTATCAAAACAAACCACCATATGGCTGGGCTTATGCTTAGCCGCGCTTTTGCCGAGCATGGTCATCATGCCATGCAGGGCATTGGTAAAAACGCCTTGGCTATTGCTTAAAATCGGCAAAGCATAAAAGGCGCGATGCAAAAGGCTACTGCCGTCAATTAATAGTAATTTTGTCATATTTACCTCTATTTTTTAGCTATAATTATCTAAACATAACAAATTTAGCGCAAAATGTCAAGCAAAGCATGTAAAAGCAGCAACTTTTAAAACAATATTATATTAAATATTAAAATTATTTATTGAAATTTTGTTACAAATCATGTTATACTACAATAGGAATATACTATAATTAGCGACTAATAAATATATGAATTTGCGAGGAAGTTGTCATGAGTATCACCAAAAAGCCTAAAATTATGGTTGTGGATGATAATGTAACCAATTTAAGCATTGCTCGTAAGGCTTTAAACAATGATTATACCGTAGTTTTAATCAAAGACGGCGCCATGGCCTTGGCCGAAATTGCCAATATTAACCCCGATTTAATTCTGCTGGATGTGGAAATGCCCGGCTTAAGCGGCTTTGAGGTAATCGAAAAACTTAAAAAGGATATGCCCGAGCCTTATTGCAATATTCCGGTGATATTTTTAACTGCCAAAGATGATGGCGATAGCGAGTATCAGGGCCTTAACCTGGGTGCTATCGATTATGTGATTAAGCCTTTTTCGCCGATTTTGCTCAAAAAACGGGTAGAATTACATTTAAAATTACATAATTACAGCACCAATTTAGAAAATATTGTTCATGAAAAAACTGCTAATATCAAAGAATTGCAGTATGCTATTGTTTTAACCTTGTCGGAGATGGTTGAAAAACGGGATAATACCACCGGTGGCCATATTGTGCGCACCAGCCAATATTTAAAGGTTTTTTTAAATCATCTAATTGCCCAAATTGCCTATCCCGACCAGCTAAGTGACATCGATGTAGAACTATATGCCAATGCTTCGCAAATGCATGATGTGGGCAAAATATCTATTTCCGATCAGGTTTTGCTTAAAGAAGGCAAATTAACCGATAGCGAATTCGAGCTGATGAAAAAGCATACATCTTTTGGCAGCGATATCATTAAATCGGCCATTCATAATGTGCAAGATGTTAAGTTTTTAGAAATTGCCGAAGTGTTTGCCGCAAGCCACCATGAAAAATGGAATGGCAGCGGTTATCCTTTGGGCTTAAAAGGCGAAGAAATCCCCTTAGGTGGGCGAATGATGGCTATTGTGGATGCTTATGATGCAATTATTTCGGCGCGCCCTTATAAGCAAGCCAAAACCCATGAACAAGCCGTAGAAATTATCAAAAAAGGTAGTGGCAGCCATTTCGATCCTTATTTGGTCGAATATTTTTTGGCGGTGGCCAATCAATTTAAGCAAATTTCTCAAACTTGCGATTATTTAGATCCGCTTTAAAAAGGGAGGTACAGATATGAATTCTGCTAATAATCAGCTTACGATAGAGCATTTAACCGAAACAATAGCCATCACCGATATTGGGGTGTTTATCTGGAATTTATCTACCGACCATGTTATTTACAGCAAAGAATGGGCACATATTGTAGGCTATGAATTGGATGAATTAGATGATCATCTTTCCACTTGGGAAAGAATGGTCTTACCAGAGGATTTGCCCTTGGCCGAAACCGCGCTTGCGAACTATTTAGAAGGCAAAGTGGATGCCTATGAAGTTGAATTTAGAATGGTAAGAAAAGATGGCTCGATTATTTGGGGCCATGATAAAGGCAAAATTACCGAATATGATGAGCAAGGCAATCCCTTAATTTTATGTGGCGTTTTGCAGGATATTACCAGCATAAAGCTAACCGAGGAACAACTGCGCGAAAGCACAAATATTTTAAATTTAGCCACCGAGGCCGCCGAATTTGGCACCTGGGATTGGGATGTTATTAATAGCACCATTGCCTATAATGACGAATACTTAAACATGCTGGGCTATACCCAGGATGATATCGAAGGCACTTTAGACGAATGGGAAAGAATGAATCATCCCGAAGATTTGCCGCTGGTTAGCCAATTGCTGGATGATTTTATTGCCGGCAAAATCGATGTTTATGAATGTGATATTAGAATGCTTCATAAAAATGGTACTTATATTTGGACTAAAGATGTGGGCAAAATTATGTCGCGCGATGAAAGCGGCAATGTTACCCGGGTAATTGGCGGCCATCTTAATATCGATGATTTAAAAAACTCGCAAAATCAGCTACGCCTTACCTTAGAAGAGCTTAATAAACATCAATCACAGCTAGAGGACGAAATTACCCAAAGAACCAAGGCTTTAGTCGAGCAAGATAAATTACTGTTAACCGTTAATGATATTTCGCATAAGCTACTTACCTTAACCGATGAGCAAAGCTTTGACGAAACCCTGCTAGATTGCCTAGAAAGCCTAGCTACCGCCTATAATATGAGCGAAATTAATCTTTCGCGCTTTGCCAAAATTAAGGGCTATAGTTTTATTTATATAACCCATCTGTATAAAGCCGGCCATAAAATAGCCTATGATATATCCGGCTTAGAAGCGCATGTGGATTCTTTTGTCGATCAAGTGCCGGCCTTTTCGATAATGGAAAGCGGCAGTGCTTTGATTTGCTATGACTTTTTAAGTGAAGCTTTTCGTTACAATATTGAAGAAAAAAAAGTTATCACCGATTTTATGGCTTTTATCCCGGAAACCTGGTGCAAATATATACAAGACAACTTTGATAATAATCGCTCTTTATTATTATCGCCCATTTACTTATATAATGAATTATTTGGATTTGTAAGCACCGGTAGCCATATCGAAGGCCTGGTATATACCGAAACCCAGCAGAATATGCTTTTAGTTAGCGGCAATCTTTTTGCCAATGCTCAAAAAAAGCATGAAATGGATGAGCAATTACGCCAAGCCCATGAAGAAGCCCTGCTAAGCTCGCAGGCCAAAACCAGCTTTTTGGCCAATATGAGCCATGAAATCCGCACTCCGCTTAATGCAATTTTGGGCATGTCCGAGATTGTGCTTAGAGAAAGTATTGGCCGTGCCACCGAAGAATATGCCCAGGAAATCAAAAATGCCAGCGAAAGCCTACTTTCTATCATCAATGATATTTTAGATATATCCAAAATCGAATCCGGCAAACTGGAAATTATCGAGGATGATTATTATATATCTTCCCTGCTTAATGATATTATCAATATTTCTAAAGTTAGGGTGGCCACCAAACCGCTTATTTTTACAACCTATATCGATTGCTCGATACCGGCTAGGCTTAAAGGCGACGAAATTAGGATTAAGCAAATCTTGCTAAATCTGTTGAGCAATGCCATCAAGTTTACGCATGAGGGGCATATCGAATTTAGGGCTACCAGCCATTATGATAATGGTTTGGCTGTATTGGAATTTACGATTACCGATACCGGCATGGGCATAAAAGAGGAGGATATGGATCGCCTCTTTATGCAATTCGAGCGCATGGATACCAAGAAAAACCGCAATATCGAGGGCACCGGTTTGGGGCTTGCCATTACCAAGCAATTATGCCAAATGATGGGTGGTAATATCACCGTTAAAAGCATAATTGGCCAGGGTTCGGTGTTTACGGTTAATATTCCCCAATCATGTCAAAAATACGAGCCTATCGCGCCTATCTTGGGATCGCCAAAAGTGCTGGTTTACGAGGCCAGGGAGTTTTATGCGGAATCGATTAAGCAAGTAATGGCTAATATTGAGGCCGATTGCACTGTTTGCAGTAGTCAATCGCAATTGCAGGATTTATTAAGTAATCATGATTATGATTTTTTATTCATTCCGGCCGTGCATTTAACCAAGGTTAAAAACTTACAGCTTAAAATGGATTATAATTTTACCATCGTTTTAATGGTAGACCCCGGCGATACCAGCATTTATCGGGATGCATTAATAGTTAATCTGCCTTTAAGCTGCCTGCAATTAGCCGGTGTTTTTGGCCATGAATTAGGTTGGGAGCAGGAGGAAAGCGGCAGCGAACATTTTATTGCACCTAAGGCCAAGGTTTTGGTTGTGGACGACAATGAGATTAACTTGATGGTAGCCGAAGGCTTGATGGAGCCTTATAAATTCACCATCGATACGGCTGCCGACGGTTTTCAGGCTGTGGAAATGGTACAGAATAGCCGTTACGACCTGGTATTTATGGATCATATGATGCCCGGCATGGATGGCATTGATGCCACGGCGGCCATCCGTAAATTAGAAGGTAACTATTATCAAGATTTGCCGATTATTGCCCTAACGGCCAATGCCCTGGTAGGAGCCAAGGAATTATTTATCAATGAGGGCATGAGCGACTTTTTGGCCAAACCCATCGAGCTGCAAAAACTGGACGAAATCCTTTTGCAGTGGATACCCAAAGATAAGCAAATAGCAGCCAAAAAGCAGATAACACCGATTATTAATACCGATTTAACCATCAATATCGAAGGGCTTAATGCCGATTATGGCTTAAAATTAATTGGCGGCAAATTAGATGATTATCTGGATATTTTAAGCTCTTATTATCATGATGGCCTAAACAAAGTTACTACCCTAAGTGCGGCCTTTGAACAGCGCAATTTGGATGATTATCGCCTGGATACCCATACTTTAAAAAGCGCTTCGGCTTCGATTGGCGCTTTTGGAGTGTCCGAAAAAGCCAAGGCCTTAGAACATGCGGCAATCAAGGCCGATTGGCCTTATATCGAAAGCCATAATGAGCGGCTTTTGGTCGATTTTACCAATTTATTAGCTGCCTTAAATGATTATTTAAAAGTAAGTATTAAGCCGCAAAAAGGCCATAAAAACCAAGGCGATCCAGCCTTATTGCAGGCCAATATTGTAAAATTAGAGCAGACCATAGCCGATTTTGATATCGATTTAAGCGAAGCTTTATTATTAGAGGTAATGGCCTTTAACTGGCAAGATAATATTAATAATTTATTGCAGCAAATTTTTGAGGCCTTAAATAGTTTTGAGTATTATCAGGCAAAGTCTTTATTAGATATTCTAAAAACATGCTTTAGCTAAGCATCAGATTATTACTTATAAAAGGCAGCCATCAGGCCGCCTTTTTTGTTTGGGCAAATTAATCCCCTAATCATCCAATCAAAATCAGCATAACTAATCGGCTTTAAGCATAATTATTAAAATAAACTTGTGAAAGTGGTGAAATTATGCGTACATTTTATTTTAGCAAAAAAACCTATTTACTTATTTTGGTTTTGCTATTGCTATTTAGCCTGGTAGTTTTTTTATTAAATAGCATATTGCAGCCTGTTAGTACGGCTTTAGCACCGTATCGCCAGGGCGATGGCGGCTTAAAACAGGTTTCGCTTACCATTAATGTGGATTGGGGCGAAGAATATTTGCCGGCCATGCTTGATGTTTTAGCCCAACATAATATTAAGGCAACCTTCTTTTTAACCGGCCGCTGGGCAGAATTAAACCCCGATTTAGCAGCCCAAATTGCCGAAGCCGGCCACGAAATCGGCAATCATGCCTATAGCCATAGCAGCCCCAATAATGATAGCTATGATAAAAATGTCAGCGAAATTCTTAAAGCCGAGGCGGCAATCGAGGCGGCCACCGCTATAAAACCCAGTCTTTTTGCACCGCCCTCGGGCGAGAGCGAGCAACATGTATTACAGGCCGCTGCCGATTTGGGCTATACTACTATTTTATGGAGTGTAGATACCATTGATTGGCAAAGGCCGGAGGCGGCGGTGATTATTGAGCGAGTTAAGGAAAAAATTCATGATGGGGCAATAATTTTGGCTCATCCAACCGAAAGCACCTTAGAAGCCTTACCGACAATTTTGGTTGATTTGCAATTGGAGGGTTATAATTTTGTTACGGTTTCCCAAAATATTGGCTTATAAAATTTGCTTGATTTTATTATTACTGCTTAGCCCCGGTTTAGCCGGGGCTACTTATATTGATGCCGAAGCCGATTTGGCTATATCTTCTCCACCAGAATTATTAATCGATAATCAGCCTACGCTTCCGATTAATGCCTTAGCCGCTATTGTTATCGATGCCGATAGCGGCCGCATCCTTTGGCAAAAAAATGCTCAAGAAGCCTTACCGCCTGCCTCTACCGGCAAAATACTTACCGCCTTAACCGCTATCGACATGGCCGATTATCAGCAAAATTGCCAAATTAGTGCCGCAGCGGCGGCGGTTGGCGAATCCTCAATTAATCTGGTGGCCGGCGAAAATCTAAGCTTAGATGATTTATTGCAGGGAGCTTTAATTCAGTCGGGCAATGATGCTTGCCATGCCATTGCCGAAAACTTAGCAGGCAGCGAGCCATTTTTTATTTATTGGCTTAATTTAAAAGCCGCTGCCATCGGCGCTTATAGTACCGATTTTAAAAATAGTAATGGCCTGCCGGCCGAAGGGCATCAAATCAATGCCGCCGATTTGGCACTTATCAGCCGTCATCTGCTGGCCAATGACTATTTGGCCCAAATAGTGGCCACTAAAGAAACTCAAATCGGCAGCGGTAGCAGTAGTCGCCAGCTTAAAAACACCAATAAATTGCTATGGCAAGAAGATATTATCGGCCTAAAAACAGGTACCACAAATGCGGCAGGAAGCTGCTTAATTGCAGCCATGGAGCGTGATGGCCGCATTTTAATCAGCGTTGTTTTAAATAGCCCCAACCGCTATGACGAAAGCCTTACTTTGCTGGAATTTGGCTTTAGTAATTATCTACAGCTTAATTTATATAAGCAAGATCAAATTATGGCCAATATTCCGCTTAAGGACGGCAGCAGCCTAAACTTGGTGGCGGCCTCCGATTTTAGTTTAAGCTATAATCAGGACGATTTATTAATTTATGATTGGCAGTTACCAAGCGATTTAGCTGCGCCAATAGCCAAAAACCAGCATATAGGCAGCTTAAAAATACTTAATCAGCAGGGCTTGGAATTGGCATCTTTATCCTTATTGGCAGCCAATGATATTGCCGCAGACGAACTTAGCTTTAGCCGTCAACTATTATTTAAAATCGAGGCAGGGCTTGCTAAAATAAAAAACATCCTCAGCTGGCCATTTGATATCAAAAAAGGAATTAGCCAAATCATGCCGAAAGGGTAATTACTAAACTTGGAGGCAAAAATATGGCAAATAGATATAAATTAAGTTCCGGGGTAGAAGTTATTATCGAGTATATGCCTCATTGCCGTTCGGTTTCGACCGGCATTTGGGCAAAAATGGGCTCGGTTTGGGAACAAGAAAAACTGGCAGGAATATCCCATTTTTTAGAGCATATGCTCTTTAAAGGTACCGCCAAGCGCTCGGCTAAAGATATTGCCGCAACCATGGATTCGGTAGGCGGCGTTATCAATGCCTTTACCGGCAAAGAATATACCTGTTTTTATACACGTTGCTTAGACGAGGATTGGCATTTAGCCATTGATTTATTGGCCGATATCTATTTAAATTCGCAAATAACAGAAGCCGATTTTGATATGGAAAAAAATGTTATTATTGAAGAAATTAATATGTATGAGGATAGCCCCGATGATGTGGTAAATGATTTATTTACCTCTACCCTTTGGGCAGGCCACCCCTATGGCCGCCCTGTAATTGGCTCTAAAGAAACGGTTCAGGATATTGATGCCGCATCTATGCAGGCCTTTTATCATCAAAGCTATGTGCCTGCCAATACCGTAATTGCTATTGTTGGCCATATCGAGCCGGATAAAGTAATTGCTACCTTAGAACAATATTTTGGTCAATTTACAAGTAAGCAGGCGGCCATACCGCTAATCAATACCGTACCCCCAAGTTGTGGCGGCAGCGTTTTTATCAATAAAGATATTGAGCAGGTGCATGTTTGCCTAGGTTTTAATGGCCTAGACGAAAACGATGACGATTATTATGGTGCACATTTATTAACAAATATTTTAGGCGGCGGCATGAGTTCGCGCCTATTTCAAGAGGTGCGCGAAAAACGGGGTTTAAGCTATAGCGCCTATGCTTATTTAAGCAATTATGCCAAGGCCGGCTATTTTTGTTGCTATGCCTCTACCCGTCCGCAAAATCTTAATGAGTTAGCCCAGGTTATGGCCAACGAAATAGCAGCTAGCAGCAATATTACTGCCGAAGAATTGCATAGTGCCAAGCAACAATTAAAGGGTGCTTTGCTTTTAGGGCTGGAAAATACCGGCACAATGATGAATAAATTGGGCAAAACCCTATTAACACGTAATAAAATCTATGATTTAGACGACACTTTAGCCAAGATTAATGCCGTAACAATGGCAGATATCGCCAGGATTAGCCAAAGGATAATTCAGCCTAAGGAGGCTTTGGCGGCGATAGTAGGCCCGGTGGACGAGCCATTGGATTTGGCCAAATTATGGGCATAAACAAGCTTATAAGCGCATATATTTGTACAAGAGGTGATAAATATGCGTTTAAGCGAGTTTGCAGAGAAAAAAATCATCAATTTATATGATGGTGATATTTTGGGCAATGCAGGTGATTCGGATTTACTGATTGAGCCGGAAAGCGGCCGGATAGTGGAGATTATCCTGCCGCCGCCCCGCTCTTTTTTTGGTGGGGCAAGCCAAAGGCGGCAAATTTCGATACCCTGGACGGCGGTAAAGAAAGTGGGCGCTGAGGTAGTTGTGGTAGATATCGAGGCCTAAAGCTTGGCTTTCCCGGTTGCGCATTTTATCTGTTTGAGCAGGAATTTTCAACTTAAATAGGGAAATATATGCCAACTAAGATTAGGAGGAAAGCGGGATGACAAAAATTAGGATCTTATTAAATGGGGCTGCCGGAAAAATGGGTAAGGCAATGGCAGCCGGCATAATGGAAGCCGCAGATTTGGAATTGGTAGCAGCAATAGATATTCGCAATAGTGGCCGCGACATGGGCTTATTGGCCGGTGGCGAGCCAAGTGGCTTATTAATAGGTGATGATTTAGTGGCCGCAATTAAGGCCAATCAGCCGGATGTAATGGTAGATTTTACTAATCCGCAAGCGATAATGAAAAATTTGCGGATAGCGATGCAGCATAATTTGGCCTCGGTGGTGGGTACTACCGGCCTAAACGAGCATGAATTACAGGAGATTGACAATTTAGCGCAGCAAAACGGAGCTCCTGTTTTTTGGGCCACTAATTTTGCCTTGGGTGCGGTGCTGATGATGCGTTTTGCCAAAGAGGCAGCACAGTATTTTCCGCATGTGGAAGTAATAGAGCGCCATCATGAGCAAAAATTGGATGCGCCATCGGGCACAGCCATAAGCACTTTAGAGGCCATAGCCGAGGTACGAAAAGAGCAAGAGCAAGGCAATCCCCATGAATTTGAAAAAATCGCCGCCGCCCGTGGTGGCAATTATGAGGGAATGAGGGTACATAGTGTGCGCCTCCATGGTTATGTGGCCAGCCAAGAAGTAATTTTTGGTGATACCGGCCAAATCTTAACCATAAGCCATGATGCAGTAAGCAGAGAATCCTTTTTACCGGGCCTATTACTGGCGATCAGAAAAATCAAAACCCTAAAAGGCCTAACTTGCGGCCTAGATAAAATACTCTAAAAGTTTTAAGCAAATTTTTCCAAAAATTTGAAAGGGGTTGGGGGGGCAGAGCTCCCCCAAGGTCTAGAAAGGTAAGAATATGGATATCACTAAACACAATACAATAGCCTGGAATAAAGCCGGCGAAACAGATTTAGCCGAATGGGCCAGGCCGGTTAGTACAGAAATAATAGCCAAAGCACGCCAAGGAATTTCGTCAATATTGCTTACCAATACCAAAGCAGTACCCACAGATTGGTATATGCCGATTAAAGGTAAAAAAGTGCTCTGCCTGGCCAGCGGTGGTGGGCAGCAAGCACCTGTTTTGGCGGCCTTAGGGGCAAATGTAACCCTAGCCGATATTAGCGAAAGCCAGCTTAATGGCGATCGAATGGTAAAAGAGCGCGAAAATCTTAATCTGGAAATCATCAATTGCGATATGCGTGATTTAGCGCCATTTGCCGATGAAAGCTTTGATTTAATCTTTCATCCTATCTCTAATTGTTTTATCCCCAATCCCGAGCCGGTTTGGCAAGAGTGTTATCGGGTTCTTAAAAAGGGCGGTATCCTATTGGCCGGCTTTATCAACCCCGTATTATATATTTTTGATATGGACGACTTTGACAATGGCCTTTTAACGGTAGCTAAAAAAATCCCTTATTCTGATATCGAGCAATTAGATCCCAGTCAGCTTAAAAAGCGGATTGCCAATCATGATACCTTAGAATTTGGCCATAGCCTGGAAACATTAATTGGCGGCCAGACCAAATTAGGCTTTGCAATAATCGGCTTTTATGAGGATATTTGCCAAGCCGAGGTTCTTGATAAGCATATATGTTCCAGTATTGCAACAAGGGCTGTTAAGCTATAATAATCAACAGGAAATTAATCTTAGCCACCATGTACCAAATCCGCCTATACAAAAAACTGTGCCCGGTTTATAACCTGGCACAGTTTTTTTAGTTCTTTTAGATAAGGGCTTATTAATCATCTAAAACCAGAGCATAATCAGGAGCCTGCTGCTGATAATCATATACAAAATAGGCATTAAAGCTAAAGAAAATAGCCATAACTATTATCAGGGCAATCATAATATTTGCTAAAAAAGTTTTTTGGTATTTATCGGCAATAAAGGCGCCTATCAGCAAAGGATAATAGGCTAGCAAATTAACCATAAATATCAATGAAGCATAATCGCTAAAAAAAGGCTTAATGGCGACAGCCAAAGGGTAAGCGTCCCCAATATCGGCAATGGCCCATATCGCGCCATAATTGGCAAATAATAAGAATACATTTATGATTGCTAAAATAGCATAAATGGCTTTTTTCATATCGGCTCCTATTATTTTTAGTTTAATATTATTTACGCCTTTTAAGCTATAATTCCTGCTTGCTGTTAAGGTTGCCGATTATGGCTTAATAATAGTCCAGCTAACAATAGGTAACAATAAGCCAAACAGCGCAATGGTCAAGACCATTCCCTACAAAACAAATCAAAAACAGCCAAGGCTGGGCTGGGTTCGAACAATATCGGTTTCCCTAGGGTGTTTTGAATTCTTTGAAGTT
>CAYJBP010000029.1:0-22258 GCA_964368605.1 uncultured Peptococcaceae bacterium | reverse complement strand
TAGCGTAAAAAAACTCGAACCAAAACGGTTTTGCACTAAAAATCAATGGCAGCTAGCGGCCTTGGGGGTGTTGCCTCCAAACCCCTTAATTTTTGTCTTGAGTAAAACTAAAAAAAGGAGCTGCAACAGCTCCTTTTTTTAGCTAATTTGATTTTTAATTTTTTTCATTACCAAGCGCTCCAGCGGACGAATTAAATGCACAGTGCCCCAATGTTCTTGGGGGTTTATGTACTCCACAAATATCGTAAACAGGCCGGAGCGATTGCCACCCAATACATCGGTTAAAATTTGATCGCCCACCATAGCCATGTTTTCGCAGGGTAGATTCATCAGCTTAGCTGCCTTAAAATAGCTATGCTTGGCAGGTTTAGCGGCATCACAAAGATAGGGTAGCCCCAGCTTTTCGGCCACTGCGGCCACCCTTTGCTTTTTATTATTAGATACAATACATACCTGATACCCTTCTTCAGTTAAGGACTTAAGCCAATTGCTGGCCTCGGGGCTAACCTCGTTTTGATGCCATTCGGTTATCGTATTATCTAAATCGAATAAAATGCCTTTGATGCCATTTTCCTGAAAGACATTTAAGGGAATATCCATGATGCTTTTACAACTTAAATCCGGTATAAACTTTTTCCAAAAACTCAATGTTGTCACTCCATAACTAATCAGTTGTGATTTATATTTAAATGTAAACTTTTATACATATTTATTGCGACAGCTTAAAACATTTCCAGGTGATAAGCGGCTTTCATTTCGCCGATTTTTTGGCCGGCGGCATTGGTAAGATCGCGGCGAGTTAAATGATATAAGGCCTGGAATTCGTCCTCGGTAATCATTTCGGTTTGGCGCAAAGCCCGAATTACGATAATCGGCATTACATCCACATTGCCGTCTTCGGTTTTGGCGGCCAAAGCAAATTCGGCATTCCTTTGAGCCAGGCAATATACGCCGTCGGCACCCAGCTTGCCAATTAAGCGACCCTTGGTAATCCGATTAATCTCGGTGCAGAATTGATCCGTGCCGGAAATTAATTGCGGATACTCGGCCAAGGCGGTAAGTGCTTTATCGGCGGCAGCCGCTTGCTCCGGCATCATCCGGCTTTCGTTAAATAGATTATAATAGCTTAAGGCGATATTGTATAAAGGTAAAGCGTAAACAGGCACGCCGCAACCATCTATGCCTATATGAATATCCTCTGTTCTTAATTCGGCAATAGCGGCAAATTGCTGCAATAAATATTGCTGCAAGGGATGCTCTAAATCCTGATAATTGGCGATATCCCAACCCATATGCAGGCAAGTTGCCATCATTAATGCATGTTTGCCCGAGCAACAATGAAAAAGCTTTTGCGGAGCAATGCCTTGGGCAATACGCTGTTCGCGCAGAGGTTTGTACATTGAATAATCGGTACCGATATTCATATTATCGGCAGTTAGTCCAATCTTATTTAATATGGAAGTAATTGTATTAACATGGATATCCTCGCCTATATGCGAGCTGGAGCTAACGGCAATTTGCTGATTATTTAAATCGAAGGCTTCGGCTACCCCTGTTTGTAACATAAAGGTAGTTAATAAAGGTTTTGCAGATGAGCGAATGAATGATAAAAAGTGGCTATCACCGCAAGAACCGATGATTTTAGCCTCTTTGCCTAAAACAACCACTGTACCACGGACAATATTCTCCACTACCCAGCCACGGGTTGAGCTAACTAAAATCTCTGCCATAATCGCAACTCCTTTATTTATAATGTCAACTTATCAATATTCTGTTTTTTTGTCGCAAATTCCTGCTGATTTCAGATAAATATTTTTATAAAATTGCTGGCAGAAAGCAGTATAATGATTGACATCAATAGTTTAATAATGGTATAATTATACAGTACACGTTTATGACAAATTTTAATTTTAGTAAAAATTTTTGCTATTCCAATTTAAGGTGGTGATATGATGGCAGTAGATGCTTTGAAGGACATTTATCAAGCTGAACAAAAAGCGCAGCAAATTATTATTGATGCGCAGGCAGAAGCCAAGAAAATGCAAAAGCAAGCTTCGGCAAACGGCGAAACCGGCCTGGCCGAAAAAACAGAACAAGCCCAAAAAGCTGCTAATGAAAAACTAAAAGAAGCTACCGATCAAAGCCGTGCCCGCGCCTCGGTAAAAACCGAGCAGGTACGCAACGAAATTAGCGCCCTAAAAGAAAAAGCCGCCCCGCGCACAAAACAAGCAATCGAGATAATTTTACGAAGGGTTGTGGGTGATTAATGACACTTATTGGCATGAAAAAACTGCAAACTATTATGCCAACCCAGCAAAAAGAGGCTGTTTTGCGGGCCCTTACCCCTTTAGGCTCGGTAGAGATTAAAGATGCTCAGGCCGGGCAAGAATTGGTGGCAAGCGGAGCTTTAGCTGCATTTAAGCAAGATAATGCCATTGTGGCCAAGCGTAATCAAATTCAGGCCGCAATCGATACCTTGCATAAGTATACCAAAATCAAAAAAGCGCTCTTAGCACCTCGTGCAAGCTATATAGAGCAGGAATTATATGATTTGGATATGTTGGATAAGGCTTTAGGCAAAGCCTTGCAAATAATGGAGCTTAACCAAAAGTTAACTAATATCTTTGCAGAACAAAATCAACAAACAGTTAGGATGGCTGCCTTAAAACCTTGGTTAGATAGCGATATCGCTCTTGAGGCCGATGGCGGCAAACAGTTTTTTGTATGGCGATCTACCTGCCCTTCTGCCCATGATAGCCGTCTTATTAGGGAAGAGGTAGAGCGGCAACTTAGTTTAATTAAAATCGACCTTATTTCCTCAGATAATGAAAATCATTATTGGCAAATTATTGGCCATAAGGCCATAACCGAGCAATTAGCCGAGCTGCTTAAGCCTTATAGCTTTAGCCAGATTCAGTTTAAAGGCGAGGTTGGCCAAGCCCGAATTGCCAAGCAAAATGCCGAGGATATTTGTCTTGATTTGCAAAAAGAACAAGAAGCTATTATCAAAGAATTAGATGTACTTAAAAAAGATTTGCCCCTTTTGGAATTGGCCTTCGATGCCCTTAATTTGCAAATGGATTGGCAAAATTTAAGCAAAGATTTTTTGATTGGCCAAAACACCATGTACTGGGAGGCCTGGGTGCCTTCCCCCAAAGAAAAACAAGTAGCCGATATTTTAGCTTCCTTAGGCTGCGCCTGGCAATTTAGCGAGCCGGCCCCGGAAGATGATATCCCCACCTTAATGCAAAACTCGGCCGCCGCCGCCCCCTTTGCGGCCATCACCGAATTATACGGCATGCCTAAGGCCGGGTCGGTTGTCGATCCTAATCCTTTTGTAATGTTTTTCTTCGTATTATTTTTTGGGATGATGCTGGGCGATGCCATGTATGGTTTAATCTTATCTTTAGCTACCTTCTGGGCAATTAAAAAAATGAAGCCTACCGGCACTATTCGCAATTTCCTGATTGTAGCTTGCTCTGTTGGGGTTTCTTCTATATTATTTGGTGCTTTATTCTCCAGTTGGTTTGGCGATTTTCCCACAGCTTTGGGCAAAATGCTCGGCTATGATAACTGGGCAATACCGCCAATTTTATTCAATCCTTTAGAAGATCCGATTTCCGTGCTCTTTATTGCAATCGGCATTGGTGTGGTTAACTTATTTATCGGTATGGGCTTAAGTGCCTACCGCATGATTAAAGAAGGTAAAACCATGGATGCCATTTGCGATATCGGCCTTTGGTATTTGATAGTTGGCGGCCTAATCGCCACCTTATTGGGTGCAAGCTTTGGCATCTATATTGCCGCAGCAGGTGCAGCCGGGGTACTTGTTACCGGCGGCCGTAAAAAACCCACGGTTATGGGTAAGGTAATGGGCGGCTTAAGCTCGCTTTATGGCATTACCGCTTATTTATCGGATATCCTATCTTATTCCAGGTTAATGGCTTTGGGTTTATCTACCGGGGTTGTAGCCCAGGTTATGAACTCGATGGGCTCTTTAGCCGGCGATGGGGTTGTTGGCTGGATTTTATTCGTAGTTGTGTTTGTTATCGGCCAAACATTCAATTTATTTATCGGTTTGCTGGGCGCATTTGTGCATAGCTGCCGCTTGATTTATGTTGAATTTTTCGGACGGTTTTTTGCAGCAGGTGGCCGTGCTTTTAGGCCGCTATATTACAAAAATAAATATGTGCATATTAAGGAGGAAAAGTAAATGGGAGCTTTTGAATGGTTGAGCAATGGTATGTTTTGGGCTTTATTAGGTGCAGCATTGGCCGCCGGTTTTGCCGGTGCCGGTAGCGCTAAAGGTGTAGGTATTGCCGGCGAATCGGCAGCAGGGGTTTTAACCGAAGACCCCGGTAAATTCGGTCAAACTTTGCTTTTGCAAGCTTTGCCCGGCACCCAAGGTATTTATGGTTTATTGATTGCCTTTTTAATTATGAGTAATACCGGTGTTTTTGCCGGTAATACCGATTTAGCTATTACCCAGGGCTTAGGCTATTTTGTATCGGCCTTGCCAATTGCTATTGCCGGCTATTTTTCGGGCATTGCCCAAGGCCGTGCCGCTGCTGCTTCGATGGGTATTATTGCTAAGCGCCCCGAAGAATTAGCCAAATCGATGCTTTATCCGGCCATGGTAGAAACCTATGCCGTATTGGCTTTGTTGGTGTCTATCTTAATGTTGATCAATGTATAATAGCAACTAAAAACTTCAAAGATAGGGGTTTTATATGAACGGCATTGAAAATATTATCGAAAAAATTATCGCAGATGCCAATGCGCAAAAAGAGCAAATTTTAAATGTTGCTCGTGACGAGGCCGCTATAATTAGTAAAGACTATCAGCAAAAAACCGAGTTGGCTTTAAGCCAAATCGAGGAAAAAAATGTTTTGGATATCGAGCGTGCCGGCGAGCGGATTATGGCCGGTGCCGAATTAGAAGTGCGCAAAGAAATGCTTGCCGAAAAGCAGGCCATGATTGATGAGGCCTTTAAGCAGGCCATAGCGCATTTGGATAATTTGCCCGATACCGAAAAAGAAGATTTATTGCTTAAATTGATGATAGCCTCTACCATTGGCGGCAGTGGGCAAGTAATGTTTGCCCCACAATATGCGCATCTGGCCGAATCTATTATTAGCAAGGCCAATCAAGAATTGGTTAAGCTGGGTAAAAAGGGCGAATTGCAGTTGGCAACTAAGGCCAAGGATATCGGCTTTGGCTTTATTATTAGCGAAGGCGCTTTAGAAATTAATTGCTCTTTGGCCAAACTTATTTGGGATACCCGCGAGCAATTAGCCGGCGAAATTGCCGAAATATTATTCGCCGATTAAGGGAGTGATTGAGTGGCACAATATCAAGACATAGATTATTTATATGCCTCGGCCAGGGTAAGAGCCTTGGAAAACAGCCTTCTCAACCGCGATCGTTTGCGCAAAATGGCCGAAGCGCCCACCGATGACGAAGCGCTTAAGGTTTTAAGCGAATGCGGCTATGGCGATGATATCAAGGATTTGGCCAAAGCCCTAAATGCCAAGCAGGCCTATACCTTTAGTGAATTAGAAAAAGTTTTGCCCGATAAAAGCCTAATTGGCTTATTTCGCCTTAAATATGATTATCATAATATTAAGGCCTTAATCAAAGGCAAAGCTAAAGGCGAGGAATTTAGCCATCTATTGCTAAATACCGGCACTGTGGATGCAACTATTATCGAAAAAGTGGCCGAAGAAAGCGCCTTTGATCTTTTGCCGGCTGCCCTAAGGGATGCCGCGCGTAAAGCCGAGGAAATGCTGGCTCGCACCCAAGATCCACGCCTGGCCGATACGGTTTTAGATCAGGCCATGTATCAGCAAATGAGCGATATTGCCGCCAAAAGCGGAATTAAGCTTTTAAAAGAATATGTTCGTTTGGCCATCGATAGCGCCAATCTGCGGATGGCAGTACGCTTAAAGTATAGCGGCCAAGATTTTAGCCGTTTGGCCGATTTTTATATCAATGGTGGTATTACCCCTTTGGCCATGCTAAAGGTAGATATTACCCCCGAAGCCCTCGAAAGCCTGTATAAAGACGGCCATGCCCTAGCGCAAGCCGCCCAAGCAGGCGCTAAGGCTTTGCGCGGCCAAATCGGCTTAGCCGAAATGGATCGCCTAGCCGATGATGCCTTAATCGGCCATTGGCAGCAGGCCAAATATGTGGGCTTTGGCGTAGAGCCGGTAATGGCCTTTTTGGCCGCCACCGAATTAGAAAGCACGGCCGTATTTACTTTAATGGCCGGGCGCAAAATCGGCGATCAGCCACAATCCATAATGGAAAGGTTGCGGAAAACCTATGTATAAAATAGCGGTTATCGGCGATAGAGAAAGTATTTTGGCCTTTTCGGCTTTGGGCATTAAAACCGTGCCGGTAGACGATGCCCCAAAAGCAGCTAAAGCCTTGCATCAATTGGCGGCGGATAATTATGCGGTTATCTATTTAACCGAAAAATTAGCCCAAGAATTAAGCGAGGAATTAGCCGATTATGCAACCATGGTTGCCCCTGCCATCATCCTAATCCCCGACCGTGAGGGGTCTAGGGGTTTGGGCTTGGCCAATATCGATAAAGCCGTGGAAAAGGCTGTTGGTTCTAATATTCTAGAATAGCAAATTTGTTAAAAGGAAGGTAAAGCCATGGAAACAGGAAAAATCGTCAAAGTAGCGGGCCCTTTAATCGTTGCTTCAAATATGGCTCATGCCAATATGTTTGATGTGGTGCATGTAGGTAAAAATCGCCTAATCGGCGAGATTATCGAAATGCGTGAAGGCAATGCTTCTATCCAGGTTTATGAAGAAACAGCAGGTATCGGCCCGGGCGATGAAGTTGTTACTACCGGTGCACCCTTATCGGTAGAATTAGGCCCAGGCTTAATCGAAACCATTTATGATGGTATTCAGCGCCCCTTGGAAGAAATTCGCAAAAAAGTGGGCAGCAGTATTACCCGTGGTATTAGCGTACAAGCCCTAGATCGTGATAAAAAATGGGCCTTTAAGCCTGCAGTTAAAGTAGGCGATACCGTTAACCCCGGCGATATTATCGGCATCGTGCAGGAAACCTCGGTGGTTGAGCATAAAATTATGTTGCCACCCCGTAAAGGCGGCACTATCAGTGCCATCAAAAGCGGCGAGTTTACCGTGGACGAAATTGTTTACACCATCAAAAATGCCGATGGCAGCGAAGAAGGCCTAAGCCTTATGCAAAAATGGCCGGTTCGTGTTGGCCGCCCCTATAAAGAAAAATTGCCGCCCGATGTGCCGATGATTACCGGACAAAGGATTATCGATACCTTTTTCCCAATTGCCAAAGGTGGTACGGCCGCCGTACCGGGGCCTTTCGGTTCCGGTAAAACAGTGGTACAGCATCAGCTTGCTAAGTGGAGCGATGTGGATATCGTTATCTATGTAGGCTGCGGCGAGCGCGGCAATGAGATGACCGACGTTTTGATGGAATTCCCCGAATTAAAAGACCCACGCAGTGGTGAAAGCTTAATGCAAAGAACGGTACTTATCGCCAATACTTCCGATATGCCGGTTGCCGCCCGTGAGGCCTCGGTTTATACCGGGATTACCATTGCCGAATATTTCCGCGACATGGGCTATGCGGTTGCCCTAATTGCCGACTCTACCTCTCGTTGGGCCGAAGCCCTGCGCGAGATGTCCGGCCGTTTGGAAGAAATGCCCGGTGAGGAAGGTTATCCTGCTTATTTAACCTCGCGTTTAGCCCAGTTTTATGAGCGTGCCGGCCGTGTTGTTTGCCAAGGTAATGATGGCAGGGTAGGTGCTCTTTCGGCGATTGGTGCGGTTAGCCCGCCAGGCGGCGATATTTCCGAGCCGGTTTCGCAGGCTACTTTGCGTATTGTAAAAGTATTCTGGGGCTTAGATTCTTCCCTTGCCTATGCTCGTCATTTCCCGGCCATTAACTGGTTAAACTCCTATTCATTATATGTGGATCGCCTAAAGGATTGGTATGATCAAGAATTGGGCGCTAGCTTTGTAGAGGCCAGAATAGAGGCAATGAGCCTGCTCCAGGCCGAGGCCGAATTAAAAGAAATTGTGCAGTTGGTAGGTATCGACGCCCTTTCGCCCGAAGACCGCCTAATTATGGAAACTGCCCAAATGCTGCGTGAGGACTTTTTGCAGCAAAATGCCTTTACCGATACCGATTCTTACTCCTCCTTGCAAAAGCAGCAAGCTTTATTGCAATTAATCCTCTACTATTATAAGCAAGCTCAGGCCGTTATCAAGCTGGATATCGAGATGGAAGAATTATTCTCGATACCTGCCCGTGATAAAATCGGTAGAGCCAAAGATATTAGCCAAGAGGAATACGAAAAAGGCTATGCCGCCATTAAGGGCGAGATAGATAGCCAAATCGCAGCCATAAAAGCAAAAGGTGGTGTAGCCAATGATTAAAGAATATCGTACAATTAAAGAGGTGGCCGGCCCTTTGATGTTGGTCACCGGGGTAGAAAATGTTAAGCTTGATGAATTGGCCGAAATCGAATTGCAAAATGGCGATATCCGTCGTTGCCGCGTGCTGGAAATGAATGAAGATGCCGCTATGGTGCAGTTATTCGAAAGTTCGGCCGGCATTAACTTGGCCGATTCCAAAGTACGCTTTTTAGGCCATAGCCTAGAATTGGCCGTATCCAAGGATATGTTAGGCCGCGTATTTAATGGTATGGGTAAGCCAATCGATGGCGGCCCGGAATTGCTTGCCGATAAGCGCCTAGACATCAATGGTATGCCGATGAACCCGGCTGCCCGTGATTATCCTTCGGAATTTATTCAAACCGGTGTTTCGGCAATTGATGGCTTAAATACGCTGGTACGTGGCCAAAAGCTACCGATTTTCTCGGGTAGCGGTTTGCCGCATGCTAATTTAGCCGCCCAAATTGCTCGCCAAGCCGAGGTTTTAGGCACCGATAGCGAATTTGCGGTTGTATTCTGTGCGGTAGGTATTACCTTTGAAGAAGTTGATTTCTTCATTAACGATTTTAAGCGTACCGGTTCTATCGATCGTACTGTTTGCTTTATGAACTTAGCTAATGACCCTGCTATCGAGCGTATCTCCACCCCTCGTATGGCCTTAACCGCCGCCGAATACTTGGCTTTTGATTGCGATATGCATGTATTGGTTATCATCACCGATATTACCAACTATGCCGAGGCGCTGCGTGAGGTATCGGCCGCTCGTAAGGAAGTACCGGGGCGTCGTGGTTATCCCGGTTATCTTTATACCGACTTAGCCACCCTATACGAAAGAGCCGGCCGCCGCAAAGGCGACGAAGGTTCGATTACGATGATTCCGATTTTAACCATGCCCGAGGACGACAAAACCCATCCTATCCCCGACTTAACCGGTTATATTACCGAGGGGCAGATTATTTTGTCGCGCGAATTATATCGTAAAGGATTGAAGCCGCCGATTGATGTTTTGCCTTCTTTATCACGTTTGAAGGATAAAGGTATTGGCGAAGGCAAAACCCGTGCCGACCATGCCGGCACGATGAATCAGCTTTTTGCGGCCTATGCCCGTGGTAAAAATGCTAAAGAGTTGATGACAATTTTAGGCGAAGCAGCACTTACCGATACCGATAAACTATATGCCCGCTTTGCCGAGGAATTCGAGAAGCGCTATGTATCCCAAGGTTATGATAATGATCGTACCATTGAGGAAACTTTAACGATTGGCTGGGAATTGCTTTCGATTTTGCCGGTGGGCGAATTAAAGCGGATTAAGCCCGAGCATATCGAAAAGTATTTGCCCACTAATCGGGAGGGCTAATTATGGCCAGATTAAATGTAAATCCCACCCGGATGGAGCTTACCCGCTTAAAGCGCCGTTTGATAACGGCCAGACGTGGTCATAAGCTACTTAAAGATAAGCGTGATGAATTGATGAAACAATTTTTGGCGATAGTGCGCCAAAACAAGGAATTGCGCCTAAGGGTAGAAAAAGCACTTAGCACTTCGGCGGCCAGCTTTACGGTGGCTTCGGCTGCGATGAGCCCGGCGCTTTTGGAGCAAAGCTTATTATATCCTAAGCAATCGGTAAGTTTGGATATGAGCCTAAAAAATATCATGAGCGTTAATGTTCCTGTTTATGATTTTAAGATGGCAACCGATAATGCGGCCGATATTTACCCTTATGGTTTTGCAACCACCCCGGGCGAGCTGGACGATGCCTTAAATCATATTGCCCAAATTCTGCCTGATTTATTGCAGTTGGCAGCAATCGAAAAGAGTGTACAATTGCTCTCGATTGAGATTGAAAAGACCAGAAGACGGGTAAATGCGCTTGAGTATGTAATGATACCTCAATTTGAGGAAACAATTCGTTATATTACCATGAAGCTGGACGAAAACGAGCGAGGCAATTTAAGCCGCCTGATGAAGGTTAAGGATATGATGCTTAAACAGGCCGGTTATGGCGAGAAAAAAGCTTAATAGCTAATAAAGAGGGCTATCGCAAATGAAACTATTTGCGACAGCCCTCTTTTTTTGTATATGACGGTTATTGGCTTTTGGCTTGATATTGGCGGCTGTTTTGGCTTTGCCAAAAGGCGCCGGTTTTAAGCCAATTTTGCTTTCCTTGCTACCTTTTATCAGCAAATTTAGCTTGCTTAGTTATTTTGCCTGCTTAAACCCTTTTTAAGACCTTGGGGATCTGCCCCCTGAGCTAGTGCCAAAATCTTTGATTTTGAGTGCTAGCTACGTGCATTAGCTGTGATTTAGCTTTAGCTAAACCCAGCTAGGCCAAACTCCTGCAATTTTTTGCAAAATATTGAGTAAAACTTTTTCTATTTATAAAATAAATCTGCTTAAATCATCATCTTTGGCTATATCGGCCACTTTTTGCTCTATATAGGGGCGGTCGATGGTAACTTTGCCAAAAACTTCTTCCGGTGCACCAAAAAGCATATCTTCTAATACCTTTTCCATAATCGTATGCAGGCGGCGTGCACCGATATTTTCGGTATTGCGGTTTACTCGGTCGGCAATTTCGGCAATCGCATCGATGCCGTCTTCGGTAAACTCAATTTGAACGCCATCGGCCGATAGCAAGGCCTGGTATTGCATTATTAGTGAATTGCGTGGCTCTAGTAAAATGCGGCGCAAATCTTCGCAGCTTAAATTTTCTAATTCTACCCTAATTGGGAAACGGCCTTGTAATTCCGGAATTAAATCCGAAGGTTTTGATACATGAAATGCGCCGGCGGCAATAAATAAAATATAGTCGGTATTAACCGGCCCATATTTGGTCATCACGGTAGATCCTTCAACAATTGGCAAAATATCGCGCTGCACACCGCCACGGGATATATCAGGGCCATGGCCGCCTTCTTTAACAGCTATTTTGTCAATCTCATCCAAAAATACTATGCCGCTTTGCTCGGCTCTTTCTACGCCTAATTGATTAACTTCATCGCTATCAATCATCTTGTCGGCTTCTTCTTGGGTTAAGATGCGCTTGGCCTCGGCCACGCTAACCTTGCGCTTTTTGGTTTTTTTAGGCATAATATTATCCAAAAAGCCCTGCATATCCAGGCCCATTTCTTCCATGCCAAAGGCTAAGGGTGTGCTACTGCCTTCGGTAACTTCTATTTCTACCAGCTCTTTATCTAAAGCACCTTGGGCTATTTGCTCACGCAAAGTTACCCTACGGCGTCTAATTTCGTCCTCTTTTTGACGGGCGGTTTCATTATCTTCTTCGCTAACCGTAGCTTCGGGCATGGCCGAAAATAAGCTGGCTAAGGCATTAGTATTATTTTTCTTTTGGCCGGGTAGGGGCGCTAAAATATCCAATACTCGCAATTCGGCAGATTTAGCTGCTCTTTCTTCTACCAGGGCAATTTTTTCGCTACGCACCATTCTAATCGAGGTTTCGACCAAATCGCGGATAATGGCTTCCACATCACGCCCCACATAGCCTACCTCGGTAAACTTGGTGGCCTCTACCTTGATAAAAGGAGCTTGCACCAATTTGGCCAAACGGCGAGCTATTTCGGTTTTACCTACCCCGGTGGGCCCGATCATGATAATATTTTTGGGCACGATTTCTTCCTGCAAATCGGCCGCTAATTGCCGCCGACGATAGCGATTACGCACTACCACAGCCACACATTTTTTGGCCTCGTTTTGGCCTACTATATATTTATCCAATTCGGCTACAATTTGTTGCGGGGTTAATTCCATGTCCTTTTTTTTCATAATTAACTCCTTTACAGTTCCAATACGGTTATATGATGATTGGTATAAACGCAGATATCGGCGGCGATATGCAGGGCTTTTTCGGCAATTTGTGCCGAATTTAAATTGTCATTTTCGATATAAGCACGAGCGGCGGCCAAGGCATAATTGCCGCCGGAACCGATGGCTGCGATATCGTCATCAGGCTCGATAACCTCGCCATTGCCGGAAATTACCAGCAATTTATCGGCCGATGCTACGATTAATAAGGCCTCTAGCTGGCGCAAAATTTTATCGGTGCGCCATTCTTTGGCTAAATCCACGGCGGCTCTTTCCAGATTGCCACGGCTGGACTTAATATAGCCCTCGAATTTTTCAAAGAGGGTAAAGGCATCGGCCACGCTGCCGGCAAAACCGGCTAAAATTTGCTTATCATAAAGGGTGCGCACCTTGCAAGCGCCATGCTTCATTACCGTGCTTTGCCCCATGGTTACCTGGCCATCGCCGGCAATGGCAGTGCGGCCGTTTTTGCGAACCGCCACAATAGTTGTACCTTTTATTTGCATAATAAACCTCCTTTTTAGCTCCTTATATTCTATGCATCTAAGCTAAAGCTATGCCCTAGGATGGGTTAAATCATAAACTTCTTTCATATGGGCACGGCTAACATGGGTATAAATTTGGGTGCTAGATAAAGAACTATGCCCTAAAAGCTCCTGTACTGCCCTTAAATCGGCGCCATTTTCCAGTAAATGGGTAGCAAAGCTATGGCGCAGGCTATGGGGCGAAATCTTTTTTTTGATCGCCTGTTGATCGATATATTTATCGACAATTTTACGCACACTGCGATCGCTTAGACGGCCGCCTCTTAAATTCAAAAATAGCGGACAAGCAGGGGAGTTATCAATTTTTTGCTTTGCTCTGGCTGCAAGATAA
Organism: uncultured Peptococcaceae bacterium; assembly: GCA_964368605.1. Lineage (GTDB taxonomy): Bacteria > Bacillota > Dehalobacteriia > UBA4068 > UBA4068 > CAYJBP01. Next base: position 9,100 of record CAYJBP010000029.1, on the reverse strand, counting down.
TCACAAACGGCATCGGCTGCCGCTCGGCCTAAGGGGTTAATCCTTTCTTTGCCGCCTTTGCCAAAAATGCGTACATAGGCCAGGTTAAAATCGATATCGCCGATATCAAGCGCCACCAATTCCGAAACCCGTACCCCCAGGCCATAAAGCATTTCTAAAATGGCTCGATCACGCAGGCCGGCTAAGGTGGCATCGGGGGCTTCGATTAAGCTTTCTACCTCCTCGTAATAGAGGAATTTGGGTAAATGCTTATCTTTTTTGGGGGTTGCCGTAAAGGCGGCCGGATTGCCCTTGATAAATTGTTCTAAGTTTAGATAATTATAAAAGGAGCGAATTGCCGTTAAATGCCTGGCCAAGCTGCTTTTTTGCAGCCCCTTTTTTTTAAGAGCAGCCAGATGATTGCGCAAAGTAATGGCATCGGCCTCTTTTAAATTGGCATCTTCGATGCTTTGCCCCTGCTCGGCGGCTATAAACTCGATAAAGCAACGCAAATCGGTTTCATAATTGCGCACGGTATGGGGCGAGGCATTTCTTTCTATTTGTAAATATTTTAAGAAAGCTAGGAGATATTGTTCAATCATTTTTAATTTCTCCTTTTGTTTTTAGATTGGTTTTTGCTTAACTTTGTTCCCTGCCAATCTCGATTAAAAATTCATCTAGGGCTGCCAGTGCCCTGTTTGCTATGGCTGTGTTTTTTTCTTGTTTATTGCGGATTTTTTGCTCTAAGCGTGGCATTAGGCCAAAATTTATATTCATCGGCTGCAAATCATGGCCCATATCGGTGGAAATATAATTGATTAAAGAGCCTATCGCCGTTTGCTTTGGCCAACTTAGTTGCTCTTTGCCTTTAATTAAATTGGCTGCATTTAGGCCGCAGACAAAGCCCGAGGCTATCGATTCTACATAGCCTTCCACACCGCTGATTTGGCCGGCAAAAAAGATTTGCGGCGCTTCCTTTAAAGCACTGTATTGGTTTAAAAGCTTGCGGCTATCAATATATGTATTGCGATGCATTTGGCCATAGCGCAGGAATTCTGCTTGCTCTAGGCCGGGGATTAATCTAAATATACGCTTTTGCTCGCCTTGTTTTAGCCTGTTTTGAAAGCCCACTAAATTGTACATGCTGGCCTCGATATTTTCCTTGCGCAACTGCACCACAGCATAAGGCTCTTCGCCATTAGCTAAAGGTAAGCCAACCGGCTTTAGGGGGCCAAAACGCATGGTATCCTCGCCGCTTTTGGCCATTGCCTCAATTGGCATACAGCCACTAAACAGTTTTTCGCTTTCAAAATTCTTTAAAGGGTAAAGCTCGGCCGCCTTTAATTCTTGATAAAAATGCAAATATTCATCTTTGGTAAAGGGGCAATTTAAATAATCATTGCCATCACCTTTGCCATAACGAGAGGCAAAATAGGCGATATCATAATTGATGCTATCGGCGGCGATAATTGGGGCAATCGCATCATGAAAAAATAATTGGCTACTACCTGTTAAATCGGCTATAGCCGCACTTAAAGCAGGCGAGGCCAAAGGGCCTGCCGCAATAATCAAAGGGCCATCGGGGATATTTACTATCTCCTCCCTTATCAATTCGATTAGGGGTTCGGCCGCTATTTTTTGCTCGATATAGGCCGAAAATAATTGCCGATTTACCGCCAAAGCTCCGCCGGCCGGTACTTTGGTGGCAAGGGCAGCCTCCATTAGCAGGGAGTTTAGACGGCGTAGCTCTTCTTTTAATAGGCCTACTGCATTATTTAAGGCATCGCCTCGCAAAGAATTGCTGCATACCAATTCGGCTAAATCGCCGCCGGTATGAGCCTCGGTATTAATTTTAGGGCGCATTTCGTATAATTTTACGCTAATTCCCTGTTGGGCGGCTTGCCAGGCGGCTTCGCAACCGGCTAGGCCGCCGCCGATAATAGTTAATTGTTGGCTCATGATTTTTTCTTCGGCCTACCTTTACTGCGTTTTTCTTGGCTTTGCTTGCTTGGGCAATCCCGATTAGGGCAAAGCTTGGTTTTATCGCCATTACGATTGGTTTTTTCGCTCATCTGGGTATTGCAATGAGGGCATTTTTCTTCGATGGGCATGTCCCAGGCTACATAAGAACAATCGGGGTATTTGCTGCAGCCAAAAAAGGCTCGGCCGCTTTTGCTTTTGCGCTGCACTATATCGCCACCACAAGCTAAGCATTTGATATTGGTAGGCTCAACAATAGCCTTGGTATTGCGGCATTCCGGAAAACCGGAGCAGGCCAAAAACTTGCCATAACGACCCAAACGATAAACCAATTGCTTGCCGCATTTTTCGCAAATTTCATCGCTCATTTCCGGCTCGATAACAATTTTTTCCATCTCGGCCTCGGCAAATTCCAGGGTTTTGGCAAAGGGGGTATAAAATTCGCCCAAAATACGCTGCCATTCATCACGGCCATCTTCTACTTCGTCCAGCTTACGCTCCATATCGGCCGTAAAATCAACATCAATAATATTGGGGAAATATTCCTTTAGCAAATCAATAACCAATACGCCTAATTCGGTGGAATATAATTGCTTTTCCTCACGCACCACATAAAAGCGAGCTAAGATGGTATCGATAATCGGAGCATAGGTAGATGGGCGGCCAATCTCTAATTCTTCGAGGGTTTTGATTAAAGTTGCTTCATTGTAGCGCGGTGGCGGCTGGGTAAAATGTTGCTTGGGATCCAGTTTATTACAGTTTAAGCTATCGCCTTCCTTAACAGGGATGATTAGGCCGCTTTCTTCTTTATCGCCTTCTTCTTTGCCTTCGGCATAAACTTGAGTATAGCCGGCAAATTTAAGAATGCTACCGCTTGCTCTAAATAAATATTTATCGGCGCTAACATCTACCGTATTTACATCATAGATGGCCGGCGCCATTTGGCTGGCCACAAAGCGCTCCCAAATTAGCTTATATAATTTATATTGCTGAGGGGTTAAATAGGGTTTCATATTGATGGGGGTATGGGTAACATTGGTAGGGCGAATGGCCTCGTGAGCATTTTGGGTGCGGCCTTTGCCACTGCTATATTGATGGGGTTTAGCAGGTAAAAAGGTTTTGTTATAATGTTCGCCGATAAATTCACGCACCATGTTTAAGGCCTCGGTAGAAATTTGTACCGAGTCGGTACGCATATAGGAAATTAAACCGGTAACTACGCCGCCAATGGCAATACCTTCGTATAATTGCTGGGCGGTTTGCATGGTTTTTTTAGCAGTCATGCCTAAGCGGCGCGAGGCCTCTTGCTGCATGCTACTGGTGGTAAACGGGGCTTGGGGATTTTTGCGTTTTTCCTTGGTATTAACGGATTTTACCAGGTATTCGGCCTTTTTTAATTCGGCCAAAATTTTATCCATTTGCTCTTGGCTATTAATTTCGGCCTTTTTGCCATTAATTTTATTTAGCTTGGTGATAAGCTCGCCGTTTTCGGCCTTTAAATGGGCAGCTAAGCTCCAATATTCTTCGGGGATAAAATTATTGATTTCCTCTTCGCGATCGCAAATTAGGCGTACCGCCACCGATTGAACACGGCCGGCCGATAAGCCTTTTTTAACTTTTTTCCAAAGCAGGGGGCTAATTTTATAGCCAACTAAGCGATCCAAAATACGACGGGCTTGCTGGGCTTCTACTTTATCTATATCGATGGCAATCGGTTCTTTTACCGCTTTTTTTACGGCTTCTTCGGTAATTTCATTAAAGCGAATTCGGCATTTGGGGTTTTGCACATTCAAATATTGCTGCAAATGCCAGGCAATGGCTTCCCCCTCACGGTCGGGGTCGCTGGCCAGCAGAATGCGATCGGCCTTTTTGGCTTCGTCTTTTAAAACTTTAATAACATCGCCTTTGCCCCTAATTGTAATATAATGAGGTGCAAAATTGTTTTCGGTATCAACGCCCAAAGAGCTTTTGGGCAAATCCCGAATATGCCCCATACAGGACTTAACCGAGTATTGCTTGCCTAAAAACTTTTCAATCGTTTTAGCCTTGGTTGGCGATTCCACAATGATAAGTGTTTTCATACTTCCTCCTAGTTGATATATAATTATTATAATTTTTTAATCTTTGCCTGATAGTAGCGGCCGGGCAATTGCACAATAAGGCCACGAATTTCCCATATGGTTAATAGGGCTGATAATTTAGAGGGGCTAAAATTGCTAATTTCGATTAATTGATCAAAATGCTGCGCTATATACATTTTTTTTAATAAGGCTCTTTCCTCATCGGCCAATTCAATTTTAGGATTGGCCGCTTGCGGTTTACCTTTGATGGGCTTGTCCAAATAATTATTATAGATATCGGCGGCAGTTTGTACTAAATGAGCGCCTTGCTTAATCAATTTATTGGTGCCTATACTATAAGGGCTATTAATTGGGCCGGGTACTGCATAAATATCTTTGCCTTGCTCCAGCGCATAATCTACCGTAACTAAAGTGCCGCTTTTTTGGCCGGCCTCGATAACGATAATGCCTTTGCTTAGGCCACTGATAATGCGATTACGCTGGGGAAAGTTAAAAGCATTGGGCGGTGTATCAAAAGGAAATTCGCTGATTACTGCTCCATTTTGGCAAATTTGCTGATAAAGCTCTTGATTTTCGGGCGGATATATAATATTTAGGCCACTGCCTAAAACGGCAATAGTTTTGCTATTTGCCTTTAAGGCCTGCTTATGGCCAATAGTATCTATGCCTCGTGCCATGCCGCTAACGATGGTTATGCCTTGTAAGGCCAAATCATAGGCCAAAATTTCGGCCACTTGGCGGCCATAGGCACTGGCCTTGCGCGAGCCGATAATGCTTAAGCAAATATCTTGCTCGGTAGGCAATTGGCCATAGTAAAAGAGCAAGGGCGGTGCATTATAAATATCATTAAGCACATTCGGATAATGACTATTTTCCCATAATACCAGGCTGGCACCAGAGGCCAAATATTGCTCATGGATTTTGTTGATTTGGCATTTATGATACAAATCGCCAATTTCGGCTAGCAAATCGGGGCTAAGTTTAAGGATTTGCGGCCATAAATCAAAATTATGCCAAGCCGTTTCGGCCGAGCCTTCAAAATGCTCGAGCAAATGCCTAAACTTAATATTGCCTAATTTATATAAGCTATGCAAGGCCAATAAATAGGCTAAATCGGGCATATTATCACTTCTTTCCCTTAGCATGGCCTCCGGCTAAAATATTGGATTGATAAGTATAAACCGTTTTTTGCTTAATCCGATATTGATCTAAAGCCAGGCTAATTAATTTTTCGAGCAAGGCCGGGTAATCAAGCCCCGTAGGTGCGAATAAATAAAAAGATAAAGAACCGGGTATCGTATTTAATTCATTTATATAAAGCTTACCGGTATCGCTGTTTAGCAAAAAATCGATACGGCAAACGCCCAGGCCATCCATGGCGGCAAAGGCTTTGGCCGTTAAATCATAAACTTGGGCGGCAATATCATCGCTTATTTGGGCAGGAATTTGCCTTTTGGCGCCGGTCATGCCGCTTGCCTTGCTGCCTTCTTTAGCGCCTGATCCTAAGTATTTATCGGCAAAAGAAAGGATTTGCTCGCTGCTTAGCGGCTCTTCGATAGCCGATAATTGATAATCATCGCCGCTACCGATAATTGCACAATTTAATTCGCGCAAAGGGCAAACGGCTTTTTCCACTAATATTCTTAAGGCTAAATCGGCGGCTAAATCGATGGCTATGATTAGTTCTTCTTGATTAGCAACCTTATTAATGCCAATCGAAGATCCCAAGGTAGCAGGCTTTACGATTAAAGGATAACCTAAGTTTTCGGCTTGATCGATTAAATCTTGGCGCTTATTTTGCCAAGCTTGGCGGCTAAAGGCCATATAATCTACAACCGGTAAGGCGGCCTCTTTAAGGATGGCCTTCATTGCTATTTTATCCATGCCTAAGGCGGCACCCAAAACATTAGGGCCGGCATAAGGGATGCCCGATAATTCTAATAGTCCCTGCAAGCAGCCGTCTTCGCCATGAGCACCATGGATAACCGGGATGATTAAATCTAAAGCAATTTGCTTAGGCTTAGCAAAAAGGCCGCCTTTGCCGATTTCCGTTAATTGCCAATTTTGATAATTTACGGCAAAATCAACCTTAATAGCCTGATTAAGGAGGGCAGAAATATTCTGATAAGAACTTAATTCTTTAAGGCAATCGCCACTATACCACTGGCCTTCTTTGCTGATATAAATAGGGATAGCTTGATATTTAGCCGGCAGCGCATTAATAGCTTGGATGGCATGAATAATCGAAACCTCATGTTCTACGCTGCGTCCGCCAAAAATAAAACCGATATTCATTAATTGCAATCCTCCTTAGGCTTCATTATAAGTATCTGGTAAATCGTTTTCGAAAAGGACAATATCATCTTTTTGAACAATTTCGGCCAAGATGGCTCTGGCCTCATTTAAATCGGCAGCCACCGCAAAATTAGAATAGGCGGCCTGCTTAAGCCCTTCTTGTAAGGGTAGGCTATGTTTTTTACCAACCAGGATAATATAATCGCAAACTGTGGCCGCAAAGGCGGCCATTTGACGATTAAGCTCGGCCTCTTTAGCGCCTAATTCGACCATACCCGGGGTGATTAATATTTTTTGATTGCCCTTCATTTGGCCTAAAACCTCAATTGCCGCCTTAGCGCCGGCCGGGTTGGAATTGAAAGCATCGTCGATAATTGTATACTGGGCGGCCTTGATAATTTGCAGGCGATGTTCAAGCGGCGCTAAAGAGCGCACGGCCAAAGCAGCCTTGGCTAAAGGCAGGCCCAATTGATGGGCTAAAGCCGCCGCCCCCACAATATTATTGATATTATGATTGCCTAAAAGGCGGCTATTAAAGGTGGCACTTTCGCCATTGGGGGCGATGATATCAAAGCTTAGCCCTTGGGCTTGATAGCTGATATTTTGGGCAAAATAGCCTTGGGCTGCCTCTAGGCCATAGCCGATAATCGGGCAAGGGGCTTGTGCTTGATTATCAAAAATATATTGATTAGCCAAATTAAGTACGGCCAGGCCATCGGTTGGCAGGGCACGGATTAATTCAAATTTGGTATTGATAATATTTTGCTGGCTGCCAAATGTTTCTAAATGCTGAGCACCGATAGCCGTTAAAATACCGGCTTTAGGCTGCACTAAATCGCATAATTCAGCAATATCGCCTACTTGTTTAGCGCCCATTTCGCAAATAAATATTTGATGAATGGGCTTTAGCTTTTCTCGCACAATACGGGTAATGCCCATCGGTGTATTTACACTTTCGGGCGTGGCTAGGGTAATAAATTGCTCGGCGAGCATGGCGGCCAAAATCATCTTTACACTGGTTTTGCCATAGCTGCCTGTGATGGCAATTTTAATTAAATCGGGGCGTGCCGCCAAAATTTGCTTGGCCTCGTTTAGGTATTTATTATTGATGTTTTGCTCAATAGGCTTAAGCAAAATATTGATAAAAAGCAGATAATGGCCGCTATAAGCAATAATTGCCCATAACCCAAGCAAGGCAATATAATGATAAAAAGGATTATTTAGCGGCTGATAAATCAAAGCGCAGCCAACAGTTAGAATTAGCCATAGGCCAAGAGCCGTAAAATAAATACGCTTGGCACGAGCGGTCATCACCAGCGGTTTTTTAGCCGGCGGCCGCTTTTTTAAATAGACTATCCGAGCTATAGCAATTAGGCTAAGCAGCAAATAGGCATAAATTACTAAATCGGTGCGCCCCCTAATGGCCAGGATAAAGGCGATTAATAAAAAGCCAAAGCATAATAAATCGCTTAAAGGCGGCTTGCTATTTAGCCTGCTCCATCTTAAATAGCGTTGATTGATATAAGAATTTTGCTGCAACATATGCAAATCATGCTTTAGTTTTAAGCCCATATAAAGGCCGAATATCAGTAGGCCGATTATGATAATAATTAAAGTCATGGCTACTCCTTATTAAAAAAGCTATCACAAATTTTATAAAAGCGTTGCGGTTGCTCCAAAAATGGATAATGGCCGCAGTTTTCAAAAACTACCAAGCCGCTATCTTTAATCAATTTTTCCATAATTTGGCCATCGCCTAAGGGGGCGGCGGTGTCATTAGCACCCCAAATTAGTAGGGTAGAATTTTTAATTTGCGGCAATAGATATTTTAAATCTTCGTTTACTACTTTAACCAAAATGGGGCGCATAATACCTTTAGCCAGGGCATAATCACTTTTACTATTCTTTTTTTGCCATTTGGCCATCATTTTATCATAATGGCGATTTAGCAAAGGCAATTGCCAAAAGCGCTTGGCCGCTTTATAACTATAAACCTTAAAATAATACTTTAAGCTGCGCTTAGGCTTAATACCGGCCGCCCCGGTTAGCACTATTTTGCGGCCAAAACCTTTAGCGCCTAAGATAATTGCCAGCCTACCGCCAAAGGAATGGCCGATTAAATGGGGCTTAGGCCAGTTGATAGCGGTGCAAAATTTTTCGATAAATGCGGCATAGTCATAGATAGACCAGGCCTCTTGTGGGGCATCGCTTTGGCCAAAGCCGGGCAAATCCAGGCTGGCCACTTGCATAAAGCTGCATAAATGCTCGTGTAGGCCATCTAAAGTGCTGCTATCTACGCCCCAGCCATGCATAAGCAAAACCTGCTCGCCTTGGCCGCTAATTCGATATTCAATTTGCAAATCATCGATAGTAATTTTCATTATTACCCCCGCTGCAAAATTCGACTGTTTATAAGAAAAACAAATTATTTCTTCTATATAATATGCAAGTAAGAAAAATATATATCCTACATAATACAATACAAAAATTGATATGTAAAGTTAAATTTTTATTTTTTTTATAATTAATCAGATTTTTAGACTATTTATTAACAAAATTACCATATATAGTAAAAAATTCTTAATTTTTTTACGATATATGCTATATAAAGAAGGGAACTTTTTTTAAGCGGCGAACTTCTAATAGATTATGGTATGTAATTAAATTTATATAATTATATTTAGGAGGTTAGAATTTATGAAGAAGGTTTTGGGATTGGTATTGGCGCTTACGCTGATATTATGTTTTGCCGGTACTGCTTTAGC
>CAYJBP010000028.1:0-22708 GCA_964368605.1 uncultured Peptococcaceae bacterium | reverse complement strand
CCTGCACATCATCCGCTTCTAGCCAACGCATCAGGCTAGCCCATCGCAAACAACCTGCACTCATCCGCCCTAGCCAACCCGGCTACCCCAACTATACCCCACATCCCAAGCAAAAATCATCAAAATTTTGCAAAAACCAGCCTTATTGATAAAAACCTATAATCGATAATTGGGAGCTTCCTTCGTAATCTGAACATCATGGGGATGGCTTTCTTTAAGGCCGGCCGCAGTTATGCGCACAAAACGTCCCTCTTTTTTCAAAGTTTCAATATCGGCTGTACCACAATAACCCATGCCCGAACGTAATCCGCCCATTAGCTGATAAACCGTTTCGGCCAAAGACCCCTTAAATGGCACACGCCCTTCAATACCCTCGGGTACCAGCTTGTCGGCATCATTGCCCTTTTTGGCATCCTGGAAATAACGGTCGGAAGAACCATCCTTCATCGCCGAAATACTGCCCATGCCACGGTATACCTTAAAGCTGCGCCCCTGGTAAATCTCGATATCGCCGGGGCTTTCTTCAGTGCCGGCCAGCAAACTGCCCACCATTACACTGTCCGCACCGGCCGCAATTGCCTTAACAATATCGCCGGAATACTTAATGCCGCCATCACCAATCACCGGCACATCATGCCGGGCGGCAATTTCCGCCGCATCATAAATTGCCGAAACCTGGGGTACACCAATGCCGGCAATTACCCTGGTTGTGCAAATACTGCCCGGGCCAACACCAACTTTAATGCCGTCGGCTCCTGCCTCGATTAAAGCCTTAGCAGCCAGGCCGGTAGCAATATTGCCACCGACAATATCCGTATCGGGGAAAGCATTTTTAAGCTTATCCACCATTTTTAACACATTAATATGATGGCCATGGGCTGTATCTACCACCAAGGCATCTACCCCGGCATTAATCAAAGCCTGGGCTCGCTCCACCGTATTTTCGGCAATGCCTACCGCCGCCGCCACCATTAAACGACCACGGGCATCCTTAGCCGCAAATGGATATTTAAGATTCTTCTGAATATCCTTAATCGTAACCAAACCACGCAAATTGCCGTCTTTATCCACCAAAGGCAACTTTTCGACCTTATGCTTTTTAAGGATTTCCTGCGCCTGAATTAAATCAGTACCCTCCGGGGCGGTAATTAGATTATCCTTGGTCATCGCCTCGCCAATCGAGCGGCTATAATCATCCTCGAAACGCAAATCACGATTGGTTAAAATACCCACCAAACGGCCATCTACCGTAATTGGCACCCCGGAAATTCGGTATTGCTCCATAATTTTTAATGCCTCGTAAATACTATGTTCGGGGCTTAAAAAAATGGGGTTGATAATAACGCCATTTTCCGATCGCTTAACCTTGTCCACCTCAAAAGCCTGCTCTTCGATGCTCATATTTTTATGAATAACACCCAAACCGCCTTCGCGTGCCATGGCAATTGCCATACGGGCGGTAGTAACGGTATCCATACCGGCCGAAACCAGCGGAATATTAAGCTTGATATTACGGCTAAAACGGCTGCCCAAACACACATCCTTAGGCAAAATCGCCGATTGCCCCGGGATTAGCAAAACATCATCAAAAGTTAAACCCTGCGCCTGAAACTTAAGATTATCCTCGGTAGCAAATGAATAATAGCGATCAGTCATATCAAATCCTCCTAAAATATTATAGTTATTTATCCTATTATAACATGCCTAGCAGTTAGGGGCAATATATATTTGTGGGATTGCCGACCAATTTAAAATAGATTTTATGCCTTCTTGCTGCTTTTTTAAGAATATAAGCCATTCTGTGGCCCATCAAAGTTTATTATTGTTCGACATATTGTGGCAAATTATTGACATTTCAGACAAAATATGCTATACTAAACGTACATATTGTACCGTTAAGCATATCTGCCCTAAATGGCAAGTAAAAGGGGGTACTTGCTTATGAAATTCGATAAAAACCAGGTAGTTATTTTACTGGTTGTTGCCGGCCTATTTTTTGGCGTAGGCTATCGTTATGCGTTTTTAACAGGTAATGATTTGGCCGCCGAACAAATTTTGGCCGATTTGGAAAATCAAATGGCTATTATGGAGCAGCTTACCGATGCGGCAATTTCGGCGCAGGAGGCTACCCCGCCTTATCCAAACAACCAACCCATGCCGCCTGCCCGGTTGGAGGAGGCTATTTTGTATGTTCATGTTAAAGGTGCTGTTGAAAAAGATGGGCTTTATGAGCTGCCTTTGGGCAGCCACTTAGGCGATGCCCTGGATTTGGCCGTTTTAAGCGCCGATGCCAATTTGGATATTATCAATTTGGCATTGCCTTTAAGCGATGGCATGGAAATTATTGTGCCCTTTAGGGAAGAAAGCACCGATTGGCAAGAATTATACGAAGAAAATTCGGCCGAGCTTGATGCCGCCATTGCCCAAAATTCCGCAGCCGCCACCGATGATGCAAGTGCTGCTAATAGCCAAAATGCTGCCGGCTTAATCAATATTAATAGCGCCGATAATGCCACCTTGCAAAGCCTGCCCGGTATTGGCGAGGTAAAAGCGCAAGCAATTATTGATTATCGCAATCAAAATGGCCCATTTACAGAGCTTGATCAGCTACTAAATGTTAGCGGTATCGGCGATGCCACCTTTGGCAATATTGCCTCCTTGATTAGCCTAAACTGATGAAAACTTTATTTAAAAAGCTGTATCTAAAATCTGGCTTTTACGGGCGTAATGCCTTGCTGATTATTCTGCTTTATATTTTAGGGGCAAGTGCAGCCTATTATTTTAGCATCCAAATTAACTATCTGCTTTATGCAGGTATTTTAGCTATAATAATTAGCCTGCTTTTTATGCTGCACCGCCAATTTTATGGCTGGTTTAGCTTAGGCGCAGCCAGCCTAATAATCGGCATGCTTAGTATTAGCTTAAGCCTTAGTAATCAGGCTGCTTTTCCGCTACAAGATGGTCAAAAAGTGCAGCTTAGCGGCCAAGTTATGCCCGAAATGCGCCCCATTGCCGCCGATGATAGCCATCTATTGGTTAAAACAAACTCTATTAATGGCCATCCCTGGCAGGGCTTGCTTTATCTTTATTATCAGCCGGGCAGCTATATTGCGCCGGGCACTTATATCGAAGCCGAAGGCGAAGTTTTTAAGATGCAAGGGCATAATAATCCCCACAGTTTTGATTATAGCGATTATTTGCTAAAACAAGGGATTGCCGCCTCGATTAGCTGCTATGAGCCGGGTTTTATCTTAGCCTTAAACGCATCTAACCAAGCACCGCAAAATACGCTTAGCCGTTTGCTTACAGCCTTTGAGCAGGTAGCGGAGGAAAATGCACCCCTATTGCGTGGGGTGTTTTTTGGCGATAAAAGCGAGCTGGATTATGCCTTGCATAGCAATTTATCTTTAGCCGGCGTTTTACATTCTTTTGCGGTTTCCGGCTTGCATGTGGGCTTTATTGTGATGGCCGCTTTGTTTATTGTTGGCAAAAGCCGATCTAAACGTTGGTGGCGCTTAGCCATAAGCATGGCCTTTTTGCTATTTTATCTAAGCCTAACCGGGCTAAGTGCTTCTATTTTAAGGGCTGCCATTATGGCCATTTTAATGCTAAGCGCCCAGGCCTTAGAGCAAAAAAGCGATAATTATACCAATATGGCCATCGCCGCCCTAGTTTGCCTGCTTTATCGACCATTATGGATTTTTGATGCCGGCTTTCAGCTTTCCTTTTGTGCTGTTTGGGGCATTTTTTATCTTTATCCGCATTCAAAATGGTTGCTTAGCGGCGAAAAAGAATCGCTTTTTAGCAAAATTTTTGCCTTAACCATCACCGCCTCAATCGCTACCATGCCTTTAATCGCCTACTATTTTTATCATATTTCCTGGGTGGCGCTTTTAATTTCGCCACTTTTTGTGCTGGGCGTGGGCATTGTGGTAATTTTTTGCTTCTTAGCCGCCCTTGGCGCAATCTTTTCGCTTAATTTAGCCGCCATCCCCCTTTATATTGCCGATTTAGTGATGACGGTTATGGCAAATTTAGCAAATTGGAGCGCAAATTTGCCTTTTGCCTATACAATTAGCGGCCAAATCAGCCCCGCTCTAATCATAATTTGCTATCTGATAATTTTGGCTTTGCCGCTTTGCAGGCAACTAAATAAGCCCAAAACAGCCTTTGCAACGGGGCTACTGGCCATATGCCTAATTTTGTCCGTTATACCGGGCTATTTAAATCATAATGATAATCTAAAAGTTACTTATATCGATGTTGGCCAAGGCGATGCTACTTTAATTATCACCCCTAATCAGCAAAAAATTCTACTTGATGGCGGCGGAAATGCCGGCTCTCCAGGTAGTATTGGCCAATATACCTTGCTGCCTTATCTAAAAGCACAGGGCATCGACCATTTAGATATGATTATCAGCACCCATCCCGATTTTGATCATATCGATGGCTTGATAAGTGTTGCAAAATATATAGATGTTGATACGCTTTTATATGCCGAAACTTTTGATGATATCCCCTTACAGCAGGAGCTGCTTACGATAGCCGAGCAAAATAATATTAAGCTGCAAGCAGTTATTAGCGGCGATTATTTGCAATTGGACGAAAATATTAGCATTGAAGTATTAAATCCCCAACCCAAGCAGGAGCTTAGCGATAATAATGCGGCCTCGATTGCCATTTTGCTAAGCTATGGCCGAATTGATTATTTATTTACAGGCGATGCCGATTTTGAGTATTTAAGCGCCATTCCCCATGCCGAGATTGTAAAGTTGCCGCATCATGGCAGCGGCGGCGCTTATGATGAGCAGGCTTATCGGCAATTGGCGGCCGAAATGGTAATAATTAGTTGCGGCAAGGATAATAGCTATGGCCATCCCGGGCAAAATGTGCTAGAATATTGGCAGGGGCTGGCGCAAATTTACCGCACCGATACCGACGGCGCAATAACCATCGAAAGCGATGGCCAAGATTTTTGGGCTAGTACCTATTTAGATAGTGATGATTAGCCCACCCTAAACGCCTATTACCAAAAGGAGTCTATATGAAAAGATTTTATGATAGCCTAAAAAACAATTTATTTTGTCCCTTTTACTTATTTTATGGCGAGGAACAATTTTTGATTGACGAGGCTTTAGCCACCATCAAAAAAAAGTTTTCGCCGGCCGAACAAAATTGGGATATCGAAATTGCCGACGGCGAGATTATTGGCTTAGCCGCAGCTATCGATATGGCTAATCAAAGCTCTTTTTTTAGCGGTCGCCGCTTACTGATAATTAAAAATATCAACTGGTTTAGCAAAGACAATAAAAAAGCCGATGACAGTGCCCTTTTAACGGATTACCTGCAAAACCCCAATCCCGATATGATTATGATTGCCACCCTAAATGGCAATATAGATAAAAGGCGTAAGATATATACCACAATTGAAGACAAAGGACGGCTAATTGCTTGCCCTGCCTTAAAGCCGGCCGAAAAGGAGGCTTGGCTTAAAGAGCACCTGCTTAGGGAGGGTGTTAAGGTAGATTCTGCGGTTTTAAACTATATTAGCCTTAATTGCCAAAACTTAAGCCAAATGGCTATGGAGGCGGCCAAGCTTAGGCTTTATATGGGGCAAAAAGAAAAAATTAGCCTGCAAGATGCCCGGCAAATTGTCAGCCAAAATAGCATGTTTAGCATTTTTGAGCTAACCGATGCTTTAGCTACCAAAAATGCCCGGGCGGCAATTGCCTGCTATCAGCAGCTATTACAAAGGGGCGAGGCCGAGCAGCAAATTTTGGGGCTATTATCCACCCAGTTTCAGAATATGTTGGCCGTGGCCGATATGCTGCGTAATGGCTATCGGGCTAATCAAATGGCCAAAACTTTGGCTATTCATCCTTTTGTGGCCGAAAAATGCGCCCGACAATGCCGTAATTTTACTTTAAGGCAAATGATTAAAGCCTTAGAAATCTTTTTGGCGGCCGATATTGCCCAAAAAAGCGGCGAAGGCGAGATGAAAGATTTACTGGAAAATGCCATTTTGCGAATTTGCGCTTTTTAATAACTCATAACTGCGCCCAAATTACATATAATATAAGGTCAAAACTTTTAAAGAGGTGACCTTATGCGCTATATTGAAGAAGAAAAAAGATTTTTAAAGCCATTACTCAATTATATTTTTATAATTGTATTATCAATTTTAGGTGGGGTATTTGGCAATTATTTAATGGCCAATACGCCGCTTAATAATGATGCCCCCAGCCCTAATCTTAATCCCGATCCGCCGATTTTAACAAATACGCAAAGCAATAATTTAATCACTAATATTGCCGATACAGTGGGGCAAAGCGTGGTTTATATTAGCAATATCGGCCAAAACAATAGCTATTATTTGGATAATTTAGATTTAATACAAGGCAGCGGCTCGGGCATAATTTTTTCGGACGATGGCCATATTTTAACCAATAATCATGTAATAGATCAGGCCCATAAAATTTTTGTGCATCTGGCCGATGGCCGTCAATTCGAGGCCGCTTTATTAGGTAGCGATCCCCGCAGCGACTTAGCCTTGCTTAAAATCGAGGCCGATAATTTAGCGGTAGCAAACCTGGGAGATTCCGAGCAAGTAGCGGTAGGCGAATTGGCCTTGGCCATCGGTAATCCCGGCGGCGAACGTTATGCCAGATCTTTAACAGTTGGCGTAATCAGCGGCCTTAATCGCATTGTCGAAACCAATGAAGGCAATCAATTTAAGCTAATCCAAACCGATGCAGCCATCAATCCCGGTAATTCCGGCGGCCCTTTAGTAAATAGCAATGGCCAGGTTATCGGCATCAATACCATTAAAATTGCCAATGCCGAATTCGAGGGCATGGGCTTTGCCATCCCCATTAATACGGCACGTAAGGTTATAGACGATTTGCTAAATTACGGCCAAGTTATTCGCCCGGCCTTGCAGGTAATTATTTGGGGCGAATTATCGCCGGAGCTGGCCGCCTATAATAATCTGGATATTGATTATGGCGTTGTGATTATCCCCCAAGAACAAGGAGTGTCCGAAAAAGCAGGCCTTAAGCAATATGATATTATCACCGCCATCAATGATATTAAGGTAGCCGGTGCTGCCGAATTACAAGAGATTATCTTTGAGCAACAAGTTGGGGCAATGGTAAAAGTTACGGTTATCCGTGGCGATCAAGTGCTTAATTTTGATGTGGAATTAGCCCAGCTAGAGTAATCTTTATAGCCTGCCTAAGCCATAGGGGAAACCTGTGGTCGCCCGCTTGAGGCCGACATCCCCAATTAGCAACCCCAACCGTAAGGTGCGGCGTCCTCGACGCACCTAGTCATCCCGGCGGCTAGCTTTTTAGGTATTCGCCTTTACTTCAAATTATATAGGTTTGTTAAGCCAAGCACAAATTGGCAATTAATGCATACTCTGTATTGAAAGTAGAAGGGGGGTGGCTTAGTTGGCTTTAATGAATAATTCACGCAATGCGCCAATGAGCGGTTTAAATAATTTATCTTCGGGCATAATGCGCGCCATAGGCGGCCTTGGTGGCAATGGTGGCACAAATATTCTAAGCAGCTTGGGTAGCCTGGGCGGTATGGGCGGCTTAGGTGGGCTAGGGAATATAGGCAATTTGGCCAATTTAGCCGGCTTAGGTGGCGGCGGCAATTTATCTTCATTATTAGGCAGCGGAGGACTAGGCAGTTTAGCAGGCTTATTAACTAATAATCAAGGTAATAATGCCGGCGGCAGCCCCGATTTAAATTCTTTATTAAAAATGGCCGCCAACTTTAATCAAAACCAGGCCTCAGCCAGCCCCGATCTTAGCAATATCATGGGCGCATTGCAAAATAGCAATATCGATTTAGGTGCTATCCTTAATAATTTGCAGCCTAAAACCGAGGCCGCTACCGATTTTGCGGCCAATAATAAAAGCCAATCCCAAACGCAGGATTTTAATGATCCGCAAGCTGAACAAAATAGTGGCTCGGAGCAGGCCTCTAATAATGGCAATCAAAATAATTCATCTAATGCCGCCAATCAGCCCGATATTAGCCAAATTTTACAGATGCTGGGCGGCTTTATCAATAACCCTGCCAATAATAAGCGCCCAAACCAGCAGGCCAAGGCCAATTATCAAGCGCAAGCCGCAAGCAATTATCAGGCACAGGCTGCTCCAAGTAGCCCAGCTGCGGTTTATGATTCTTGCGATAATCTATGCTTTAATTGCCAGGCAAATTGCCCTCGTGCCGGTTTAAAATTGCCCACTTTTAATGATGTGCAAAACCAAGCAGCCAACTGGAATATTTATTGAAGGGAGCTATTATGGATAATAAAATCGAAATACCGTCAATCCAAAATGCCGATGATTTACGACAACTTTTAAACCAATACGGAGGCCTGCTTTCGCCTCAAAACCAGGTTTTGTTAAAAGAGGTTTTAGGCGGCCTGGAGAATGATGCCGGCCAGGTAAATCTGGAACAATTACTGGCCAAAGTGCAAAATCAAGCACAAGAGCAAAATAGCAGCTATCAGCAGCAATCGCAGGCACAGCAGGCAGCGCCGCCCCCTGTTAATAATTATCGGCGTTTTGGGCCTAAGTGAACCTTGATTAAGATTTAAGATCTATTCTTTTTTTGTAAAAAAAGAACCAAAAAAACTTTATATATTAAAGGGGGCTGTCGCTTTATTTGCGACAGCCCCCTTTAATATATCTAAAATTATCTTTATATTTATCTGCGTAAACGTCTTTTAATAATAATTACCAAAACCATAATAATAATTGCTAATACAATCAGTATAGGTAGCAGCGATATAAAACCGGTAATCATCAAGGCTGCCATATCAATTAGGCCATTTATACCACGGAAAAACGCCTCTTCCATGTCCTGAACAAAACCCGCCCAACCATCTAAATCCACACGGCTATTATCCGGATCGGGTTGATACATATCGATATTAATTTTGGATAGGCTGGTTACCTGGTCATAATAATTAATCTGACCGCTTAGGCTCTCAATCTCCGCCCTAATCCTCATCATTTCGCTTTCGATTACAATTAAATCTTCCACCGTTACCGCTTGCGCCAAAATCTCCAGCAAGCGCTGCTCCTGGGCTTGATACTGCTCTAGGCGGCCGGCAATATCATAATACATCATCGTAATATCTTCGCTGTACAAATACTGATGCTCTACTATGCCTAAGCCGCTAATCAGCTCGGTAGCCTGGTCTAATAAATTGGCATCCACATAAATGCTGATATAACCACCAACCATTTGGCCGGTTTCGGCATCGCTGTAGGTATCGGCACTACTTACATAACCGCCCATTTGCTCGGCCAAATCAGTTATCGTTAAATAGGCCTCGCTAAAGTTTTCTACCGCCAACATAAAATTGGCATCATGGATAATTTTACGCTCTAGCTGCTCTTGGGGGGCTGCGGCCTGGCGGCTGCCATTATCAAGGCCGGCTCCTGATGCCGCCATATCGGGGGCAGCCATATCGGCCATAACCATGCCTTCTTCTACGGCTTCTTCCATCATCATTTCGGGTGCGGCCATTGGCGCTTCGGCCGACATCATATCATAAGAAGCACTGTCATAAGCCATCTGCGAGCCAGATTCATCGGTTACAGATTCCGCATAATCATAATTATTAGAAGAAAGTAAAGACGATCCCAGCCCCAATGCGCCGCCAACTACCCCAATTAAAAGCAGTAAGCAAGCCGCTCCGGCCAAACCCTTAAACCAATTACGCCTATAGATAGCAGGCGCTTTAGGTTTAGGTTCGGTTACTAGGCTATTATGCAAATCTTTGCTAAAGCCGGCCGGCAATTCGGCCAAGCCTATTGTTTTAAAAGATTGAACTATATTTTGCTTAATCTCCAGCTGATGGGCGCAAGCGCTGCAACCGCTTAAATGCTCCTCGATTTGCCGATAAGCGGCCGGCTTTAATTCGCCATCTAGGTAAGCATCGAGATTAGCCAGAACTTTATCACAATCAATCATGCTAATCACGCTCCTTTTGCCCTATAAGACGGCTTAAATGAGGATATTGTTCCTTATCGGCCATAATTTTATCCTGCATAGCTTTGCGTGCCCTGCTTAAACGCGATTTTACCGTGCCTAAGGAAATGCTTAAAATATCGGCAATTTCTTGATAACCTAAGCCGGAAATCTCCCTTAAAGTAAAAACCACCTTATATTTGGGCGATAAATTTTCGATTAAGGCCAATAAATATTGCTCCACTTCCCGGTTTAGGTAAATATCTTCGGGAATTGCCGAATAATCGGCAATATCTACCTGCTTGTCGGCATCGTCCTCATCCGTCCAATTATTGTATAGGTATTCTTTATGCTTATAGGTTTTGCGCATAAAATCGCGCGACGTATTTACCGTAATCCGATAAACCCAAGTAGAAAATGCCGCATCACCCCTAAAACGGGGCAAGGCTCGATACAGCTTTAACAGCACTTCTTGGCTGATATCGGCGGCATCTTCGCCATTATTTACTAAGCGTAAGGATATATTATAAATTTGCTTTTGATATTTTTGAGCCAACTCCTCAAAAGCGTCGGTATCACCTTTGGCGCTTTTTTTAAGCAAAAGGCGCTCATAGGCAGCATTATCGGCTGATTTTCCTGTTTTAAAGGCCATAATTGCTCCTTCCTGCTATCTATTTAAATAAGTCAGTTATTGGTTTTGCTTTATATAATTACAAAAATAAAGAATGATATCTTGCATATTTTTGCCTGTTTATCAAAAAATAAGCCTAAATTTAAAACTTTTTTAAAAAAATTACAATTTTCTCTTGCTCTTTATAGGTAAAAAGATATATAATAATCTAATGGATATAATATTTTTTTAAAGAAGGGATTAAATGAGTAATATTTATTATGGCGGCCAAGCCGTTATGGAAGGGGTTATGATGCAAGGCCCCAAGGGTAAAGCCATTGCCTGCCGCAAAGAAGATGGCACTATTGTTTATAAAATAAGCAGCCGCAAATCTTTAAAAGAAAAATATAAAATTGCCGGTTGGCCGATTTTTAGGGGCTTTATCTCTTTTTTTTATTCGATGCTTAGTGGCATGCAGGACTTAACCTGGTCGGCTGCCCAAGCAGGCGAAAGCGAAGAAGATAAACTTAGCACCAAAGATATCATTTTAGCCGTGGCCTTAGCCATGCTTTTGGTTAGCATTTTTTTTATCGGCTTGCCGGTGCTTTTGGCCACCTATGTTCACCCTTATGTTGGCGATTTTGGCCGCAGCCTTATCGAGGGGCTATTGCGCATTGCGATGTTTTTGGGCTATGTGATGATTATCGGCCGCATGGCCGAAATTAAACGCCTGTTTGCCTATCATGGTGCCGAGCATAAAACCATTAATGCTTTAGAGGCCGGCCTGGATTTAAGCGTGGCCAATGTACGGCAGCAATCGCCAATTCATACCCGTTGCGGCACCAGCTTTGTGCTGATGACCGTAATTTTGATGATTGTTACCTTTACCTTTGTTGGCCAAACCGAAACAGCCTTAGCCAGGATTGGGATTAAGCTTATCAGTATGCCCTTTGTGGCAGGCCTTGCTTATGAGCTTTATCGCCTGCCTTTATACTTCCCGAATAATCGCCTGCTTAGCCTACTGATTGCCCCCGGATTGGCCATGCAAAAGCTAACCACGGCCGAGCCGGATGATGGCCAAATCGAGGTAGCCATTGCCGCAATTAGCAATGTGCCGCATTTTGCCGATGATTATCCGCAAACTGCTGCTCAAATTGCCCAAAGGGAGGCTATTTTAAAGGCCACGGCCGAGCAATTAGCCGCCAAAGAAGCCGCCGCCGCAGGCCTAGATACCGATTTAGCGCCTGCTAAAACTGATGATAAACCGGCAGACACTAAGCCCGATAATACGGATAATCCTACTAATCAGGATAATCCCCCAAAGCCGGTTATTAATGAAGGAGCTGCTTTTAATCAAGCTGCTAATATATTGAGTAATCCCCAGGTAAACAGTTAATTTAGGAGGAAAAAAATGCTAGACAAATTGGCCGCTTTGGCCGAAAAATACGAAAAACTTACTGCCCTAGTTTCCGATCCGGATATTATTGCCAAGCAAAGCGAATGGCAAAAGCATATTAAGGCGCGCGCCGAAATTGAGGACGTAGTGCAGGCTTATTATGCCTATAAGGCTACTTGTGACGGCATCGACGAGGCCAAATTGATGGCCAATGATAAAAGCGACCCCGATATGGCCGAGATGGCGCAGGCCGAACTGGAAGAGCTTATTCCCCAAAAAGAACGTGAAGAACAGGCCTTAAAGGTTTTGCTATTGCCTAAAGACCCTAATGATCAAAAGAATGTTCTTTTGGAGATACGGGCAGGTACAGGCGGCGACGAGGCTGCCCTTTTTGCCCAAAATTTATTTAGAATGTATACCCGCTATGCCGAGTTACGCCATTGGCGGCTGGAAATTATGGATGCCAATTATACCGATATTGGCGGCGTAAAAGAAATTATTGTGCTAATCGAAGGCAAGGGTGCATTTAGCCGCCTTAAATTCGAAAGCGGCGTGCATCGGGTGCAGCGAGTGCCTTCTACCGAATCGGGTGGGCGAATTCATACCAGTGCCGCCACGGTAGCCGTTTTGCCGGAAGCCGAGGAGGTAGAGGTAGAGATTGGCGCTAATGATATCCGTATCGATTTATTCTGCGCCACCGGCCCCGGCGGCCAATGTGTAAATACCACCCAAAGTGCGGTGCGTATTACCCATCTGCCAACCGGGATTGTGGTTTCCTGCCAGGACGAAAAAAGCCAGCATAAAAACAAAGATAAAGCCATGCGAGTTTTACGCTCGAGGGTAATGGAAAAAATGATGGAAGAAGCGATGAGCGCCGAGGCCGAAAGCCGCCGCAGCATGGTAGGCTCGGGGGATCGCAGCGAGCGTATCCGCACCTATAACTATCCGCAAGGGCGGGTTACCGATCATCGTATCGGCCTAACCTTGCATAAGCTAGATCGGATTATGGAAGGCGAAATTGAAGAAATTATCGATGCCTTAGTAACCTCCGATCAAGCCGCCAGGCTTAAAGAATAATGGAAGCCTTACAGGCCAGGCTTTATTTAAAGCAGGCCTTAAATGCCCATGGCCTAAGCGAGGCCGAGGCCTTGCGTCAGGCCGAATTAATTATTGCTCATTTGCTAAAAATTAAGCCTAGCCAAATTCTTTTGCATGCAAACGCTGATATTGATATGTCTGCCTTAAGCTATATTTTAACTGAGCGCTTGGCCGATATACCATTGCAATATATTCTAGGCGAAGCAGCTTTTATGAATATTGTTTTGGATATTGAGCCGGGCGTATTAATACCGCGCGCCGATACGGAAATTATCGTTGAAAAAGCCATTGATTTATTGCAGGATTATCCTAATCCGCAAATTGCCGATATTTGTACCGGCAGCGGTGCTATTGCCTTAAGCCTGGCCGATGCCCTTAAAACGGCGCAAATTTGGGCTTTGGATATTAGCCATACCGCTTTGCATATTAGCCGCAAAAATGCACTAAAGCTGGGATTTAATCAGCGTTGCACTATTATCGAGGGCGATTTATGCGCTCCTTTAATCGAGCAAAATTTGGCTTTTGATTTAATAATCAGCAACCCGCCTTATATTAATGCCAAGGAAATGGCCGCTTTAAGTGCCGATGTACGTAAAGAACCAAGCCTAGCCCTATTTGGCGGCGAGGATGGCTTGGATATTTACCATAAACTTATACCGCAAGCAGCCCTTTGTCTTAAGGATAAGGGCTATTTGCTTTTGGAACATGGCGATAAGCAGCAAGAACAAGTGGCGCAAATACTTACCGCTAATGGCTATCAAATCATCGAGGTTTTGGATGATTATGGCCGCCGCGCTCGGGGTATTGTGGCGCAAAAGGGATAATTATGGATTTAGTTTTAATAGCCGTAAATAGCCAGTATATACATTCCAATCCGGCTCTTTATTCACTGGCAAGAGCCATCGAAGATATGCCGATTAAGCTTGGCTTAAAAGAATACTCAATTAATATGTCGCCCCAATTTATTGTGGAAGACTTGTATAAATTGCGTCCTAATATCTTGGCTTTTTCGATGTATATTTGGAATCGGGAATTTATTTTAAGTTTAATTGAGGATTTAGCTTTATTATTGCCCAATTGCCGCTTTATGCTGGGCGGGCCGGAGGCCTCGGCCGATAGCGAAAAGCTGCTGGCCAATAATACTCTGCTGGATGCGATAATTTGCGGCGAAGGCGAGCAAGTTTGGCCGCAATTAATTAGCGCCTTAGCAAATGGCGAGCTTAAACCGCAGCTTGATTATATTCATTGGCAGGGCGGCACTAAGCCTAAGGCCTTGGCCAGGGTGGATTTGGCCACCTTGCCCTTTTTATATAAGCAAGAGGATTTGCAAAAATTTAAGCAAGAAAACAAGGTTATTTATTATGAAAGCAGCCGAGGCTGCCCTTATAGCTGCACTTTTTGCGCTTCGGCCAAGCAAAGTTTAAGCGAGCGCCCCTTGGCAACGGTGCTAAAGGAGCTAACCATTTTGGCCGAATATGGTGGCCAAATTAAATTTGTAGATCGCACTTTTAATGCTAATTTAAAGCGAGCAATGGCCATTAGCCAAAAAATTCTCGAATTATACAGGCCGGGCTTGAGCTGGCATTTCGAGATTTCGCCCTATCAATTAGCACCGCAACTTAGCGAACTTTGGCAAAAAGCGCCGCTAAACTATTTGCATTTAGAGGCCGGCTTACAAAGTTTAAGCGAGCCGGTATTAGCGGCCATCCGCCGCAAAGGCGCTTGGCCGCAGGCCGAGCAGGCCTTAAAATCCCTGCTTAAAGCCGATAATTGTGCAGTACATGTAGATTTAATAGCCGGCCTGCCTGCCGAAACGGAAGCAAGTTTTGCCGCAGGCTTTAATCTAGTGCATCAAATTGCCCCTCATTATTTACAGTTGGGCTTTTTAAAAATCCTGCCCGGTTCGCTTATAGCCGAGCAAACCGAGCAATATGGCCTGCTATCTAGCCCTCATCCCCCGTATAAAATTTTGGCTACGCCTAATCTTAATGCCGATTATCTATTTAAATTAAACTGGGCAGATAAGGCCTTAAACCAGCTATTTAATAGTGGCCGCTTTAGATTTAGCCTGCTTAGGGCCGCAAAATTATGGCCGGGCGATGCCTTGGCTATGTATTTAGATTTAGGTGCAGAGCTGGCCAAAGGTGGATTAAGCGGTTTAAGCTTACAGCAAAAAGCCGAACTTTTATACAATAAATTATTGCCCTTAAATCGGGATTTATTTTTCGACTTATTGCGTTTGGATTGGTTAAGCTATCAAAACAGGCAAAATTTGCCTCATTTTTTGCGTCATCCCAAAGATAGCAAGCAGGCTTATTATTTTAATTTTAGCTGGCAGATTAAGGGTGATTTTGCCCAAGAAAATCCCGGCAGCAGCTATCTATTCTTTGATTATCAAGATTTACAAGGAATATGTGGCCGAGCAAAAATGAAAAAAAATTAGAATATCTTTAATTTTAAGCTATAAATATGCCGATTAGCTGCGCCTTTTCCTAAGGCTAAGTGGCAGCTAGCGGCCTTGCCAACAATTGTTGTAATGCCGCAATAAAAACTGCTAAAAATACCACTATCCGCTAGACTGATTTCCGACTGCTATTGTCGCTTGCAGCAGGAAAAGAGCATTTTTTGTCGAAATCATTTAGTTAGCCAACTTATATGAAAGGTGCTAATTTATATGAAGCCTACAAAATTATCCGTAATCGCTAATAATAAATGGTTGCTGGGCATATGCTTTATCGGGGGCTTGTTTTTGGCTTATGCCGGCCTGGCCTTAGCCTCTGCTCCGCCAGGATCGGCCGCCAACCCTCTTGTTACTCAGGCCTGGGTTGAGCAATATGTAGACGAGGCCTTTGCTCCGCTAGAGCAGCAATTGGCCGCTATCGAGCAAACCCTAGGCGGCGGCAGTATCGATATTACCCTTACCATCAATAGCCGGCAAGCCCTGGTAAACGACGCTATCGAAACTGTGCCTGTTGCTCCGCAAATTATGGGCAGCGGCTATACCATGGTGCCTGCTCGCTTTATCGGCGAAGCTCTTGGCCTTACCGTTACCTGGGATGAGGTTGCCCGCGAAGCAACTTTTGCCGACCAAAACCAAACCATGGTTCTTAAGATCGACGACCGTAATGCCTTAATCAATGGCAATACATATTTAATGGAATACCCGGCTGTTATTGTTGATGGCAGCACTTTGGTGCATGTGCGCTATGTTAGCGAAGCCTTTAACTGCACTGTTGAATGGGATGATGTACTGCGTCAAGTTATAATCACCAGATAGAAAGAGGTATTATTGTGAACGATTTTTGGTCTAAAGACCGTACCACCATCCATGAAAAAAATACCTGGTACGGGCTTCTTCAACCTAAGCAAAAATTTTGCTATACCCTTTTGCTTACTTTTATCATTTGTTGGTGCTTTTATTTAGGCATGAACTTAGGCTTTGCCTCCTATCCGCCTATCGAAATGCTTACCGAGGCCGATCCCTATAATCCCGAAAACGACCCTGCCTTAGCCGTTACCGAGCCACCGCCGATGCTGGAAGGCCAGGACGTTGTGCTTTTGGTAGGCGCCGATAAACGCGAAGGCGAGAATGTTTACCGTACCGACACCATTATGATTGCCTTTATCGATTGGGAAAACAATAATATCAATTTGCTTTCCGTTCCTCGGGATAGCTATGTGCAATTGCCCGGCTACTCCACCAAAACCAAAATCAATGAAGCCTATTTTTATGGCGGCATCTCCTTGCTTAAAAGCACTATCGAATATACTTTGGGTATAGCCGTCGAAAAATATGTAGAAATCGACTTTAATGGCTTTATCGAGCTTATCGATGCCATCGGCGGGGTGGAAATTGATGTGCCCGTAAATATGTATAAATCCAGCGAAAATATTGCTATCGATGCCGGCCTGCAAACCCTAGACGGCGTTGATGCGCTGGGCTTTGTTCGCTTTAGAGATTTGCCGATGGGCGATATCGATCGTATTGCCAATCAGCAAATGTTTATTCAAGAATTAGCCCAAAAATTTACCGACCCCACCATTATCCTTAAAGTGCCGCAACTGGCCAATATAGCCTGGGAATATGTAAATACCGATTATACCCTAAGCGAAATTCTGGAAGTTAGCAATTCGCTATTGCAAATGGACTTAAACACGATTAACACCTATTCCTTACCAGGGGCAGGCATGTGGATTGGCCAAGGCAATTACTGGATGCTAAACCGAACCCAAACCATCGAAATGATTACCGAATTTGCCGCCGGCGAAGCTATTGGCGAAACAAATATCATCTATAATGATAGCGCAACCTATAATCCCCCGGCTGATGAGCCGGAAGAAGATATTCTGTTAGACGAAAACGGCCTACCGATTGTACCAGAAGGAACCGATATCGATGGCGATGGCATTATCGATACCCCACCTGTCGATACCAATGGCGATGGCGTAATCGATGCCTTAGATGCCGTAGGCGATACCCCGCCACCAAGCGAGGTTATCGTGGTTAACCCCACCGATCCTAATGCCGACCCCAATGCGGTAGACCCTAATGCCGACCCCAATGCGGTAGACCCTAATGCCGACCCTAATGCGGTAGATCCTAATGCCGATCCTAATGCGGTAGATCCTAATGCCGATCCTAATGCGATAGATCCTAATCTTAATCCTAATCAAAACCCGGATGATGTGCCGCAGCTGGAGGAGAATGAGCAGCCGCCTGCCGAAGAAACCGAGCAACCGCCTGCCGAGGAGGCAACTGAGCCCACCGAGCAGCCGACCGAAACCGAGCAGCCGCCTGCCGATGATACTGATACTAATTAATAATTGGCGGGCAAGAGGATTGATTTCCCTTGCCCGTCCCTTTTACACCCGAGGTTTATATGCAAATTTTAGATATTGATATTGCAGCTATTAATATGGCGCAGGCTGTCGATTTTGTAGAGCAGGCCATAAATATGCCGCAGGATAAGCGGCGCTTGCATAAAATAGTAACCATCAATGCCGAAGGGCTTTATATGGCCTATCATAATCCTAAGTTTAAAGCCCTGCTAAATACGGCCGACTTAATTACGGCCGATGGTAGCGGCGTTTTATGGGCGGCCGAGCAATATGGCCAAAAATTACCCGAGCGAGTTACCGGGGTTGATTTAGGCGAGGCCATTGCAGCGCGAGCCGCCATTTGCGGTTGGCGCCTATTTTTATTGGGTGCAGCGCCTACTATTGCCGAGCAGGCTGCCGCCAAACTTAGCGCAAAATACCCCGGCCTAATCATTGCCGGCTGCCATGATGGCTATTTTAATGGCAAAGAGCAGGCCGTTTTACAGCAAATTGCCGAATCGCAAGCCGATATTGTATTGGTTGCTTTGGGCATGCCGCGTCAGGAATATTTTGTGGCCGAGCATCAAGAGCAATTGCAGGCCGCCGTGGCCTTAGGCGTAGGCGGCAGCTTTGATGTATGGGCAGGTATGATTAAAAGAGCGCCGCTTTTTATGCAAAAACTGCGCTTAGAATGGCTATGGCGGCTAATTAAACAGCCCAGCCGTTTAGGACGGATGATGGCCATCCCTAAATTTATGCTTTTAGTAAAAAAACAATGCCGACGATAAGGGGTTAATTCAATGAGTATGCTACTTGAGCCCTTAAAAAAATATTTTGGTTATGACAGCTTTCGGCAGGGGCAAGAGGAGCTGATTTCGGCAATTATGGCCAAGCAGGATGTATTGGGCATTATGCCCACAGGTGGCGGTAAATCGGCCTGTTATCAATTGCCTGCTATCCTTAATGATGGCATTTGCCTGGTAATTTCGCCATTAATTTCTTTAATGCAGGATCAGGTAAATAGCCTTATTCAAGCCGGGATTAAGGCCGCTTATATCAATTCATCGCTTACTATGCGCCAAATAGATAGGGTATTGGAGCAGGCCTTAAATAATGCCTATAAGCTAATCTATATAGCGCCGGAACGGCTTATGAGCAATGACTTTATCTATTTTGCCCAAAATGCCAACATCTCGATGATTACCGTAGACGAGGCGCATTGCATCTCGCAATGGGGGCAGGATTTTAGACCAAGCTATGCCCAAATTCCCCAATTTATTGCCAGGCTAAAAAAGCGTCCGGTAATCTCGGCTTTTACAGCTACCGCAACTTTAAGGGTACGCCAAGATATCAGCCAATTGCTGGCGCTTATCGATCCTTTTATTTTGATTAGCGGCTTTGATCGTCAGAATTTGTTTTTAGAAATCATTCGCCCTAAAAAAAAGCAAGATGCTCTGCAACAATTTTTAACCGGCATTAAGCATAATTCGGGGATAATATATTGCTCTACCAGGAATAATGTCGAAACTATCTATACCCATTTACTTAAAAGCGGCTTTAATGCCACCCGTTATCATGCCGGGCTTAGCGATAATGAGCGCAAGCAAAATCAAGACGATTTTTTATACGATCGCCGTCAAATTATGGTGGCTACCAATGCCTTTGGCATGGGTATTGATAAATCGAATATTCAATTTGTTGTCCATTATAATATGCCTAAAGACCTGGAAAGCTATTATCAGGAAATTGGACGAGCCGGCCGTGATGGCAGCCCTGCCCATTGTCTACTTTTATATAGCGGCCAGGATGTGCATACTAATCAATGGCTAATTGAGCATGGCCATGATAATATCGACCCTGATAGTGCGCAGGCTTTAGAACTAAAAGAGCGCGAATATACTCGCCTAAAGCAGATGACTTTTTATGCAACAGGCTCTAAATGTTTGCGTAACTTTATCTTAACTTATTTTGGCGAAACTGCGCCCCAAAACTGTAATAATTGCAGCAATTGCCAAGCCAATTTTATCGAAGTAGATATAACCGAGGATGCCCAGATGATATTATCCTGCATTTATCGGATGAAGGAGCGTTTTGGCATTACCATGATTATCGATGTTTTGCGAGGCAGCAAAAGCGAACGCCTGTTGAGCATGGGTTTAAATCAATTATCTACCTATAATATCAGCAAAAAAAGCGCAGCCGATTTGCGCTTAATTGTCGATTATCTTTTATGCGAAGGCTATTTAGCCAAAACCGATGAGCAATATTCGGTAATTAAATTACAAGCTAAGGCAAAGGATATCCTTTATCATGGCCAAAAGCTGACCATGAAAGTAGCCATACCTGCCAAAAAAGAGCCTAAATCAACCAAAGCCCCAAAAGGCAAAACAGCTGCGGCAAGCCAGGTTGCAGCCTTAGATTTAAATTCGCATCAATCGCAATTATTTGAGCAATTAAGGGCCTTACGTTTTAGCTTAGCCAGCGAACAAAATGTGCCTGCCTTTGTGGTTTTTTCCGATCGTACTTTAAGCGATATGTGCGCTAAAATGCCTTTAAACGCCCAAGAATTTTTAAAGGTAAACGGGGTAGGCGAGCAAAAAGCGGCACGCTATGGCGAAGCCTTTTTGGCGATAATTAAAGATTTTGCAGAGGATGTTTAGTTATAAGCACGCGCCCGTAATCCGAACCCAGCCCAGCTTTGCTATTTTTTGATTTGTTAGTGTTTTGTAGGGAATGGTCTTACCCATTCCCTACAAAATCAAAAATATATCCCAACAATCCAGGTAGTAAAAGACAGCAAAAAACCTAAGTCAAATCAAAAAGCTGAGGCTATCGCAAAATTGCGTTAACCTCAGCTTATTTATTAATCAAAAATTTAGGGCACCATTACCATATAAATATTGCTATGATTATCGCCCTCTTGCTGAGCCGAGAACAATACTAAGCGGCTATCGGCCGACCAATCGGCGCTGGTAACAGGTACTTCGGATAACTGATAATATCTTTGCTCGCCACCATAATAAGCATAATAAACATAAAGCAAACCATCGCTATCGGTAAAAAGCAATTTGCTGCCATTTGGCGACCAGTTTAATAATTCGCCGGAAGCCCGGTCGATAAATATCGATGTGCCTGTGCTAAAATCTAACTCGGCCATATCAATATATAATGAATTAGCAGGCAAGTCTTGCTGCTCATCGGCTATATCATCAACGCTATTTGCATTAGCATCGGTACTTGCATCGGCAGGCTGGCCATCGGCAGCTTGATCAGTTGCCGCTACCGATTGCTCGGATGGCTGGGCTGCATCGGTTGTTGCTTCGGTGGGGGCATTATTGGCAAATAGCCAAATTCCATTATTCACATCGCTGCCATTATTGACCGCTAGCAGGCTATTATCCGGCGAAAGCGCATAGGATAAAGGCGTATTTACAGCATCATCATAATTATTATAGCCGAATAAAGAGGCCATATCGGGTAAATTATCGCTATTTTCGATATAAATACTTTCGGCTTCGCTAATTAATTCTTGCTGCCATTTTTGATAATAACCACGATAATTAGTATAGTAGTTTACCAGGCCATTTTCATCAATATGAGGCATGATTGCATCGCAATCGAAGGCGGCAAAAAGCTTAGGCATAAAAACATCAACCGGAATAATTATTTGCTGATGGGCAGGCTGGGGAATTTCCAGCACACCATGCACTATTTCCGGCTCGGCGTTAAGTTCGGGATTAGCGCTGATAGCGGCCGGCTCATTTGCTGCAACTTGCACCTGAGCAGGGGCAGGCTCTTCGGCGGGGGCAGGCTGATTATTATCTACTTGCTCGCCCGATTCTTCATTTTGCGTATCGGGCTGAGAATCAATGGCTATCGGATCCGTAGCAGGTGCTTCATTAGGCTCGGTGGGTAATGGAGCAATTGTTGACGGTTCAATATTTTCTATTGGCTGATCGCCTAATCTATCTTCGGGCACGGTTTGGGTATTACTTGGCTCCTCAGCCTGGCTAATAAGCACTTGATTGGGCTGATTATCCTCGGCAATAAGTGGCTGCTCGGGCTGGGTTTGACCACCAAAAATCATAAACAGTACGGCGGCAGCACATGCAGCAAAACTGCCCAAGCCAAAAATAAATTTAAAACGCAAACGTGGTGCTTTTTGCGGCTTAGGCGCAGGCGGCAGCTTAGCCATGGTGGCCGCCACAAAATCGGCGGGTGGCTCTACTGCACTTAATTCGGTGCTTAAAATAGAGTGAATGGCTTGCATATCGGCCAAAAGAGCAGCACAATCAGGGCAGGCTGCCAAATGCGCATCAAGGGCTTTTTGCTGCTCTTGGCGTATATGACCGTCTATTGATAACTGAATGAGGTCTTCAAAGTTCTGACATTTCATTTTGCTGCTCCTTTCTATAAATTTGTTTTTTCTAATAGTTTACGTAAAAATTTGCGGCCACGAAAAAGCCTGCTTTCGATAGTTGAAATCGATAAATCAAGTTTTTCGCTTATTTCCTGATAGGATAAGCCCTCAACATATTTTAGCAAAATAGGTTCGCGATAATTTTCGGGCATTTCCTGCAATAGCAGGGCTAATTCTTGAGCATATTCCCGATTAACATAGCTTTGGGCGGGGTCCTCACCCAGTTGCCTTTTGTCGTATTCGGGCTGGCCGTCATCGGTTAAAGATTCCTTAGGTAGTTTGCGCAACGAGTTTATGCAGGCATTTTGCGCAACCCGATACATCCAAGGAAAAAAGCGCCTTTCGGTATCAAAGTTGGGCAATTCCTGAT
>CAYJBP010000027.1:13661-22821 GCA_964368605.1 uncultured Peptococcaceae bacterium | reverse complement strand
AAATGCGCGACATTGCCCGGCGGTGCTACCGCCTAGAAGCGGCCTGAGCGGCCTCCCCTGCTTCCTCCGTAGCCGCTGCGGCTGCTTGAGCGGCCGCCACTGCTACTACCGCCGCTGCCCGATGACCTGGGCGAATAGGTTTTGGTTTCGGTAGTTCGTAAATAGGTATCTTCTTTGGCAGTTAGGTTTAGGCTGCCCGGTACTAAAAAGCTTTCGGCAGAGGTTTTTTTGATAGCCGTTTTCATTTGCTTTACAAAAATACCGTTTACAATGACAATAGTGATAAAAAATGCTACTACAACAGACGGAGCAATCAGAAATAACAGCACAGACTGCCAGGTTAAGGGATAAGAATAAGGCTCGCCGGATTGAGCGGCAATAATAAATTGCTCGGTATGGACTAAATATTGCGAAAAAGCCTCGAAATAATCCCCCGAAGAGAGCAAAGGTATTACTTCGTCGTCAATTAAATCTAAGGCCGCAGCGGTAAAGGCCTCTTCGCCAAAATTTCTGGTTGAAGTGGCATAGCCACGGGTTGAAGGATCCATATTTAGGGCAAAGACTAGGCCGTCCCTGGTGGGATCTAATAAGGTATAGTCATCGCAATAATCAAGCAAATCCAGATAATCCGGCACCGGGTTCATGGTTAAAAAGGTAATATCAAAACCATAGGTTTTCTGAAAATATTCGATATTGGCGAATAAAGAGGCCTCTTCGGCCGGGGTTAGGATATCGGCCGCATCGATGATGGGATCAAAGCCGGCAATAGTTCCGCCTTCACCGGTATAGGGCAAAGGTTCGGTTTGAATCCAGATGCCGGTTTGCTGGATTAAAAAAGTTTCTACGCTATTGATAAAATTGATATATACCGATATGTACGCATTATCTTCATAGCTAAAAGCATACTCTACAGATTCGATGTTATAATCTAGTATAGCAGGAAGGATAGCATCGCTATACTCGCCATATGCCCAATAATTCCACTCGATTGTGCCATCGGACATTAAACCGAATATAAAAGATATGCCACTTCCCTGCTGATTATTGTTGGCAAAATTATTGATATAATCGGTAAAATCTTGATAGGTGTCGAAATATCCGGCCGAAATTAGGGTTATATTATAATCGTAGGTTTCTTTAATCTTAGCTATATAGACTTCCATCATTGCTAATTCTTCTGTATCAATTAAGTCCATATCATCATAAATGGCCGATGAGCCATTGGTAACGGTTTGGCTTGCTAAAGCAGGTTGGCAAAATAGGGAGAGTGCTAGCAATAAAATGATTAAAAAACTGATTTTTTTCATGTTAACCCCTCCTTTTTAAATAAAGATATTATATAAGATTAAACAAAAAACAGCAGAGAGTATACTAAATATAGAGGCAAATAAAATATTTTTTTTGCGCTTATCGATGGGCAAATCGGCTGCTACCTGACCGGTTTGGCCATTAATGGCAAATTTATACATTTTATCATTATAATTGGTATTTAAAATCCAAACCGGCAATAGAGCATAATGAACCTTGCGATTAGTCATTTTTATTGCCGTAGAATCCACCTTTACACTGCTATAGCCTTTAACCGTTGTTTTAAATACTTCTGCTACGGAATTGGCAATTCTAGCTTCGGCTTTTAAGGCGCTGGTATTTACATCAACATCAAATTTATCGGCAAAATAGCCGGCCATATAAGAATTAGAAAAGCTTTTTAATTCATCATAATTATAAGGCTCTAAACCATCCATATAATTATCATCCATTTTAACAGAGGCATCGACAGGCACTTTAATAAATGCCGTGCTGCCGGAGCGCAAAACAGAATAATGCTTGATGGTATTATATTTATAATCCCCTTTGCGGTGGCTGCTTACTGATTGGGCAGTATAGCTAACATCACCACTGCCCTCTGCCGAAAATAGCCAAAAAGGAACATAAATACCGGTTATTTTAGAAATTCGGTTTTTGTCTTTAAAGGCCGAAGGCAATAAGATTTTTTTACGATAAAACTGCTTAAGCCTTCTTTCGGCCTCGACCTTATCGATTTTAAACGGAATGATTAAATCAGGTTTTAACATGCCTGTTATATTATTGGTTAAAAGTAGCGGGCTGCCACAATACATGCACTCTGTAGCAGCAGTATTGTTATCGGCTATAATTTCGGCAGCGCATGAAGTGCATGAATAGCTTACCTCGATATTAACCTGCTCGCCATCTTTAATATAGCCCTCTAAGTTCCAATCTATGGCGCTTTCATTGATAGCATCGGAGGCATCCTTTTTTTTGTCAAAAAAGTCATCTGCATATTCACTATTACAGTATTCGCATACAATCTTCTGCGTATTAGCATCGAAACGCAATGGGCCGCCGCAAGCTGGGCATTCATACTCCAAAATATGTTTAGACATTCAAAAACCTCCCTTCTTATTAAATATTTCTATTTCTTAATATTATACATAATAACATCTACTATTACCACATATATTTGTATAGCTTAGTAAAATATTTAGATATGCTTATGTGATCAAAAAGGGAGGCTGTCATTTACGACAGCCTCCCTTTTGCATATGACGGATTTATTGCTTGACCTCGGGCTGTTTTGGCTTCGCCAAAAGGCGCAGGTTTTAAGACCTTGGGGGAGCAGCCCCCTGAGCTAGTGCCAAAATCTTTGATTTTGAGTGCTAGCTATGTGCATTAGCTGTGGGTTAGCCTTAGCTAAACCCAGCTAGACCAATCCCCCGCAATTTTTTAAAAAAATTGATTAAAACTTTAAGGCCATGGCTATCCGCTTAAGGCCTTCTTGCAACGTGGCTTTAGGGCAAGCAAGATTTAGGCGAATATGGTTTTGGGCATTATGGACAAAATGCATATCGCCGGCTTCTATCAATACCCCTGCTTTTTCGGCTAGGAATAAGGCTATATTGTCCTCATTTGCCAAATAGCCGCTTAAATCAATCCAGGCTAAATAGGTAGCTTGGGGAATATTAAATTTAGCTTTTGGCAAATTTTTGCTTAGGAAATCTTGGGTAAAAGTAAAGTTATTATCCAGGTATAAGCGCAATTCTTTTAGCCAATCTGCACCTTGCCGATAGGCAGCAATAGTACCTTCCAGGTTAAAAGGATTAATATGATCGCGATCCTCGGCCTGCCATTTTTGGCGGATAGCTTGATCGGGTATAATAATAGCAGCTAAAGCAATGCCCGACATATTAAAAGTTTTACCTACCGACATGCAGGTTATTATTTGCGGATAATCGGGGCAAATTTTGGCCAAAGGTTGGTGGGTTAAGCCGCTGCGTAATAAATCGCAATGGACTTCGTCACTGATAATTGTGGTATTATACTGCTTGCATAATTGGACAATTTGTTTAAGCTCGTCTGCCTGCCAAATGCGACCACTGGGATTATGCGGATGGCAGATTATCAGTAATGGGCAATTAGGACTACTAATTTTTTGCTCTAAATCGGCAAAATCTATATAGTATTGACCATCTTTTTTAAGCAAATCACTATATATTAATTGACGGTTTAGGCTAGTGGCAACGCGCCGAAATTTTGGATAAGAAGGGCTAAGAATTAGCACTTCTTGCTGCGGTTTACAAATATGGCTAACTAAAGAATAAAGGGCAGCCCCTACCCCTTCGCTAAATTGCAAATGCTCTTTAGGGATTTGCCAATCATATTGCCGGGCAGCCCAATGGCTAAAGGCCTGGTAAAAATCATCACCGTTATTTTGGGTATAACCCATAATTTGCTTATTAACCCTATTGTGCAAGGCATCAAGCACAAAATCGGGGGTGGCGATTTCCATATCGGCAATCCACATATGAATATAGTTTTTTAGGCCCGGCGGCAAAGGCGGCGGAGCATTATCGCCAAAAAAGAAGGCCTGATAGCCATCAATACTATGACTATAAGTATTACTGCGATCGATTATTTGATCAAAATTATAGCTCATAATTTTACTCCTAACCATTAAGGATATCTGCTGTACGTTTAAATACATCTAACCCTTGTTGGGCAAGCCAATAAGGGATATCGATGATAACCCAGTTTTCGGCTAATTTATCTTCTTCGCGTGAATAAACATCAACAACCATCATTTCGGCCTTGGTATCGCCCGAGGTAAGCCCCATAAAGCCACCAATAGCACGATTGGTTAGGTTTGGCCAGCCAAAAAAGCAGGCAAAATTGCCTTCGGCAAAGCGCACTTTATGGCAAACAAAGTTTTTATCGGTTAGCCCTTGTCTAAAGGGACCGGTATGCTGCTTAATATAGCGTTCGATAGTATAGGTAGCACCAATGCCGGCCGGCCCATACCAAATCATATTTTTAGACCAGGTTAGAGCTAATTCGTCGGCAGTGGGTGGGCGCATGCCCTCATTAAGTTTGGCTAAAATCTCGCCCATTTCTCTTTGCACGGCATTGGTTTTTTCGCCCTCTTCGGGCTTAGCATCTTCAAAAAGCAGGCCATTATGATTACGTGGCCCGGGATAAATAAAGTATTGGCCGGTAGAAGGTGGCAAGGGATACATATTGGCTTGTTGCATTAGGCCTATCCAATCCACAAAAAGCCCGGTTTGGCATATTTTGCCGTCCTTTACGCAAGAAAATTCGGCAAAACGAAGGCTCGCCATTTTATTGGTATGACGAATACCCAAAATATCATTATCAAATAGCCCCATAAAATGGCCCATACCCATAACCCAAATCGTATCATCAAACTCATTATTGCCGGCTATAAAAATATCTACTCGCCTTTGCATAGAGCTTAATGCGGTTTTAAGCGGCAGCCAAAATTGCTTAGTTACGGCCTCGATACCATGCAATTCGCGATTTGGATAGCTGCCCCGATAATAATAATCATCAGTTAAATATTTATTTAAAACACTGGGGATTTCTTCAGTAGCGGCTTGGTCTAGATCTTTAAAATATGCCCATACTAATTCTTTAGCAGCGGTATATTTACCCATAATATTCTCCTTATATATAAAATTAAACTGTAGCTAAAAGCCACAGTTTTAAAAGATTCATTCTTTTTTTGAAAAAAAAGAACCAAAAAAACTTTAGCGTAAAAGGTGGGGGCTATCGCAATTTTTTGCGACAGCCCCCTTTTAAAAAATTACTCAATATAACCTAAATCTTGTAATAAGATAATGGTTTCTTCTTCGATTTTTTGTAATTGCTCTTCATAGGTAACGCCATCATTAGCAAGAGCTTCGGTTAAGTAGGGGCCCATTAAGGTGGTTACTTGACCAAAGAAGGGGAACTCGATCGAAACATAAGGTCTTAAACCAAGTTCCATACTTTCCAACATCGAAGGATAAGCAGGGGCAGAAGCGATATTTTCTTCGGTTAAGGAAGAAGCACGGGTAACCATAGATACGGTAGCTGCAGCCTGTTGGGCAGGTTCACAAATAGCTTCCATGGCGGCTAAGAAAGCAGCCTCGGCAAGAGCTTCGTCGCCGATATTATGAGGGATAACGAAGTAGTCATTGGCAATATAAGAATAAAGCGGATTGCCTTCTACAACACTAACCGAAGGAGCATAGCCAACTAAACCGGCAATTTGCGAAACAGTGGGGTCTTCCATATTAGCCGAACGGGTCGACCAAGTTTGAGCAATAACAGCACCGCCGGTTTGGAAAGAAACGGTTAAGTCATCGCTGGCCCAGGTTAAAGCATCAGGATTCATATAACCATAAAGGGTATCTAAGCGCTCTAAAGCTTCTACGCCTTCGGGGCTATTGAATAAAGGCATATTGGTTGCAGGATCGAAGAACTCGCCGCCTAAAGCAAACATCATGTTCATGAATTCGATCTCTAAACCATAAGGAACACCAAAAGCTGTTACATAAGGAGTTTCGTAACCGGCTGCAACAAGTGCATCTAAGGTTGTGATTAACTCATCAAAAGTGGTAGGAACAGCTAAGCCCTCTTCTTCGAGGATATCGCTGCGATAGAACATTTGCAACATATTAACGGTGGTAGGAATACCTAAGATTTTGCCGTCTACAGTAACGGTATCCCATACGGATTGAGGAATATCATCTAAATTATAAAGCTCACCGTATTTTTCGATAAAAGGAGTTAAATCATAAAGCCAACCATTGCTATTGAATACACCAAAGTTAGAAGCGGAAACGCTCATTAATTGATAAGAGTTTTCGCCACCGCCGGCGCTCATAGCCATGCTTTGAGTTTGCATAGCATTTTGGTCATAAACAAAGTTGATTTTGTAGTTTTCAAAACCATCAAGTTTCATCATTTCGGCCTCATAGGCTTCAATAATGCCCATACGGGTGGAGATAAGATTGATTTCTAATTCTTCGGCAGGCATAGCAGCTTTGTCTACTTCTACACCGGATACAGGCATTACAACGGTACCGGCAACTTCGGCCGGAGCATCTTCAGCAGCATCATCAGCAGCAGGGGCATCGGTATCTGCCGGCGGGGCTTCTTCGCCGCCACCACAGGCTACCAGCAAACTTAGGGACAAAACTAAAGCAAGAACCAATAGTAAATACTTTTTCATTCTACATCCTCCATACATTTTTTATATTATTCAAAGCAAATACTTTGAATTGCAAAAACAAATTATAGCGAAATATTTAATTCGGTTGCTTTATCAAAAAGATGCATGCCATGCTCTAAAAAGCGAACCTGACAAAATTCGTCCATTTTTTTATGGGTAATGGTCGAAGGCTTAGCAATAAAGGTTTTTTCGCCAATTAGCATCGAGGCCAATTCTTCGGTACCCAAAAACTGCATAACTTCGATTTGTGCCTCAAAATGGCCTGGCTCATCCTGCAAAGCAATATGCTCGGGGCGAATACCCAAAATAGTATCTTTGCCAATTTGGCGGCGAATCGATTCTATTTGCAAATTCTCCGGCAAAACAATATTAAAAATTTCGTTTGTGGCTATCAGTTTGCCATCTACTTCGCTAATCTGAC
Source organism: uncultured Peptococcaceae bacterium (assembly GCA_964368605.1). GTDB lineage: Bacteria > Bacillota > Dehalobacteriia > UBA4068 > UBA4068 > CAYJBP01. The sequence goes on along the minus strand of CAYJBP010000027.1, from coordinate 15,868 downwards.
AATCAAAGAAGTTCATCGGCGGCGAACCGATAAAACCGGCCACAAAAAGATTTGCAGGTTTTTCAAAAATAATATCGGGTTTATCTACCTGTTGAATTATGCCATCATAAAATACGGCAATGCGATCGCCCATAGTCATGGCCTCTACCTGGTCATGGGTAACATATACTATGGTGCGCGGTATTTTTTCATGCAATTCCAAAATTTCGGCTCGCATTTGTACCCGCAATTTGGCATCCAAATTAGAAAGCGGTTCGTCCATTAAAAGCACATCGGTTTCCCTAATCATGGCTCGACCCATGGCAACCCTTTGGCGCTGACCACCGGAAAGCATGGCCGGCTTACGATCTAATAAGGGGGTAAGCTCCAAAATTTCGGCCATATTCATTACCCGGCTTTTAATATCGGCCTTATCCTTGGTTTGCACTTTAAGACCAAAACCTAAATTTTGCTCTACGCTTAAATGGGGATAAAGAGCATAATTTTGGAACACCATCGAAATATTACGATCTTTAGGCGGCAATTTATTAACCCAGGTATTGCCAATAAACATGTCGCCGGAGCTAATTTCCTCCAGGCCGGCTATCATCCTTAAAGTGGTGGATTTACCGCAACCGGAAGGGCCAACCAAAACCAGGAATTCATTATCTTTAATATCTAAATCAACATGGTCTACTACCAAATTACCATGCTTAGTATAGCGTTTGCAAATTTGTTTTAAGCTGATATTTGCCATAATCTACTCCTTTACTGCACCGGCGCCCATGCCTTGTACCAATTGCTTTTGCAAAAGGATAACAATAAGAATAAAGGGCAAGGCCATTAAAATACTACCGGCTGCTGAGATGGACCAATATTTTAAATCTTCGGCACCAAAGGTGGCGATAAGAACCGGCAAAGTAACTGCCCGGGTGGCGCTTAAAGCCGAGGAGATTAAGTATTCATTATAGGCCGTAAGCAGTGTAAAAATAGAAGAAGTAGCAAGGCCGGGGCCAATAATCGGCAAAATAACCTCTCTAAAGGCCTGGAAACGAGTACGACCATCAACCATGGCGGCTTCGTCTAAGGATTGAGGAATAGTTAAGAAGAAGCTGCGCAAAGTCCATACCGTAAAGGGCTGATTCATAGCCACAATTACCAAAATCAGAATGATTTGGGTATCATGAATACCTAATTGCTGAGCAATATAGTAATAAGGAATAACAAAAACCATACCCGGTAAAGAACGGAAAACCAAGGCTAAAGCCAAAAGATTAAAGCTGGAAGATCCGCCATAACGGGATAAAGCATAACCACATGGGCAGCCAACTACTAAAGCTAAAGCAACAGAGCTAATTGATACGATTAAAGAATTTTTAAGATAGAATAAAAATTCATGCTCTACAAATAATTCTCGATAGAATTCAAAAGTGGGGGCAAATACCCAAACCGGCGGCGAAGAAAAGGCCGCAATAGTTGGTTTAATCGAAGTAAGAAAAGCCCAAAACAAAGGAAATACACTAATTACAAACCAGGCTAAAAGGCCAATAGTAATCAATATGCCAAAAATTATCTTTTTACGCTTATCTGCCTTACAATTTTTTTCAAATTCGGCCTGCATTTGTTCGGGCGCCAAATTAAGGGCAGCCATATCCATTAAAGAAATTCTAGCCATTTTGCGCCTCCAATTCTGCCTTTTTTTTGCGTTTTAGCTTAGGCTCGATTACTTGTGTTTCTCGCCGCATTAAATACAGGCAAGGAGCAATAAGGATAAAAATAGCAATAATCATCAATACGCTGATTGTAGCCGATTGGCCTAAGTTAAGATTATTAAAAGCTACCCTAAAGCTGTATAAAGAAACCGTTTCGGTAGCAAAACCGGGGCCACCTTTAGTCATAACAGCTACCGAGTCATAGATACGGAATTTATCCATAATGCTAATCGTAGTACAATATAGCATTAGCGGTGATAAATAGGGTAAAATTACATAACGCATTTTTTGGATAAATGATGAGCCTTCCACCTCGGCCGCTTTAAGCGGTTCTTGAGGCATTGCCAAAAGGCCGGCATATAATACCAGGGCAATAAAGGCCGTACCCGACCAAATTGCATGCATGATAATCAGCACCCTGGCAGCCAAAGGATCGGAAAACCATTGTACCGCAAAACCCATCTGGCTTAACATATGGCTTACCACACCCCATTCATCCTTAAATAACCAGGAAAA
>CAYJBP010000027.1:0-13561 GCA_964368605.1 uncultured Peptococcaceae bacterium | reverse complement strand
GTAGAAAAGCTAAGGGCTAGGGTAAAAAACAAAGGTACAATCATCAGCACAACCATAACAATTAGGCTGGGCAAGGAAAATTGCATGAATTCTTTTTTCGTCATTTTCACGGGGCAATTACCTTCCTTCTTATAAGTTGCGATGCCGTGGAGAACAAATTAATTGCAAATAAGTTTTTGAGTTTTTTTATCAAATAGCAATAATTTATCAAGGTTTAAATTAAAAGCACATGGCCCATGTTTAAAATTACGCTTGCCAACTTCACGGCCGATTAATTCAAGATCTTGATAACCAAAATAAATGTTTTTTTCGGCACCGGTAATTTCCACCAAGTGAATATTGCCATTAATCATGCCTTCCTGGCCTTCTTCGGCGGGGCTAACATATTGGGGGCGAATACCAAAGCAAATTTCGCCCGGGGCAATGGTTTTTTGATTTAAGATGGCCTGATAGCGCTCGCCTAAGGGGAATACCTCGCCACTTGGCAATTTAAGGGAGAACTGGCCGGCTTTACCGCTTAATTCTGCATCAAAAATATTCATTTTGGGGCTACCCACAAAGGTGGCAACAAATAAATTGGCCGGGGCATTAAAAATATTTTCGGGGGTATCGATTTGCAAAACATCGCCATCTTTCATTACCACAATTCTATCGGCCATGGTGGTGGCCTCTACTTGGTCATGGGTAACATATACAATAGTAGTTTTTAAGCGATGATGTAAACGAATAATTTCATTACGCATTTCCAAACGCAATTTAGCATCTAAATTAGAAAGAGGCTCATCGAATAAATAAATAGAAGGATTGCGCACAATACAGCGGCCAATAGCAACCCTTTGACGCTGACCACCGGATAAACTGCGGGGTTTGCGCTCTAAATAATCCTCTAAGCCTAAAATTTTGGCAGCCCACATAACTTTTTCATGCTTTTCTTTAGGGTCTACCTTGCGTATGGTTAAGCCATAGGCAATATTATCATAAACATTAAGGTTAGGAAATAAAGCATAATTTTGAAAGACCATGCCAATATCCCTATCCCTGGGGGAAACTTCATTAACTTTTAGCCCATTCATTAATAAATCGCCTGCGCTAATAGTTTCTAAGCCGGCCAACATCATTAAAGTGGTGGATTTACCGCAACCCGAAGGGCCTAAAAGTACAATAAACTCGCCATCTTCAATTTTAAGATTAAGGTCCTTTACTGCTTCAAATCCATTATCATAGATTTTTTTGACATTTTTACATTCAACAGTAGACATAAACTCTCCTCTCTTAAATTTATTATCAGTATTTATACACTGAATTGTATATAGTAATAGCAATTACTCTTTAATCACAATTAGGTATCTTGCTATTAAAAATAATTATTAAAAGTATTTCACATTTCGGTCTATTTTACTATATTTTTTGATATTTGTCAAATTAAATTATACATTCTAGATAGTGTTTTTGTTTTTTAATATCTACAATTTAGATTAAAATATCAACTTAAATCAAGGTTAATCACCAAACCTAATACATATATATTTTATTCAATATGTACCATAATATACAATTTTACATCCACGCATAAATTATAAGCCAGTCTATTATTATCGAATTAAAGGCCTTTAATCGATCAATTGACGGCTTAAAATTTTGCCAACTTTAAGCATAAATTATTTTTTTGGTAAAAAATTGTATCCAAAAACAAGCCATTATCGAAAAAACAAGCCAGATAAAGACCTTATTACTAATTAGCTATAAGTTTAGCCACTTCCCTACTGCTATTTTTAATCTAATTTATTTAAGGCTAAGATTTTGCCACCTTATCTGCTTTTAATATTGGGTATAAAAAATTACCGAGCAGCTACTTAAAAAAATTACTATTGCCTATTATTAATTAATCATACTACTGAACTATATACAGAAAATTGCAATTTTCATACAACAACTACAATTATCTTAAGCTTTTAACACCGGTTTAAGCACAAGCCCCTAACCCTAACCCACCCAGGTAGGGGTATTTATTTAAAATAAGCAATAAAAAAAGCCAATAAGCGCTCCAAAAGCTAACTGCTTGGCTTTTTAAATAATTTACCCTAATTGGCTACTTATGCTGGAAGCAAACAAAACCATAATTATTGATTATGCCGATTGCCCCCACCATTACCATGATGCTGATTATTGCCTTGATGCTGATTATTATTGATAGTTTCGGCTTCGGGATGATGCTCTTCGATCAGCTTGCGGATTTCGGCAAGGGATAAATGATCTATTTCGTCTATTGTTAAGCTATCATCAACTTCCAGCAACTCGGCACAGGCTCGGTATTTACCAAAAGACATATTATGATGCTCGGCCTCGTTTTTTAAGGAATTGTTGCCGGCATGGCAGTATATATTTTCGCCACTAAAATTGCTATTATTAATAGTGGCTATCATATTTTCACTGTTTTTGCCGGAATTTGAGATAACGGTAATTTCAGTATAACTATCGGTATAGTTGGCAAAAGCATCTGCCGCATATAGCGTTTCGATGGCCTCGATATAATTTAAATTATTAAGGTTAAGCGAGTTTAGTATTTTTTGGCCATCGGCATTGGTGGCCCTAGCCTGCATTACTATTTCAAATCTATTTAAAGATAGCTCAATCGATGGATTAATATCAATACTAATATAGGCTACCGGGGTAAAATATACGCCAAATAAAATCATAACCGTACATATTAGCATAATAGGGGCAAGCTTATAGCCTAAAGATAATCTTTTTTTCTTGCCATTAACAATATTATCAAAAGTTCTTTGCACTAAGATTTCGTCGGCCTGAAATCGCTTAAATGCTTTGTTAATTTTACCATTCATGCTCATCCCCTCCTAAAACAGCTTTAAGCAATTCACGGCCTCTTGCCAAAAGGCTATAAACCGTATTTACATTTTTATTAAGCATTTTGCCAATTTCTACAGCCGTATAGCCTTCATAGTAATATAAATAAATTATGGTTCGGTACTTTTCGGCTAAATTAAGTACAGCCTTAGTTATATGATAATCCTCATCAAACTTACTATCAACACCAATTGCTGCAATTTCTTCAATCGAAACCGCATTTTTCCTAAAAAAATTCTTTAATAAATTTTTACATTCATTGATGGTTACCCTAATTAACCAAGCCTTTTTATGATCTTCGTCTACAAAATGGGCAGAACTACTATAATACTTGAGAAAAACATTTTGAAAAATGTCTTCCGCATCAGCTTTATTTTTCAGATAAACTATGCAGATACGATTTACTGTATCTGCATAGTTTGTTAAAGTTAGCTTAAAGTCTTGCTCATTTTTCATAGTATTAGCCCTTCGCTATATTTATCTATGACGCCCTGCTCCATGATGCTTATTATCAGAATTATAGCCAGCAAAATTACCACAACCTTGGCCTTGATTATCGCAAATGCCGTCTTCGTTTTCGTCGATATAGTTGCCATTTGTGCCAATATAATCGCAAATACCATCGCCATCGGCATCTACAATATTTTGGTCAGAGCAATTGGCATGCTGCCTACCTTGATAATATTCACCATCATTGTTCATCCGGCAGCCATGCCCCATTGCCAAGGCAGTAGTCGTGCCCGTTACTAACAAAACAGCCACCGCAATTATTATTACTAAATTCTTTTTCATGATTATACCTCCGCTATTATAATGATAAGGGCAAATTTACCCTTTCATATATAACACAATCCTCAGCCAATAATCCTTGCAAATATTTTATCTTTTCTTAAATTATATAGTAAATAGCTTAGCAAATCAACTAAACAGCTTGTTCTTTTGCGATAAATATGCTATAATTAATGTATATATGCATTAATTATATTTTTAGATAAACCCAGATTAATTAGCTTAATAAATTAAAAAAATTCTACTAGGCGATGATGATTAGATTAATACGGAGGAAACCGTGTGAAGATAAAGCAATTTTTTGCAAAACATATATTAACTGTGGTCGTTTGCCTGGCCTTAGTTTTTATTGGCTTGCTTTTAAATTATGCACGCCATATCACGGACGAGGCTGTAATCGAGTCTACCTTTGACGAAATGAATCAAATCGGCTTTCAATACCAAGTTTTATTATCGCAAACGCTAGAGGAAGCCTCTGATGACCTTTTGCTATTTGCCGACTTTGTTGTTAACAACAATATCGACCACGAAAATATCGTAGCATATATGAATAGCCAATCTCATGCTGCCAAGTTTAGCCAGCTATACTATATAGAGCTTGACGGCAGTGGCCTTTCTAAGGAAAATGAATACGCAGATTTTTCCGATAATGAGTCTTTTAAGCATGCCTTAAAAAATGAAATGTATGTGGAAGACCCTTATATTTCCCTTCAAACATCCGAAGTTGTTTTTGATTTAGCGGTTCCTGTAATTAAAAATGGCGAACCTATTGCCGTGCTGTTTTCCAAAATTTCGGTAAATGAGTTTTTCGAAACTATTTTACAAAATAAAGACTATGAAGGCGATATTTTCTTTGTTGATGATAAATTAAACATGATATTTTCTACCAGCAGCAATCATCTGGATGCCATTATCATCCCCGAAGAAGATGTAGCAGAAATGGGCATGCCTAATGTTATCCAAGCTCAGACCAATCTAGCCAATGATCAAAGTGGTGGCTTTTACTATGATTATTTTGGCATTCCTAAAGTTATGGTTTATTATCCGATAGAATTGACAAATGTGGCCTTTGCCATGAATGTTCATGTAGAATCAATCAGCAGCGAAATATTAAAAGCTGCCGATTATTTTACCAAAGTAGGCATCGCAATTTACTGGACAATTGTCATTCTTGTAATTTATATAGCAATTATGCAAACTCGCTCAAATAAGCGCATTTTAAAAGTGGCTTATTATGATCCGTTAACAGGCCTGCCCAATATGGTCAAATTTAAAGCAGATACCGAAGCCGCTTTAACAAGTAATCCTAATAAAAACTATACTATTATTGTATTTGATATCGAAAATTTTAAAGCTATCAATGAAGTTTTTGGTTATAAAACCGGCGATTTAATGTTAACCACCATCAATGATGTTGCAGACATGATTAATCAGCCCTCTTTGATTACAGCACGAATTGGCGATGATAAGTTTGCCATGTTTGCCGAAAGCTTTGTTTTAGAGGATTTAAGCACAATATTAGCAAATGTTACAGAGCTTTATGATAAAACAATCCCGGAATTAAAAGATTATGCAGCCAAATATAAAATCGGCAGATATAAAATTGAAAACAATGAAACCAATATTGACGAAATCATGAGCAAAGTTATACTTGCTCATAATAAGGCAAGAAGAACTAATGGCGAGCCGGTTTGCGATTATGATGATATCTTTAAAAAGACCCTGCAAGCAGAAGCAGAAATTACCAATAAAATGACCTTGGCCCTCGAAAACAAGGAGTTTCAAGCCTTTTTGCAGCCTAAATTTGCCATAAACGAAAATGAGCTAATTGGCGCCGAAGCACTTGCTCGCTGGATTGAAGCCGATGACAAAATGATATATCCCAATGATTTTATCCCCCTATTTGAGCGCAATGGCTTTATCGTTGAACTTGATAATTATATACTGGAGCAAGTTTGCATAACCCTGCGCAAATGGCTTGATCAAGGCTTACATATTGTGCCGATTTCGGTTAATTGTTCCCGGCTTAATTTGCATAATCCTAATTTTGTACAAGTGGTTGCGGCCACTGCCGATAAATATAATGTGCCTCATGAATATATCGAAATAGAGCTTACCGAATCTAATACCATCGAAAGCGAGCAGACCATTGAGCAGCTATTCGAAAGCTTACATAAAGAAGGATTTAGAATTTCGATCGATGATTTTGGGGCAGGTTATTCATCTTTAGGCATGTTAACCAGCCTGCAAGTTGACACTCTTAAAATGGACAGAAGCTTTTTTGTGGGCAGCAAAAATGCCCGACGCGACGATTTGCTGATTGATAGCATCGTAAAAATGGCTCATAATCTTAATATGTATGTTGTAGCAGAAGGTATCGAAACAAAGGAGCAGGTGGAGCTGCTTCAAGGCATGAATTGTGATGCCATACAAGGCTATTATTATGATAAGCCGATGCCAATTAGCCAATTTGAAGAAAAGTATCGGGCTTCGATGCAAAAATTTGCCGGTGATAAATCTGCTATTCCTCTTGTAAATCGGATTAATGATATCAAGTATGCCAGCACCTTTGTGCCAAGCGGTATTCTTGTGGTAAAGCTTGATGAGCATTTTACACTGGCAGAGGCAAATGATTATTATTTTGATATGATTGGCTATACCAGAGAAGAAGTAAGAGATATCTTTAATAATCGGGGTATTTTGATTATGGATGCCCAAAAGCGCATCGAGATATTAGAGTATTTTAATAGGCACTTGCAGGAAAACCCGGATGGGCTGATGAATTTTACCACGCAGTTTACGATAAAATCCGGCGCAATACATACCTATAATCTTAGCGGTAAAATAGCTATCTCCGAAAATGGTGAGCCACGCCTTTATGCTTCGGTGACGGATATTACCAATTATATTATGGTCGATGCCGAGTTGCAATTCGAAAGGGATTTTAATACCCGTATTGCGGCTCTTACCAATAATGCCTTCTTTGATTATGATAAAGAAACCGACACTATCCATTTTTCTAAGGATTTTGCGGAAAAATTTAATATCCCCAATATTATCGAAAACCTAAGCATTTCGCAGCTATTCCCGGATTTTTTACCGGTACAAGCAAAAATTACTCAAAACGAAACTACTATTAATAAAGGGGATGGCGAATTTTTTGCTAAGCTAGCAAATGGCGAGCCTACTTGGTATATTTACAGCTATAAAACAATCTATGATCAGATAAAGCAAAAAGAAATAATTGTAGGCAGAATGATGGAAGCAGCCGGCCATAAGGCCGAGCTGGATATTCTAAAAGTTAAATCCGAAACCGATCCGTCAATAAATATTTTTGATCAACAAGCCACTAATCGCTATATCAGCAATTATCTAAAAATTGCCACCGACGATAATGAAGCCGGAGCATTTTTGGTAATTGATTTAATGAATTGGAATAAGCTAAAAAGCAGCTTTGGCCAGGATTATACAAATGCGCAATTAAGCGAAGTTGCCAATATTATTCGCAGCATGTTTAGAAGTGCCGATTTAATAGGCAGAGCTTTTGATGATAAATTCTTTGTTTTTATCAATAATTATAAAACCATCGAATTTGTCGAAAGAAAAACTATCGAAATTTGTACGGCTCTAACCAAAAGCTATCAAAAGGAAGGTATTACCTTACATATAACCGCAAGTATTGGTATTTCTCTATATCCCGAGCATGGCGACTCATTCACTACCCTGTATGAAAAAGCTAATTTAGCAATTCAAACCATAGCGGAAAACGATCAATACCGATTTGCGCTATATGCCGATCCTAAATAAAAAAGAGGCTGTCGCGACAGCCTCTTTTTTACATCCATGACGCTTAGTGGTTTTTGGCTTGATATTGCGGGATGTTTTGGCTTTGCCAAAAAGCGCGATTTTAAGCCAATTTTAACTTTTAATTTTAAAAATATTTTATAATCGATTTTTAGTTTATCTTCGCACTGATAACGTTATCAATCATTGATTATAGGATTGCCCGTCTTAAATTATTAGTTGACCACCTAACATATTTATGATAAAATGCTTGTAGCAAAAATAAGGAGGATTAACCGATGAAAGATATTATCGAAATTCGCTGGCATGGCCGTGGTGGACAAGGCGCTAAAACAGCCTCTATTCTACTGGCCGATGCTGCTTTTAATACCGGTAAATACGTGCAAGGCTTTCCCGAATATGGGCCCGAGCGTATGGGTGCGCCAATTACCGCCTATAATCGAATTAGCAGTAGCCGCAACACCGTCCATTCCAATATTTACGATCCAGATTATGTGGTAGTGGTGGACGAAACCCTGTTAAGCAGTGTAGATGTTACCGCCGGTTTAAAGGCCGATGGTGCTATCGTTATCAATTCTGCTAAAAGCCCCGAACAAATTCGCCCCTTACTTAAAGGCTATGCCGGCAGGGTATGCACCATTGATGCCGGCCGTATCAGCGAGGAAACTTTAGGCAAAAATTTCCCCAATACCCCTATGTTGGCCGCTATTGTAAAAGTTTCGAATGTAGTGGAAGAAGAGTCTTTTATTAAAGATATGCAGGCTTCTTTTGAGCATAAATTTGCCAGCAAACCGCAGGTTATTGCCGGCAATATGGCTGCCTTAAAGCGCTCTATGGAGGAGGTTAAATTAGGATGACTTATACACAAGCTAAAGATATCAACGAAAAAATAAATTGGCATAATATCACCCCCGGCTGCGCAATTGCCGAAGGTGGCACCTCGGCTTTGGTAAATACCGGCGATTGGCGCACTATTAAGCCAATTTTTGATGCTGCCAAATGCAAGCAATGTTTATTATGTGCGCCGGTTTGCCCGGATATGTCTATTCCCGTAGATACCAACGGCAAAAGGGGCGAATTTGATTATTTTTTCTGCAAGGGCTGCGGCATTTGTGCCCAAGTATGCCCTTTTGACGCTATCAATATGATTAAAGACGAAAAGTAAGGAGGAATATCTTATGGGAATTAGAGAACGTCTATCCGGCAATGAAGCTGTTGCTTTTGCCATGAAACAAATTAATCCGGATGTGATGGGTGCTTTTCCAATCACCCCTTCAACCGAAATACCGCAATATTTCTCCGGCTATGTAGATAATGGCGAAGTAGATACCGAGTTTATTGCTGTCGAAAGTGAACATAGTGCTATGTCTACCTGCATTGGTGCTCAAGCAGCCGGCTGCCGAGCAATTAGCGCTACATCTTCTTGCGGTTTAAGCTATATGCATGAAATGCTTTATGTAGCTGCCTCTAATCGCTTACCGATTACCTTGGCCGTATCCTGCCGTGCTTTATCCGGCCCCATCAATATTAATAATGACCATTCCGATGCCATGAGTGTGCGTGATTCCGGCTGGTTAATGCTCTTTGCCGAAACCAATCAAGAAGCCTATGATAATTATCTGCAAGCTATGCGCATCGGCGAAGCCGTAAATTTGCCGATTATGATTTGCCAAGATGGCTTTATCACCTCGCATGCTATCGAAAATATCGAATTGCTAGAAGATGATAAGGTAAAGGCTTTTGTAGGCGAATATAAACCCGAGCATTCCTTATTAAAAGGGGTAATGGCTGTAGGCCCTTATGCTACCCCGGCCTATTATATCGAGGCTAAGCGCCAGCAAGCTCAGGCTATGATTGATGCTAAAGATATTATCAAGCAAGTAAGTGCCGAATTTGGCATCTTAACAGGCCGTAATTATGATTTAATCGAACAATATCAAATGGAAGATGCCGAATTGGCAATCATTATTATCGGTTCATCAGCCGGTACGGCTAAAGAGGCGATTAAGCAATTACGCGCCCAAGGCCAAAAAGTAGGCCTTATTAAAATTAGAGCCTTCCGCCCCTTCCCTGCCAGCGAAATTGCCCAAGCACTTGCCCATATTAAGGCTTTTGCCGTACTGGATAAAGCCGATAGCTTTAATAGCCATTCGGGACCTATTTTTGCCGAAGTATGTGCAGCCATGCAGGTAGCAGGAATTCACCAGCCTAAAGCCATTAATTATATTTATGGTTTAGGCGGCCGTGATGTAAGGGTAGAAAGTATTAAGCATGTTTATGATCAATTATCTACTATTGCCGCAACGGGTATAGTGGGCGATAGCTATCGTTATTTAGATGTACGTGAATAAGGGAGGCCAGTTTAATGACTTATAACTTAAAAAACAATTTGCAAAGGGAAGAACGCTTAACCGGCGGTCATCGGATGTGTGCCGGCTGCGGGGCGCCAATTGCGGTTCGTACTATATTAAGAGCCCTTAATCCCGAAGATAAGGCCGTAGTTTGCTCGGCAACATCCTGCTTAGAAGTGTCTACATTTATGTACCCTTATACTTCCTGGAAAGACAGTTTTATTCATAATGCTTTCGAAAATGCCGCAGCCACAATTTCCGGTGTAGAAGCCGCCTATAAGCTCTTAAAAAAGCGTGGCCAATTAGATGATACCTATAAATTTATCGCCTTCGGTGGTGATGGCGGCACTTATGATATCGGTTTTCAGTCCTTATCGGGAGCCATGGAGCGTGGCCATGATATGGTTTATGTTTGCTATGATAATGAGGCTTATATGAATACCGGCATTCAGCGCTCCTCCTCTACCCCACACTTTGCCGATACCACAACCACACCGGTTGGCGAAATAATACCCGGCAAAATGCAAAAGAAAAAGGATTTAACCAAAATTATGGTTGCCCATAATATCCCTTATGTGGCACAAACCACTTTTATTGGTAACTTTAAGGATATTAGCGAAAAATCGCAAAAAGCCATCTATACTCCCGGCGCAGCCTTTTTAAATGTAATGGCGCCCTGCCCCCGTGGTTGGCGCTATAATACCGAGGATTTAATGCTAATCACTAAATTAGCGGTAGATACCTGCGTATGGCCATTGTTTGAAGTTATCGACGGCAAATACAGCCTAAGCTATAAGCCTAAGCAAAAGTTGCCGGTAGAAGATTATCTAAAACCGCAAGGCCGCTTTGCCCATATGTTTAAGCCGGGCAATGAGTGGATGATAGAACAAGTGCAACAAGAAGTGGATAGCAATTGGCAATATCTTTTGAATATGAGCCAGGAAGGCTAGTTAAATTAATATAAGCAACCGCATGCAATCTAACCAATCTAATTAGGCAGATTATATGCGGTTGTTTTTTTTGCCCAAATAGTTAATACATCCTTTAAAGATTTTGCCTTAAAGATAAATATTAAAAACCGATTATAATAATCATCTATCCACATTAATTTTTTTAGGCAAAAGACTTGCAATTGATATTATCATATGATATAATAGAACAAACGTTCCCGAACATTAGTACGAGGATATTGTATGGATTTAGAACAAAAACTACATATTTTAAGCATGTCTGCCAAATATGATGTAGCCTGTACCAGCTCCGGCTCAAATCGTAAGCATGATTATCAAGCATTAGGCTCCACAATGGTAGCCGGCTGCTGCCATAGCTTTTCGGCCGACGGGCGCTGCATATCCCTGCTAAAGGTATTGCTAAGCAATAATTGTATCTATAACTGCCGCTACTGCGAAAATCGCCAAGATAATGATATTGCCCGTGCCACCTTTTTAGCGTCCGAATTGGCCGAGTTAACCATAGAATTTTATCGTCGCAATTATATAGAAGGCTTATTTTTATCCAGTGCAGTTGTAAAAAACGCCGATTATACCATGGAACAAATGATTAAAACCCTAAGCATATTACGCTATAAGCATAATTTTGGCGGATATATCCATGCCAAAACCATACCGGGTTCGGCGCCGGACTTAATTCATAAACTGGGGCTACTGGCCGACCGTTTAAGTGTAAATATTGAATTACCAAGTGAGCAAAGCTTGCAAAAACTAGCTCCATTAAAAACCAAGGCTAATATTTTAAGGCCAATGGCACAAATTGCCAACAATTTACAACAAAACAAAAAGGAAATTACCCTTTATCGCAAAGCACCCCGTTTTGCAACAGCCGGCCAAAGTACACAAATGATTATCGGTGCCAGCCCCGAAAATGATTTGCAAATAATGCGTCTATCGGCGGGATTATATCAAAAATATGGGCTTAAAAGGGTATTTTACTCGGCCTATATCCCGGTGGTAGAAGATAAAAACTTACCGGCCTTGCAAAGCGCCCCCCCTTTATTACGGGAGCATCGCCTTTATCAGGCAGATTTTTTGCTCCGTCAATATAAATTTAATTATCAGGAAATTTTAAGCGAAGATAATCCTAATTTCAACCCCTATCTCGACCCTAAATGCAATTGGGCTTTGCATAATCGTCATTTCTTCCCAATCGATATTAATACTGCCAGCCAGGAATTACTATTAAGAATACCAGGTATTGGCCCACTAAGCGCAAGGCGCATAATTGTAGCGCGTAAAAATGGCAAGTTGGATTTAAATGCCCTTAAAAGAATAGGTGTAGTTTTAAAAAGAGCACAGTTTTTTATTATTTGTGCCGATTTACCCCAAGGGATGAAAATAAACAAAACAGTAGCTATGCGAGCCTTAATTGATAAGCAAGCCACCGGCTATGGCCTAGAACAGATGACTCTTTTTGGCAATTATGACCCTAGCCTACCCCAGGCTAATGATATTAAGCAGTTTAATGCACCTCAACAAGCACTGAAGGAGGCAGTTGCATGCCTAAGCTCGAAGCTATAAAGCAAAGCACAGTATTTGCGGATAATATAAGCGCCAAGCAAAACACCTGTAATAGTACAATATCCAATCCCAAATTAAGCCCTGGCAGCAAAGCAAACATTAATAAAAAATCTAATTCTTGCAATAAACAGCACTTAGCTGCCGCTAAATATCAAATTCCCACTAAAAAGATCAACTTAGAGGAAACAAGCATCCATTATAGCTATGATGGCACCTTAGGCGGCTTTTATAGCCTAGTTTTCCATTGCTTTGCAACCAAGCAAATGCCCCAAATGATTGGGACGGCGGCCGAATCAAGCCTTTTACCTAGTTTATATATAGACTTAAACCAACAGCATGCCTTAAGAGTAGCTAAGGCTATAAAAAAACTGGGCACTCGTATTGATAATTTGATTAAAAATATTTTTTTAAGCTGCCTTAAAGATAAGGAAATGCACTTATTACGCTTTTTACAGTTGGCTTTTAATGAAGGCGGCAAAACAATTACTAATTTGGGGCATGAGCTGGTAGCCCCCTTAATTGCAGCCGAAAAGCATTTATTTAAGGAGCGGCATTTATTATTAGGATTTATCCGTTTTAGTGATTTTGACGGCAAATTGATTGCTATTATTAGCCCGAAAAACTTTGTCCTCCCCTATTTGGGCGGTCATTTTCAAGCAAGGCTAGGCAGGCAGGATTTTTTAATCTATGACAAAACGCATAAAGCAGCATTAATTGCCGAAAACTTTCAGCATCAAATCATCGAGTTAAATGATTTAATACTGCCTACTGTTTCTGAAGACGAAAAAAAATACCGCCAGTTATGGCGGCAGTTTTTCAATGATATTGCGATTGCGGCCAGGGAAAACCCCATTTGCCAAAGGAATTTACTACCCTTGCGCTATCGGGCTAATATGACCGAATTTAATGACTAATAACAAAAAAACGGCCTAAGCTTAAAAAGACTGAGCATATATGCATTTAAGCCAGAAAGCTATTTAAGTAGTTATTTGCTAATATTTTTTATTAAAGCAATAATTTAGAGCAGCCCAAATAAGGAGCACAGGAGCTTTCTTAAAAATTTTGGTTTAGGATAATGATTGGCAGCGCTTTTTACGCGGAGCTATAGTAAATGGTAGCAAGGCCGCCGCGGTAACTGTGGTAGCTGCGGTAACTCCGGTAGCTGCGGTAGCTGCGGTAGCTTCGGTAGCTTCGGTAGCTGCGGTAGCTTCGGTAGCT
>CAYJBP010000026.1:0-25470 GCA_964368605.1 uncultured Peptococcaceae bacterium | reverse complement strand
TAGGGCGCGATTTTTCTATTAGGGCAGTGATTATAGCTTCTGCATAAACCACGGTAAATGATCTTTATTGTATATAATAATTTATTAAGCTTTTTTAAGTAATTGCCTTTACAAAGTCGAGCTTTAATAGTATACTTAAGAAGCTGTTTGAACACAAATAATACTTTGTCGAGGTGCTTATGAAAACTAATAATCAAAAATCATCAGTTTTAATTGTATTATGCTTACTAGCAATGATAATGATTATGCCACTAAACTTAGCTTATGCGGCAGATAGTCAATTGCTAAACGGGGCTGGTAGCCCGGAAGATCCCTATCAAATTACTAATGCCGACCAATTGGCTGCCATTAATAATGATTTAACTGCCCATTATCTACTAATGAATGATATTGATCTTAACAATCAAGAATGGACACCACTGACCATTTTTGACGGCAGCTTAGACGGCGATGGCTTTACTATCAAAGGTTTATCAATTACTAGCAATCAAAATTTCCAAGGCTTATTTGGCGAGCTTGGTAGTAATGGCAAATTATATAACTTTACGGTTGAGGGCAGTATTAGCGGTAATAATAGTGTGGGGGCAGTGGTTGGCTATAATAATGGGCTAATCGAAGCCGTAGTTAATCGGGCAACAGTAACAGCCGCCATCAATGGCGGAGGCATTGTCGGTTATAATCTAGGCACTATCAAAGATTCTTATAATGCTGGCACTGTAATCGGTACTTCCAGTAATACCGGGGGAGTTGCAGGCCGTAATAATAGCCTTATTTATGATGTCTATAATGATGGCTTAGTTAAAGGTAGTACCAGCACCGGCGGAGTAATTGGCCATAATGTCGGCCATTTGCTTAATGCCTACAATATAGCAGATATCGAAAGCGATCATTATTATGTAGGCGGTTTGGTTGGTCAAAATGATACGGGCAATGCCAGTATCTGCAATGTTTATAATAGCGGAACTATTTCAAGCACTAGTAACTATGCCCCTATTGGCGGTGTGGTTGGTTATCATTATAATGGTAAATTAATCAATGTTTATAATAGAGGCAATCTTAGCGGCACAGGCTTTGATGCAAAAATAGGCGGTATTACCGGTTATGTGGGTATTAGTGCTTATGTAGAGGGAGCATATTGGCTGGAAAGTAGCGCCCTAAGCGGTATTAGCCAAGGCAATGGCTATAATAATCGGATTAATGTGCTTAGCTTTGATAGCAGCGGTCTCTTAGCCGAGGCCATTGCTAATGACAGCACTTTGCTGGATGTGCTAAATAGCGGTGCTGCAATCTATAATGCCACAAGTCCTGTAATTGAAGCTAAAGTTTGGATTGAGCAAGATGATTATCCTGTTTTTGAAGGATCGGTCCCTGAACAGCCCGAAATTACGATTACAGGTTTAACCATTAAGCAAGAACCAATCAAAAAAACATATTTTATCCTAGAGACTATTGATTTAAGCGGCCTGGAAATTGTGGCCAATCTATCTGATGGCAGCGAAAAAACAATTGCTCATAGCGATCTTAGCCTAAGCGGCTTTAATTCTACTCAAGCCGAGCTGGAGCAGGTTATTACTATTAAATATGGCAATCATAGTGCCGAATTTATGGTAGATATTTTAATGCCTGAACCACCTAAATACAGGGTACAAATTAACTTAGATGGCGGCAATGGCCAACCCAGTGGGGATGGCGAATATGCAGCCGATGAAACAGTAACCATTATTGCCGGCACTAAAAGTGGTTTTACCTTTAGCGGCTGGCAGGTAAGCGGCGATATTGTTCAATTGCAAGATGCCTCTAAATCTACTACCGAATTTACTATGCCTGCATCAGAAGTAACTATCATGGCCACTTGGACAGCAATTAGCGGCGGTGTCAGCGGCGGCGGCGGCGGTGGCGGCGGTGGCGGTAGCGGCAGCGGCGGCGGCGGTAGCAGCGATGCTGATAATGAAGAAAATACCGAAGCAGACGATTTAGCCACAGCCATCAATCCTGAAGATACCGTACAAATCACCGATAGCGATATTGCCTTAAGCGAAATTCCCTGGCCCTTTATTGATGTTTTAACAAGCGATTGGTTTTATGAAGCGGTTAAATATGTTTTTGAGCAAGGGTTAATGCAGGGCGTTTCGGATAATGAATTTGCTCCGCAGCTAGCTATGAATAGGGCTATGATGTGGACAATTCTGGCTCGTTTGGAGCAGGTTCAAACCGAAGGTGGCGATGAATGGTATAGCTTGGCCAGGCAATGGGCTATGGATAGCGGTGTATCGGATGGCCATAATCCCTTGGATTATCTTACCAGAGAGCAGTTGGTTACCATGCTCTATCGTTATAGTGGCAATCCCTTGCCTACAGAAGGCGAGCTTAATTTTAGCGATGCCGACGCAATTTCCCCATGGGCTTTAGATGCTATGACTTGGGCTGTGCAAGTAGGCATTATTACCGGCCTTACCGAAACCACAATTGAGCCGCAAGGTACAGCAACCAGAGCTCAATTAGCAACAATATTAATGCGCTTTTTAACTATAGAATAAGCTTTTTATTATGGGTTTGTTCATAATCCTATATAATGCTAACAAAGGCTATTGTAAAATCAAAATTATGATTTTACAATAGCCTTTTATAATAGTCGATTTCCATCGCTGGGCGACCCCACTCGGTGGGTTATAGTTGCATCGACCAAGGCAAGCTAATTAATAATAATAGATTCTGCTAAAGTTCTGCCGGAATTTTCTACAGATAATAGTTTATGCCACAGGGCACATTTTTGCTTAAAATCAGGGCCTTGATATTTTTTTTGGCCATTTAAAACTGCTTTACCGATTATCATTTCTTGCTGTAAATAAGTGATAAAGTTATTAAAACATTGCTCATCATAAAATCCCGTATAATTCACGGCTAATTTATGATTAAAAATACTAATCTTATTCTGCTTTATTTTGGTATAAAAAACAAGACTTTTATCTTGGTAAACCATAAGTTTAGCTGCTAAATTAAAAAGCGGTAATTCGGATATATTAGCAGCATAGCCACATTGATGGCAAAGAAATAAATTGTCGAAACAAAGATGATTTTTGCTGTTTTTTTGACAATTAGAACAAGTAGTATAAAGGCCGCGGCCGCTAACCTCAATTGGCTTGGGCAAGCCTAATTGAGCAGATATTTGATAAAAGCTACTTAACCAGCTTTTATAATCGGAAAGGGGCCATAAATTATATTTGCTTAAGTGCTGGTTTTGGCCATAGCTTGAACAATTACATACTATTGGCTGAGCATTTTTAAGCTGGCAAATCTGGCCTATAGTGCGGCTTAGCATAGCTTTAGTTTGGCTAAAATCAAAGCCTTGGCCTTCAATGCTACCTTTATCTAGAATTTTTTTATGGCTATCGAGCAGTAAATAATCAAGAAAAAGTTTTTCTTTATCCAGCTTAGGGATAATGCTAATATAGTTATTGGATTTTTGCTTAGTTGGCGTTTTAAGTAATAAATTTAATGATAAAAAATAATCAGACCCTTTTTTAAACAAGCGTGCTGTTTTGATGATTTTTTCTTCGTTTAAGGCCTGTTTTAAATATTGCTCTTGCCAGTTACCAAAGGCTAAAGGCAAAATAAGATAGCGGATTTTGTTACGCTTATTGCAAAAAACTTGCAGCTGGGGTTCTACATAAACAAGGCTACAATCGCTATCATTGGTATTTATGCTGGGATTAGCTATAGCATTTTTATAGTTTAATAAGTATAGTTTGGCATAAAATTTGCCGCTTTTGGGTTGATAAAGCAAAGAAAAATCGCGATTTTTTGCATAACGACAAAAATAAATAGGTAGCTGCTGTTTAGGTTTACCCTTAAAATTAAGTGCATCGCGACGCAAAGCATCTTTAAACGGTTCGGCCTGAAAACGGTTTAAATTCTTTAATAAGTCCTTACTGATTTGGTAGTTATTTGTATTGCTATTTTTATCGGCATTTTCTAACAAAAACTGCAAAGCCATATTATAGCATAATATGGCTTCGTCAAGCAGCTTGCGTTTGCCGGTGCTTGGTTTATATAGCTTTAGTATTATTGTTTTATAAATCATATATTATTTTTAGCTAGCTATGCTGTTTTTTTAATAATACTCTACTTCAACTATCTTGTCAAGTTTTCGTAATTCAATAATTAAATCTTTAACAATGCGTAACTTAATATTTAAATCAATCGGCAATTCCACATTCTGATGGGCAGGATTTAAAGCTCTGCCAATCAAAAATGTAGCTTTGGTACATTGTTGAAGTAAAATTTTGGCCAATTTACTTGCGCCGTCTTGGGCATCAAGATTGATATCTGCTTTACCATTGCTATCTATAAAACTACGTACTATTTGTAGGGTATTACCTAAAGTAATAATGCCCTCTGTTACCAAATCAATACCCTTAATTTTGCCAATAGGTGGCACATGGCTAACCACATAATTTAGCTCGGCAGTTAAAGGACTACGGGTAATTCTGCTAACTATTTGCGATGTTGTGCCGCCGCAAACTATTTTTTTACCCTCGCCGGACATTAGCTTAGCAACCACTTTTTGATCCTGCTCTTGATCAACAGGCGGCCCTACCATAATATGCACCGGCAGGGGATTGGTTATAGAGCAGCTTACCACCGTGGTATCATCGCCCGGTAAACCCTGATAAAGATTTTCGCAAGCGGCAAGCAGCAAGCGAGTGCAGCTATGGGCAGTCATATTTTTATTATAAGATTTTTTTAAAAACTCGACAATATGCTTATACTGCCAGCCCAAATTTAAAGATGTACCAACCCCGGCATGAACAACACCATCGCTAAAATTAATGCAAATATCGCCGGATTGCATCTGAAAGCGGCTTTCTTTGATTAGCTTACCGCAAATATTTCGGGTTTTCTTTTCTATTGGCAAAATATTGCCTTTGCGTAAAACCAAAATTCCGGGATTATCAAATTCTACCACATAAGCCTCGCCGCTGATGCTAATTTTGATGATTGTAAAAGTAGAATAGGCCAAATCCCTTTCCTGGCAAACCGGCAGGGTATTTACAACCGTTTCGACAACTTCATCCAGTAGAGCGCCTTCTTTAAGCATAGCCATAATTATTTTGCTGGTAAGTGTAGCCAAAATATTGGCTTTAACTCCACTGCCAAGGCCATCCGACATCACACTTATAATACAGTCGTCCAGTTTGGCAATTTCTACTTTATCGCCGCAAAGCTCTTCGCCTTTTTTATTTAAACTTTCGGTGCATATCTCAAAATGATAGTTCATCGGCTACTCCTCTTTAATTTCCGATTCCATGTCTGCTGTAATCGATTTTTTTAAATTAGTTAAAACAGCCTTACTCTTACCGGTTGTTTCTCCCAGTAAGCTGGCTATTTCCTGAGCCGTACGCATTTGTTCATCGATAATCCTTTGGGCAGTAATTAAGGTATCTTCGCGCATTTTTTTAACTTTTGCTTGCTTATTTAAATCGCTGCTGATATCTTCTACTATCAATAAATAAGATTTTTGCTCGGGTATATACACGGCTGTTTCTTTCATCGTTTTATCTAATTGCTTAAAATGAACAGTTCTTTCGTATCTATTTTGCTCGGCCTGCTTGGCTTGCACTAATTCGGATACCTCTAAAATGCTGCTTAATGGCTTATGATGATAATCGCTATCGATTAGCTCAAACATTTTAATAGCAGCCTTATTATAATCCAGGATGCTAAAATCTTCATCGAGCACAAATATGCCATTTGTCATATTATCCATCACAAAGTTAGAAAAAGATTCTGCTTTTTCACGCATAAAGGGCAAGCACATATTTACATCTGCTTTGCCTTGATACACCGCAATAGCCTTATCTCGGCAGGTAGGATAGCCGCAAGTGCCACAATTAAATTGATGCTTAATATCGGCTTTACCGCTTTCGGCCAAAATCTTGAGAATGGTTTTTTGATCGGGAATTTCTTGATTATGTGCATTAGGATCAAACTGCGTAGTCAAATCCACTTCGATTTCTTGCGAAAGCGGAGCAGGTAGCATTGCTTTACGCCCGGCATTGTTTTTAACATGCTTTTGGCCGGATAAAAAGCTGCTATGCTGCTCTTTTTGCAAAGGGCCGCCTAAGCAAACTCCATCGCAGGCGCTCATTTCTATAAAATAGCCATTTATTTGTTCTTTGCTTAATTCATCTAAAAGTTTTATGCTGCGCTTTAAGCCATCTACGGCCAGGCGTTGATAATTATTGCTCTTTGACCAGTTTACCGTATGTAAAATACCGCCTGCTACCGGATAAAGGCGATTAATTGGCTTACTGGTTTCCGAGCCGCTTTCGTCTAAAATTTCAAGATTAATGCCTCTGGCGGTAAACATATCTTTTAGCTCATTAAAGCTTAAGGTGGCATTGATAATACCGCTTTGCTCGGCTTCTTCTTTTTTAGAGATGCAAGGGCCTACAAAAACAATTTTAATTCTGTCGCCATAAATTTGGCGCATTAGCTTAGCATGGGCTACCATGGGCGATACCACCGGCGCTAAACAATCAATAAGCTGGGGATAATATTTTTTGATTAGCATAACTATGGTTGGGCAGGCGGTAGTAATAATATTTTTCATTTGGCCTTGCTGAGCTAGCTTAGCATATTCCGCCGAAACCCAGCCTGCACCGATTGCTGTTTCTTCTAAAGAAGTAAAGCCTAGCATTTTAACAGCCGTATTTAATTTACCGATGCTAATATTTGGAAAAACAGCAGCATGGCTTGGCGCTATCGAGATATAAACCTTATGGTTTTTACATAGAAATTGGTCTATTTTCTCTATATCGCTTTTAATATATTTGGCATTTTGAGAACATACAGCAAAACATTGGCCGCATAGAATACAACCATCTTTTAAGATGGTTGCTTGCTCATTTTTTACGGCAATTGATTTTACCTCGCAATGGCGCACACAATTATAACAGTTTTTGCAATTTACTTCTTCAAATTTGATGATATCCATTTTGCCACCTCTTTTAGCTAGGTACTGTTTATAACAGTACCTAGCTATGCTATATTATTTACAAAAGAGTTTTAATTTTACTATGGTAAAAATCCGTAACTGTAGATGCTGTTAAATTATGGATTTCGCCTTCATTAATTCTAAGGCAAACCCCGCCTTTACAATTGCCCATGCAAAAAACGGCTGCTATATCTACTTGTTCGCTGGATATTTTATCTTCTTCCAATAAGGCTTGCAAAGAGCTGATAACATCATAAGAGCCTTTAATATGACATGATGAGCCAATGCAAACCTGAATTAATACCGCTGATTTGGACATGTTTTTCCTCCTTGATTAGTATAAGATTAAGCTTTTAGCATATATTTGGCTTAAACGCTAATTCTTATATTCTACATGCAATAGCTCATGAGTTTTGCCTTTGAGCAAACCATTATATAAAGACATTAACATGGGATTTTCTTCCGAGCGTTTAATTTGCGACATTTTATCGGCACTGTACAGCCCTTTAGCACGGGATTTTTTTACATTATCGAGGGCAAACGGTTGGCCGGCGCCGCTAATACAGCCGCCGGGGCAAGCCATAACCTCGATTAAATGATAGCTTAATTCGCCGGATTTTATCTTTTTAAGCAAGGCATCGGCATTAGCTAAGCCGCTTACTATAGCAATCTTAATTTCTGTTTCGCCATAGGGTATGGTTAATTCCTTTAAGCCATTCATGCCACGCACACCGCTATAAGCTATATTTTGCAAGCCTCTAAAGCTTTTATCGGCGGCCACTTTACGAATTACCGCTTCGGTTACACCGCCGGTTACACCAAATATAACCCCGGCCCCCGATGATAAGCCAAAGGGCATATCTGTGGCTTCGGCTTCTAATTCGGCAAAGATAATACCGCTTTCTTTAATCATTAAAGCAAGCTCTTGGGTGGTGATAACAATATCTACATCGGGGCAATTATCACGCTTAAATTCTTCTCTTTGGGCTTCGTATTTTTTGGCGGTGCAAGGCATAATTGCAACGGATATGGTTTGCTTACCATCTATTTGATCGATGTTTTTATAATGCTCTTTAAGTACAGCGCCAAACATTTGCTGCGGCGAGCGGCAGGTGGATATATTGGCTAAAAACTCGGGGTAGCGATTTTCGGCATATTTTACCCAAGCCGGGCAGCAGGAGGTAAATAATGGTAGATTCTCGTTTTTATTTATTCGGGCCAAAAACTCTTTGCTTTCTTCTATTACGGTTAAATCTGCTGCTAAAGAGGTATCAAAAATAGCATCAAAACCTAAGTGGCGTAAGGCAGGTACAATTTTATCCATGCTGTTTTCGCCTTTACCAAGCTCGAATTCCTCGCCCAGGGCTACCCTAACCGCCGGTGCAACTTGTACTACTACTCTTTTATTCTTATCGTCTAAAAACTGTTCAAGTTTATGGCAATCATTTTTAATTACAATTGCCCCGGTCGGACATACCGCCGCACATTGGCCGCAGTTAACACAATTTGTTTCGGCAATAGGCTTATCAAAAGCCGGGCAAACCTTTAAGGACGAGCCACGATAAGCAAAGTTAATCGCCCCTATGCCCTGGATTTCGTCACAAATACGTACGCAGTCGCCGCATAGAATACATTTGCTTTCATCACGAACTATCGAGGCCGATGAGCTATCGATTTTAGGCATATCATTGGTATTGCTAAAGCGAATACTGCTAATACCGAAGCGAATGGCCAATACCTGCAATTTGCAGCGGCGATTACGGCTACATGTAGTGCAATCGCGGCAATGATTGGCTAATAATAATTCTAAAATCATTTTACGATGTTTGCGTAGCTCTAAAGTATTGGTTCTTAATACCATCCCTTCGCGGGGGCGGGTAGAGCAAGCAGCTTGAATGCCTTCGCCTTCAATTTCGACAACGCACATTCGGCAAGCTCCGTAAATGGATAAATCGGAATGATAGCAAAAAGTAGGCATTTGAATACCTGCCTTGCGGATGACGGCCAAAATATTTGCCTCGTTTTCAATGGCTACTTGGCGTTCATCTACGGTCATGTATTTTATAGTATCCGTCATGGGTTTTCCTCCTGATTTTTATTATTGACAAATAATTGCTTTAAATTTACAACTATCTAGGCAAGCGCCGCATTTTATGCACTTTTGATTATCTATTATAAAGGGATTTTTTACCGTGCCGCTAATGGCATTAACCGGGCAAATCTTGGCACATTTAGTGCATCCTTTGCAAAGATCTTCGATAATATGATAGTTTTTAAGGGCCTGACATTCCCCGGCCGGACATTTTTTATCGATTATATGGGCTAAATATTCATCCTTAAAATATTTTAAAGAACTTACCACCGGCGAAGGTGCGGTTTTGCCCAAGCCACATAAGGCGGTTTGGCTAATGGTATCGGCCAATTCTTCAAGCATGGCCAAATCTTTTAGTTCGCCATTACCGGCAACAATTCGCTCTAAAATTTCCAGCATTCGCTTAGTTCCCTCACGGCAGGGCACGCATTTACCACAGGACTCGTTTTGGGTAAAATTCATAAAAAAGCGTGCTACTTCAACTATACATGTGTCTTCATCCATCACAACTAAGCCACCCGAACCGATCATCGCCCCAATTTCTTTTAAGGAATCAAAATCAAGTGGTAAATCTAAATGTTCGGCGGTTAAGCAGCCGCCGGAAGGGCCGCCTATTTGTACTGCTTTAAATTGCTTATTGCCACGAATACCACCGCCCACTTCATAAATGATATGGCGCAATGTTGTGCCCATGGGTACTTCGATTAGGCCGGTATTTTGAACATTACCCGTTAAAGCAAAAGCCTTAGTTCCCGGGCTTTTGGCAGTGCCTATAGAGCAAAACCAAGCAGCCCCCTTAGTGATTATCATGGGCACTGTGGCAAATGTTTCGACATTATTAATAATGGTTGGCTTGCCAAAAAGGCCTTTTTCTACTGCCCGTGGTGGTTTAATACGCGGCATACCTCTATTGCCTTCTAAGGATTCGATTAAGGCTGTTTCCTCACCACATACAAAAGCGCCTGCGCCTTGGCTGATAGCTATATCAAAATTAAAGTTTGTGCCCAAGATATTTTTACCGAGCAAGCCCATTTCTTTAGCTTGCTTAATGGCAATTTCTAAGCGAGTGATAGCTAAAGGATACTCGGCACGAACATAAATATAGCCCTGCTCGGCACCGATAGCATAGGCCGCAATAATCATTCCTTCCAGCAAACGGTGGGGGTCGCCTTCCATTATGCTTCTATCCATAAAGGCGCCGGGGTCGCCTTCGTCGCCATTACAGATTATATACTTAGTAGGATTATCTTTGATTAAGGCTTGCTCCCACTTTAAGCCGGCCGGAAAACCGCCGCCGCCACGCCCACGGAGATTGGAGGCGATCATTTCGTCAACAACCTCTTTTTGGCTCATAGTGTAAATAGTTTTGGCTACGGAACTATAACCATCGCGAGCTAAATATTCTTCAAGACATTCAACATTGGTATGGCCGCAATTTTCTAAAACCAAGCGATTTTGTTGGGCATAAAAAGGTATTTCTTCTTCTGCGGCATAGGCAATGCCATTTTGTTTATATACTAAACGTTCGATTATTTGATCGCCCAATATGGTTTTTTCTACTATTTCTTGGCAATCTTCGAGCTTAGCTTTAATATATAAGATCCCTTGCGGCTCGATACGAATTAAAGGCCCTACTTCGCAAAATCCGTGGCAGCCGCTGGCTTTAAGGCTAACCATGCAGTCGCCGCTTTCTTTTTGTAATTTTACATTTACAGTAGACCCTTTTTCGGTTAAGATTTGCGAAATTTTAGCATATATTTCTAAAGAACCACAAGCTACGCAACCTGTGCCGGCACAAACCAGAACTTGCTTTTGTTCTTGATCAAGCCAGGATTTATATTCGGTTTGACATGCTTGCAATTCGGCTCTGTTTTTAATCATGGGGATTAGCCTCCTTTGCTTCTTGCTTAAGTTGTTGTTTTAAATCGGCAATTATTTCTTTGGCTTTATCGGTGGTAAGCGAGCCATAAACTTTTTCGTTTACGGTAATAACCGGGGCCAGGCCGCAAGCCCCTAAGCAAGAAACGGTTTCGACTGTAAAGCCTAAATCTTCGGTAGTATGCTTTTGGGCAGAAAGCCCTAATTCGCTATAAAGCACATTTAAAATATCCATCGATTTACGAACATGACAAGCAGTACCATCACATATTTTAATTATATATTTGCCTTTGGGCTGCAAAGAAAAGTTTTCGTAAAAAGTAGCCACCGAAAAAAGCTTTGCTTCGCTTACATCAAGCTCTTTAGCAATATAGGCAAATATTTGTTCGGGCAAATAACGATACTCTTTTTGCACTTCCTGCAAGATGCTAACAACAGCATACGAATTATAATCATGCTTTTTAAGTATTTGATCCAAAAAACTATAATCAACAATAGTTGGCAAGATATTATCCGTAATTTTTTCCATAATCATTTCATCCTCCGTATTTTTTACTATATGTTTAAAACATTTTCTTTACTATATCTTGTTTTTGTAAAGTTTTCAATAATAAATATTTGGTATTTTTAAATTGAAAAAATAATTTACATTATAATACGGTATTTTTTATAAGGATAGGCATTAATAATCATTAATATGGTTGCTAGGGATGGGGAAGTATTAATTTGGCTGCAACTTAATAAGTTTGCCATAGAAAAAACTGCCGCAAATGTTTTTGGCATTTGCGGCAGCTTCTTTGATTTAATTTGATGATTGTTGCTGATATGAGTAAATATATTCCATACCATCAATTAATACAAGCGTTAAAATGGTATAGTCATTATACAATACTACGGTACCATCCTCCTTGCGGTAACCGTCATTCGGTGTAAACCCGTCTAAACCCATATCGGTTGGGTTATTGTAGTAGTTTTGGTATTCGGGCAAATAAAGGGCATCATTTGCAGAGTCGAAAATATCAACCGATACATTCATATACTCCCAAAGCACTGATTGCACAAATGATTGCGATACGCGTCGGTAGTTAATACCATACGCAAGTGCTTCATCTAAGGCATATGAGTTGTCGGCATAGAAGTGATGATGCTCTCTTAATAAGTTGTATTCTGCATCCTGCCCAGATTCAAAGCTGGTGGAGTTTGGATCGGGCAAATAGTAAACAAAAGCGCTAATATCCATTTCGGATGGTTGATTATAATAAGAAGTGAAGAAATTTGTTACAATATTAGTGGCTGTACGATCGGCATTTAATAAAGAGAATTGTTGAGCATAAGCATTTAACTCGGCTTGAGTTAATGGCGTATCGCTACCTTGGGCTGTGGGGGTATTAATGCTAACAGAATTTGCGCCGTTTAAGCTTATTGTTGCTGCAAAAATATCGGCAATGCCTTGTGCATTATGACCAAAGTCGGCAATATTACCGCCGGCTACCGTATTTGCCCATTCCCGTGTAAAATAATAATCGTCCGTACCCATCGAGCCGCTGGCCTCGGAATGGATAATATTTAATTCTACTGTTTGAACAAAATCAAATAGGGCAAAATGGGATAAAATTTCCGCATATAATATGCGTGCGGCTTCGCCTTCATTGTTAATAAAATCATTAAAATGCTCGGTTTTCATGCCCAGCACCATCAATATCCCGTATTGGCTTCTGTCTGCTATGCTTGATACAACACCTGTGGCGCGATTATAAAAATCCAATGCCGCATCTTGCGGATACATATAGCCGTATTCGTACATACCCGCTGTACTTGTGCCATCAAAGTTAATATTGCTTGCAAAGTTAATAACTTCATCCATAAAGGGTTCTATTGTTCCCATACCGGCTACTATATTGCTGCCGGTATCGCCGCTATTCTCCTCGGGAATATACCACGGATAATCTACCATGTAGAAGCTACCTTCAAATTCCGCAATATTAAGCATTCCGTCGGCATCAATAGTTCCGAATAATGTTGTATCCCCAAATTGCATTGCTAGGCCTTCGGCATCATTATAATTGTAGAAGCCTTCATATAAATCATAATAGTCCGATAGCTCCACAACCCCATCATCATAAAATACAATGCTGGCGGCTGCCTCATCATTATCCCAGGCGCCTAGCTTTATATAGTCTTCAATGCTCATTGCGCCGTCATTTTCATCGGGGGTATACCAAGGATAGGTAACGGCATAGAAAATATCCTCGAATGTATCCATATGGATATTATCATCGTCATCGACAAAACCGCTGTATTCTTCGCCATCATGGTAAATGATAAGCGTGCGCTGCACGGGATCATAGCTATATGTTGCCGTTATATACTCCTCATAGGAAGTTATAAGCACTTCCCCGGTATCTGTAAACAGGAAGCTTATTTCCTCGGCATCATTATCCCAAGCACCCTCAACATCAAAGACCTGGGGGATATACCACGGATATTCAACAGGATAAAAAAAGCCGCTTATATCATTCATTTCGATGCGGTTGGCATCTAGTATTGCGCCCTCTGTTGTAGTTCCTTCAGCAGTTAAGCTTAAGCTACCGTTTGGCTCTAATGTATAAGCTGCTTCTGTAACTTGCTCATAACTGCTGATTTCGACCATGCCATCTTCACGGAACAGATAACTGATCATCATTTCATCATTATCCCAAGCGCCGTAAAGGTTGCTTGCGGAATATGCTCCAGCGCCGGCTTCTGTTGATATGGCACTGTCATCCCCGGAGCAGCCTGTTAGCAAGGTAATTGCCAGCAACATGGTTATTACGGCAAGCCGCACTATCTTTGTCCATTTGTTCATAATAAAGCCTCCCTTATGCAAAGCCAAACGTATTGGCCAAAATAGCGCTTATTCGCAAAAAGGCCGAACAATGCGTTTGTTATCGCAGTTTGCTTTTATTTTAACACAAAAATGAAGAAAATGCAATCTGCTGAAATTAGCTGCCTACAAGCTCTACACCGCTTGCTTTGTGTTTTAATATATTTTGAATTACTTCGCAGATATAAGCACCTGCTTCAACAGAATTTATGCCATCGGCGTGAATATTAGAAATAACAGTGCGTCTTGCTTCGGGCATGCCTACCGTTGCTTTATATGCTATATAGGCGCTCATGCTCGCAGCCGTTGCAAGGCCGGGGCGCTCGCCTATCAAAATGCAGGTAACGGTTGCCCCCAATAATTCCGATACATGATCCATAGCGCCTACCCGCCCATATTTGATAAAAAACGGTGTGCCCATTTGAATGCCCTTTGTGGTAAGCCCCACTGAAATAATGGGCATAATATTGGCAATATTGGCCTCGATTGCGGTTGACGAAAGGCCATCGCTAACAATAATTTGCACTTGAGGGTTTTTTGAGCATCGATCTAAAATCTTTTGAGCATCATCTTCTGCAATTATTTTACCCAAATCAGGCCTGGTTAGGTACATGTTTTTATCTTGGCATTTAGTTTGTACGCTAAAAAGGTTTAAGCTTTTTAAAAGGTCTTGGTCTACATATTTAAAAACTGCATCTTTGGCAGCGGCATGATCTGCTCTTAGGGTTAATGCTGTTCTGGTATTAAGCCTTAAGCCGCTGCGGCCAATGCCAATTCTGGCAACCGTTTTTGATTTCATTTGGCTGAGCATATCTATATCCAAGGCTTCTTTAAGCAATATATCTGCTTTGGCCTCCTTGGAAGTAATATCCAGCATATTTGTGCTGCTAATATCTGGTTGAGCATCATTATTAGTAATCAGCCCTTTGTCGATAATGCTCTTATATACCTTATCGGCCACGCGTTCGATAATTGCTTTGTCATCAAATTTAGTCATTATTTAAGCCCCCTTGGTTTGTTAAAGATTGTTGGGTCGCCGGCTTTTTTAGTTAGTTTGCCGTTTTTGGTTATACCCATCTTTTCAAGCCAAACTTCGAACTCTTTTAATGGCCTTTTACCAAGCACTGCTCTAATTGCTGCTGCATCATGATAAGCATTTGTTTGATAATTGAGCATGATATCATCCCCGGCAGGAACGCCCATTATATAGTTTATGCCCGCATTTGCCAAAAGCAGCGCAAGATTTTCTATATCATTTTGATCTGCCAGCATATGATTGGTATAGCAGCAATCGCAGCCCATCGGCAAGCCCGATAATTTGCCCATAAAGTGATCTTCTAAGCCTGCTCTAATTACCTGCTTGCTATCATACAGGTATTCCGGCCCGATAAATCCTACAACCGTATTTACCATAAAAGGCTCAAAATGGCGGGCATAGGCATAGCATCGGGCCTCCATTGTTAGCTGATCTGCCCCAAAATGCGAATCGGATGATAATTCGCTACCTTGGCCTGTTTCGAAGTAAAATTTATTGGGGCCGCTAGAGGTAGAGTAGCTTTTTAAAAGATCCTGCGCCTCTTTTACTATTGCAGTAGAAAAGCCAAAAGCAGTATTGCCCTTTTGGCTGCCTGCTAGCGACTGAAAAATCATATCGGTGGGCGCACCGTTTTTTAGCGCCTCCATCTGCGTTGTAATATGGCCTAAAACACAAGTTTGGGTAGGTATTTGGTAAAGGTTTTTTATTTCATCAAAGCGCTTTAATACCTCGCTTAAACTCCAAACGGTATCGTTTACCGGGTTTAGACCAATCAGAGCATCGCCACAGCCATAGCTAAGCCCTTCAAAAACCGAGGCCGTAATGCCCTCTAAATTATCGGTGGTATGATTGGGCTGTAAACGGGTAGCTAAAGTTCCTTTTTGGCCGATTATAGTATTGCAATGGGCGGTAACTTCTATTTTAGAGCTTATATAGATTAAATCCAGATTACCCATCAGCTTTGTTACACCGGCAATCATCTCTGCCGTTAAAGCAGGGGAGATATCTTTAATATCTTGGCCATTGGCCTTGATTAACCATTCTCTAAATTCGCCAACCGTCATGCTCTTGATTTTTAAATAAGCCTGTTCATTCAATGTATCTTGGTTGATGCGGGTAATATCATCCTCTTCATAGGGGATAACCGGGTTTTCTCTTAAGTCGGCTAGGCAGATATCGGCAAGAGCCTGCTTGGCGGCTATTCTTTCCAGATCCGATGCGGCTGCAATCCCGGCCAGCACATCGCCCGATTTTTGCTCATTGGCCTTGGCCAAAACTTCTTTTATCGAGTTAAAGCAAAAAGTTTGCCCTGCTAAAAGTGTTTTATAACTCATATAATTCCTCCGCATTTTTTAAAATAAAACCGCTCACCCATTTTTAAGTTAAACTCTTAATAGTGGGGGGCGGTTAAAATGGATTATTATATTATAATTGCCATTATAATAATGCTCTAAATAGTTCTGTGGAAGGGGAGGGGATTACGCAAGTGCTTACCACTGCGCCATTATGCTCAGAATTAGCAATACCGGCCTCGATGGCATTTTTTACATCACTTACTTCGCCGCAAACGCTAAAATAGCTTTTGCCGCCAATGCCTACGCCCAAGCGTACTTCGATAAGCTGAACATTGCTGCATTTGGCCGCAGCATCGGCGCCGATTATGGCCGATGTGATATCAAAATATTCAACTACCCCCAGCGAGGATACTTCGCTAATATCGGATACGGCATGGATAGCGGTAATAAGATCCGGATGAGCACGGGGAATGAGGAGATGATTAATAACATGATGGCCGCCAATTTTTATGCCTGTTGTAATGGCAGATTCTACCGCACCAACATCGCCATGGATGAGCACGATAAATTTGCCGGGGCATACTGTTTTGGCAAAGGCCAACGAAACTTCGCCTGCCTTTAGGATATGGTCGCTGGTTTCGATGCCGCGGGCTATGCTGTTTAATTCTATTAAGCCGATACTTTTCATGCTTGGCCTGCCTCCTTTTTAAGCCTAATACCTTGGGCTGTTATTTCGGTTATAATGCCATCAATCGATGCATGGATATTGCTGCCTAGCTCGTTTTCGGCTATACTTGCAATAAGATCGCCGGCATTTACTTTATCGCCCACGGCAACTATTGGGCGGCTGGCTTGGCCGATACCATGCTTAAGGGCAATAAACACTTCATTTGGTTCGTAGATGATAAGATCATCTACTTGGGTGGGAAAATCGCTTAATTGTAAGCGATGAATAAAACGGCTTTGAGCCACACGGCGATAGATGCGTTCTTCGGTTTGTTCCGTATAAACGGTTGTATCCGCTACCTTGATGCCTTGCTCGCGCAGGCTTTGCTTTACCAGCACATTAACTCGGCGTGGGCTTAGTTGCATCGGGCAAGCAAATAGTTCGCAAATGCCACATTCACAGCATAATAAGGCTTCGGGCAGCGCATTGCCGCCGGTATTGGTGGCCATCGAGCGCATGATGCGATGGGGGCGAATTTTGTGGCCGATTAAGTAGCGTGGGCAATATTCTGTGCAGTAGCCGCATTGAATACATACACTTTTGGCCTGATTTAGCATATGTTCAACAGATTTTTGCTCGAATGTGATAGCAGGATGATCGCAGGCTAAAACAATTATACCGCCATCTTGTTTGCCTACATAGGCATCACTTACCTGCTCGGCCGTCATGCGTGCGCCCATCATCGGGCCGCCACGGATAATGGAGTAGGGGTTGGTTGTTACGCCCCCTGCTGCGGCAATACAATCGGCTAAACTGGTTCCGATGGGCACATCAATAATAATGGGCTGCTTAACACAACCGGTTATTGTAAGATATTTTCGGGTAACAGCTAAGCCTTGCATGGCTTGATAAATATTGGCCACTGTTGCAATATTGAGCACGCCAACCCCAATGGCAAGCGGTATGCCACCGGGAGGAACGGATTTGCCCAATACCTCGTAAATTAGGCTTTGCTCATCACCTGCCGGGTAAAAGCTTTCTACTTTAAATATAGAAATATCGGCCTTTTGGGCGGCAATAGCATCATCAAAAGCGGCAATTTCGCGGCTATATTTTTTCTTTGTTCCGATAATAACTTTATTAATGTCGAATTCGGCCTTAATTGCCAGCAAGGCTTCGATAATTTCTGCTGCCTGATGGCGCATAACATATCTATCGCCTGCCAATAAGGGCTCGCATTCTACGGCATTGATAATCAAGGTTTCGATGCCTTTTACCAGTTTTTTATGGGTAGGAAATCCGGCACCGCCGGCGCCAACAATGCCGGCTTGAAATATCTGTTCTATAAGGCTCATTAGCTTGCTCCTCCTCCGGTTAATAATTGGATAATACTTGTTGTTGGTCGGGCAATAATTTTGCTATCAACATATTCTTTAGGATCGATAGCATTGGTACTGGCGGCAAGAGCATTTTTAATATCACTTGTGCTGCCTGCTATAATAAAACAATATTTGCCGCCTAATAATTGGCCAAGCCAAATACGCAAAAGCGATACATTAGCACTTTTTAAGGCAGCATCTAAGCTTTGAAAGCCTGCCGCAGCGCCTTTAGTTTCGAATACGCCAATGCAGTCATGCTCAATATAAGGGGGCTTAGAGCGATTGCTAAAATAATTGAGCACGGCCGGATGAGCATTGCTAAGCAGATACTCTGAAGCGCATTTTTCTGCATTTTCTTGGCCGGCTACTTGCCGGGCTTGCTGTACATCGGCAATATCGCCGCCTATGCAAATAAGATATTTGCCAATGCAAATAGGTGCGCTATGTAATATCGAAATTTGGCTATGTTTGCACATGCTATCAAGCACCGCAATACCGGCTGCTAAGGTGCGATATTCTGTAATATAAAGTGCATTATTCATTGCAATTAGCTCACTTCTATTATTATGCCGATATCTTTTAAATGCTCAGCGGTCATCGGGGTTAGCTTTGTTCGGGACGAAACGCATACAATATCGCCTGCTTTTAAATCATAGGCGGCTAATGTGTTTTTGTGAACAAACTGTTTCATCCGCAAATCGATACGACGCCCACTACCTGCTTGGCAATTGGGTTTTATGCTTTCTAAATTGCAATTTATATCTTGATCTTTTAGCTTAAGCATTACTGCTTGTGTTATCTCGTCTACCAATTTTTCGATATCCAAAATTTCCACCTTCTTTTCTGCCGCTAAAATGATTATCGGCGGCATTGATTTTTATAGATTTATTTATCTTGATTAAGCAATAGTTGCGCCTTCATGCCTTTTTGAAAACCGCAGGCATTGGCTTCATCATAATCGATATGCATTGCCGTGGCAAACTTAGAGCTTACACGCAAGGGCACATCATGAAAAGTTAAAGAGCGTATGCCCGGAATAAACACCGAGAGAATCTGGCCATCTTGCAGGCCGTATAATGCGGCATCTTGCTCAGACATATGAATATGGCGCTTGGCTACAACAATAGATTCCGATAATGTAACTTCGCCGCGGGGGCCTGCCAGGCTAATGGCCGGAGCATCCTCTAATTGGCTGGATAGGCGCACCGGTGGCCTAAGGCCAAGCACAACCGAATCGGTAAAACTAACTTCGATTTGGTTTTCGGGGCGTTCGGGGCCTAGCACAATAACATTGCATAAATCGCCTTTAGGGCCAATTATGCGTACCCGTTCTTTGCAGGCATATTGCCCCGGTTGCGAAAGCTCG
Organism: uncultured Peptococcaceae bacterium; assembly: GCA_964368605.1. Taxonomy (GTDB): domain Bacteria; phylum Bacillota; class Dehalobacteriia; order UBA4068; family UBA4068; genus CAYJBP01. The sequence continues at coordinate 5,897 of CAYJBP010000026.1, read as the reverse complement.
GAAACTTTTGTAAGTTGATATCCCTCACCAAATAAGGCATCAATTGCCTCTCTTGTTAGATGGCAATGGCGGCCCGATGCTTCGAGCATAATTTCCGGCTTTAGTAGCGTTTGCGATACCAGCTGGGTAAGTTTGTCTATTAGGGCATCATCAATGTACATGGTATTTACTCCCTATATGATTTATAGTTTTGCCATCAGGCGCTCAAAAATGGCTTCTACTATGGCATTTTCGTCAATATTGGTTTTAGGGGCAGGGGTGTTTGCGCTGCTATTAGTGCCTATAATATCCTCATATTCACGTACACCGCAAGCTGTTCTGCGAATATTAATAAGATGCATCGGCCCTACATTATCCGAAGAGGAAGAGCCGCCAATAGCGCCGCAGCCTAAGGTTAATGAAGGCAATAGATTGGTTGTAGCACCAACCCCACCTAAAGCACCGGGGGTATTAACAAGCAAGCGAGATACCGGCTTTTGCAAGGCAAATTCGCGGATAACTGCTTGATCTTGGGTATGAATAATAAGGGTATGGCCTGCGCCTTCGGCCAGTAAAATGCGAATCGAAAGATCGCAAGCGCTTTCCCAATCTTGGGCTGTATAGAAGGCAAGCACCGGGCAGAGCTTTTCTTTAGAAAAGGGTACTTTAGGGCCAATTTCGGTTTCGAAGCCGATAAGTACCGAGGTATTAGCAGGTACAGTAATACCTGCTAAAGAGGCTACTGTTTGGGCACTTTTACCAACAATGGCCGGATTCATCGTGCCGTTTGCACGCATAAGTATGGCTGCTAAGGCTTGCTTTTCTTCCGGATTGAGGAAATAAGCATTACGCTTTTTAAATGAGGCGATAACGGCTTCTTTATTGCATTCCTCAACAATAACACTTTGCTCGGAGGCACAAATGGTGCCATTATCAAAGGTTTTAGAATCAAGAATGCGCTTAACCGCCAAATCTACATCGGCAGTACGCTCGATATAGGCAGGGCCATTACCGGGGCCAACACCAATAGCCGGGCGGCCGGAAGAATAGGCTGCATGAACCATTGCTTCGCCGCCTGTGGCCAGGATAAGGGCTGTATCTTTATGCTTCATTAGCTCATTGGTGGCCGAAATTGTTAAAGTTTCCATTACGGAAATAGCACCGGCCGGGCAGCCTGCTGCGGCGGCTGCATCTTGCATAATCCTTGCGGCTTCTTTAATGCATTGCTTAGCACTGGGATGGGGCGAAAAAATAATGCTATTACCGCTTTTTAATGAAATAATCGATTTGAAGAAAACGGTTGATGTAGGATTAGTAGAAGGCACAAGCCCGGCGATAACACCCATCGGTACGGCAACTTCGATTATTTGCAGTTGCTTATCCTCATTAACAATACCGACGGTTTTCATATCTTTAATTGCATTCCATACGCCCATAGAGCCTAATTCATTTTTAACTTTTTTATCTTCAGCACGGCCGAAACCGGTTTCTTCTTGAGCCATAATGCCTAAGCGGGCAGCATGCTGCATGCCTGCCTCGGCCATGGCTGCGCAAATAGTATTGATTTGCTCCTGCGAAAAGGTGGCAAGTTGCTTTTGGGCTTTTTTAGCCTGCGCAATTAAGTTACGTACTTCTTGAATACTTTGTAAATCCTTGTCCAGTACGAAATTCATAAATAATACACTCCTTTTATATTCCGATTATGATTTTCTGCGATGATAATTACTGAAAAATAAGAGTTTTTATTACTACAGGTAATACCACGCCGTTGGCAACAGGTTTACCAATATCTATATAATCGCCATCCGAAGTATGAACACTGTCGATGCAGATTACGGGTTGTTTGTCTTTAAAAATACTGCGAATCGAAAAACCAAGCGCCTTGGCCATATCCGCTTCGACAAGAATAATTAAAGGATGATCATTGTCGATAATGCCGTCTAAGGCGCTAACAATGGCATTTGCGCATTGTTCTACTTGTCTAAACGAAGGGCTGTTAATCCCGTCGAAGGCAATGGCCACATTCTGGAATTCTTCATTTACCCTAAACCATTCCATCCGTTTGCGAATCTCGGCCGAAAATTCCTGCTCGCTCATTTGCGGATAATAAGGAACTTTAACAACCGGTATATTTTTAAGCGGTAAAAGGCTGCCATCATATTCGATGGTGCTGCCGCTAATATCGGCGGTATGAGCGCCGGCGCCAACAACGGTGGCACGAATAGTTTCTTGTGCTACGATGATATTGGCTTTTTGTAAATGCTGGGATTTATGCATTTCCTGCGCCAAAATAATGCCAATATCGCCATATTTATATAAATCAGTTTCCTGCTGTTGATGATAATATACATCAGCCACACCGCCGGAAAAAGAAATACATGAAATAGGCCTATGTTCCGGTAAATCTTTGGCCGTTATAAATAAATCATAATACTTGCCCTTGGCTTTAAGTTTAAGCAATTCGGCAAGGGTATCGGCCATAATGCTGCATAATTTACGGATGGCAGCTTCGTCTACGTACTCGCCCAATTTGATATTTAGATTTTCTTGCTCGATAATGGTATGGATTTTTTTGCTGATATAATAAATCTTGCGCTCTTTATCAATCTTGATTAGGCGTCCGCCAATATCCATGCAGCTGGCCGCTAAGGTGTCGCCTTGATGATAGATCGCAATATTGGATGTGCCGCCACCGATATCGATATTGGCTACAGTGGTATTATTTTCCTTAGAATAGGTATCCGCACCGGCACCTTTTCCGGATAATATACTTTCAAGATCCACACCGGCCGTTGCTACAACAAAGTCGCCGGCATAGCCGCTTAAAGCATGAAGCACTTCATTGGCATTATCACGGCGAGCTGTTTCGCCGGTAATAATAACTGCGCCGATTCGAACATCCTTTTTATCAATGCCGGCTGCGGCAAATTCTTGATCGACAATTTTTAAGGCCTCTTGCATATCAATGCGCGAATCGCCGATTAATGGCGTAAAATAAATAGCGCTGCGATAGATAATGGTTTTGCTAACAATTTCGATACGGGCAATATTAAATGCCGATGCCATATTTTTAATGACTATTTTAGAAAAAACCATTTGGGTTGTAGATGTACCAATATCGATTCCTATACTTAAAATTTCCTCTGTCATGGTATAACCTCCACATTACTGGCTAAATAAAAACAAAAAAGACGCAAATGAGTACAAACCCCGGCGAATAAATTCGCAGAAATCTGTTGCACTCATAAGCGTCGATGCTTCGTTACACTGCAACTGCGCAGCGTCAAATAGTATATTTGGTGTGCAATATTAAATTATTTTTGCAATATATTATAGGCATAGCAAACTTAAATTATGCCCCCTACATCAGAAGCATAATAAGCAAACCTACTTTTAGCCAATAATATATAAATTAAGCTATAAACTATACTAGCACAATCAGCCTAAGCCTGTCAAGGAATAATTATGCTTTTTGGCCAAATAAATAGCCTAAAATATAGATTTGTAAAAAAGATACTTTGCAAATCCATAAAAATGTGTTAAAATAATGTAAAGATAACTAGCATATTGCTGAAGAAAGAGGTGACGAATGTATGACCGTAATTGTTGTAGAAGATGAGCCTTTAACCAGGATGGATATGCTGGCCTTACTTAAACAAGAAGGCATTGAAGTAGTAGGGGAGGGTGGCGACGGCATTGATGCCATTAATTTATGCAAAAAACATCGGCCTGATGTGGCAATTTTAGATATTAATTTGCCTATTATTGATGGAATTAGTGCGGCAAAAATTATTAAGCGCGACCAGCTTTGTCGTGCCGTATTGCTGGTAACTGCCTATACCGAGGAAATAATTTTAGAACGAGCCAGCAAAGCAGGCGTAGATGGCTATATGATTAAGCCCATTGATGCCAGAATGTTAATCCCTGCTATTAAAATTGCTTTGGCCAAAGCCGAAGAAAGAGAATATATTGAAAAGCAGTTGCAACAAACCACTAAAAAATTAGAATCGCGCAAAGTTGTAGAGCGTGCCAAGGGGGCGATTATGCATCGTGAACAGCTTTCGGAAAAAGAGGCCTATGAAAAGCTGCGCTCCATTAGCATGCAAAAAAACTGCACTATGGAGGAGCTTAGCACGATTATTCTAGCAGCGATAGAGGATGTATCATGACTAAGCAGTTTAATTACCATTATAATCCCGAATTAATTACTAAGATGTGCCGTACTCATGCTAAATTAACTGATAAAGAAATTGAATCTATACTAGAAGTAGCCAAGGTATTGCCTTATATGGCGGCCACATTTGATGCCGATATGTTTATCGATATTATCGAGGCAGAAGCTGATGAAGCGATAGTAATTGCCGAACATTTGCGCAGTAATACCGTATTTACCCATAGCTATATCGGCGAGCGTATTTTGCGCAAAAATGAGCCGGCAATTTTTCAATCATACTATATGGGCGAGCGGATTAGCAGTGCGGTTGCTGTAAGTATTGATAAGCAAACCGGTAATACCATTTTATCGCATCAAACATGCGTGCCTATCTTAGCAGATGATAAACCGGTTGCGGTAATTTCCAGTGGGCGTGGTATCTTGCGCGAAAAATACAATCAAAATAGCCGTCAATGGCCCACCGAAACCACCGAAGCAGTGGCTAATTTATTGTTTCAGGTGGATGCCTTTGCACATAATGATGAGGACTTAGCTTGGACTAAAGAAGGCATGCTGGTCTTTAATCGTAATGGCTATTTAGAATATTATAATGCTTCGGCCGAGAAAATTTATAAAAAACTGGGCCATGTTGATATATCCGATTTGAATTATGATAGCCTAAGTTTTGCCACCCAAAATTTAGCCGATTACCTGGTAATGACAGAAATGCGCACGGGTTTGCCGGCCGGTTGCCCCTATAAATGCGGCGAAACCGAAATTTGTGTTGACGGGCGTTATTATAGCACCTACCTTATTATCGAAGATTGCCCGGATGGCAAAGTATTATTATGTATAAGGGATTGTACATCACGCTATCGTAATGGTATAAATACCAAGGATTATCTGGTTACCTACCAGGAAATTCATCATCGCATAAAAAATAATTTACAAACCGTAGCCTCGCTTTTGCGCTTGCAAATGAATAGTAGCGATAATATCGACCCTAAGCTATGCCTTAGCGAAAGTATTAATCGCATTTTAAGCATTGCTTCTACCTACGAAATACTATCTAAAAAAAGAGGCGACGAAGCGCTCATTAAAGAAATGATTCAAAAAATTTGTGCTAATACCGCAAGCTGTTATGCCGGGACTGCCCAAAAGATAAAGTTTTTTGTTAAGGGCGATAATATTTCTCTTGACAGTGAACGTTCTGTTGTGGTATCCTTAATCGTAGCCGAGTTAATACAGAACGCAGTAAAACATGCGTTTGTAGAGCGAAGCTCTGGCGAAATTGTAGTAGATGTTTCTGCCGTAGGGGATATCTGCCGCGTAAAAGTTACTGATAATGGGGTTGGCTATCAGGTTGGGGCTGTCAAAGAAGGTAGTCTCGGAGCTGCTATTGTTAACGCCTATGTAGAGGAAAAATTACAAGGCTTGCTTGAAGTTGTATCCGATTACCGGGGAACTTCTGTTTCTTTTGAGTTTAGCTTAAAGGGAAAGGCTTGTACAAAATCCAAGTTAAACTTACAATTAAATAAATAACACATCATCCCGTCGCAAGACGGCGCTGCGTAGACGCAGCGGATAGTAGCGATGACGCTTATTAAGTGTTATAAACTGCTTGGCTTTGCTAATGCAGTTTACACTTAGTGAGCGTTTTTTTTGTAGGTAATGAATTGTTTAAATACATATTGTCAACAAAATGAATGATTGGAGAGGTAAACATGAAGCTAAAAACGACAGTGCACGGAACATGCTATGAGTT
>CAYJBP010000025.1:0-25736 GCA_964368605.1 uncultured Peptococcaceae bacterium | reverse complement strand
CCATAATAATAATCATCATAGTAACTATAGTAGTAGTCAGAATAAATATTAATGTGCTCTTGAAGATCGGCAGGCTGGCCAATAATGCTTAAAGCAGTAGCTTCATCCATCGGAATTAAATCTTGAGAAGAGTTATCATAATTTACCGCAACTAAAACGCCATCAGCTAAGGTAAGATCCATGAACAACTCGCCAATACCAAATGTACCGGTATTAGTAGCCGCATCCCAATTTAAATCATAAGCGGCCATAATATCGCCCTCGTAATAATCATAAGCACCAACGGCTTTATTATCGCGAATTTCTAAAATAAAGTAAGGGTCGGCAGAATCATACCAATAACCATTAATTTCGCCGCCAAGTACAGCAGGCTCTTCAACAACTGGCTCTTCCTCTACAACGGGTTCTTCAACAACAGGTTCTTCAACAACCGGCTCCTCAACCACCGGGGCTTCCGGCTCTTCTTCGCCACCGCAAGCGGCTAGACTAAAGCTAAGGATAATAATCATGCCAAGTAACAACAACTTAAATAAATTTTTCTTAGTCATATTCTTCCTCCTAATTTTTTATTAATGCCATACTATTATAAATGATTATCATATAATATGCAAGTATTATTTATACAAAAAAATATTTAAAAAATACTACATTTTTTTTTAATATTTACTTGACTTTTAGTACAGTCTTAGTTATACTATAAGCGTATTTAGTCAAATGTTTGATTATGTCTAATTAACTCACTGTGATTTATCTTTCTTATCTATGTTTTGACTGGGCTTTGCCTATTCAAATAATATATTTTATTTAAGGAGGTTTATTATGTCAACAGGTTCAAGAGAAAATTGGGGAAGCAGATTTGGTTTCATTATGGCCATGGCAGGCTTCTCGATCGGTTTAGGGAATATTTGGCGTTTCCCCTATCTGGTCGGAACCAATGGCGGCGGCGCATTTGTACTTATTTATTTAGCAATTGTTATTGTAATTGGTTTGCCGCTTTTTGCCATGGAGGTTAGTTTAGGCCGCAAAACCCGGATGAATTCTATTTCCGGTATGCGTTCTTTAACTAAAAAGGGTAGTCCTTGGGTAAGTATTGGTTGGATTGGTATTTTAGCAGCATTTTTCATCTTAACTTATTATATCCAAATTATGGGCTGGATTTTAAATTATTTTTTCCAGGCCGTAACCGGTGCTTTAACCACGCCGGGGATAACGCCCGAGCAATATACCGGTATGTTTGACGGCCTAATGGGCAATACCGGCTTACTTGCTATCTTATTATTCATTTGCTGTGTATTAATTGGTGTTATTTCTTCGCGCGGCTTAGAAAAAGGGGTAGAAACAGCTTGTAAGTTTATGATGCCTACATTATTTATCTTACTTATTGTTTTAGCTATTCGTTCTTTAACTTTACCGGGCGCTGTAGAAGGTTTAACCTGGTACTTAGCACCTGATTTTTCTAAAATTACGCCAGATATCTTTTTAACCGCAACAGGTCAGGCTTTCTTTTCGATTGGTGTATCCAGCGGTGGTGCTTTTATTTACGGTTCTTATTTGGCCGAAAAAAGCAATATCCCCTCCGATACTGCTACAGTTGTAGCCTTTGATACTTTTTGCGCTTTATTAGCCGGTTTGATGATTTTCCCGGCCGTATTCTCTTTAGGCTTATCTCCGGATTCCGGCTATAACTTGGTTTTTGTAACCATGAGTAATATTTTTGCTAATTTGCCGGCCGGCCGCTTATTTGCTTCTTTATTCTTCTTGCTTTTATTCTTTGCCGCTATGAGCTCGGCCTTAGGCTATTTCGAGCCGATTGCCATGGCTATTAAAGAATTAGGCAAAACCAGCCGTGCTAAAGCTGTTGCTATTGGTTTAGCAGCAATCTTTATTGTAGCTATCCCTGCCGTTTTGGCTCAAGGCCCTTGGGCAGAAGTTAGCATCCTAGGCCGTAATTTCTTCGATTTTTACGATTTCCTCTCCGGCAATATCATGATGCCTTTAGGCGCAATTATGATTGTTCTTTATACTGCCTATATCTGGAAATTCGAAAAATTCCAAGAATATGCCAATAATGGTGCTACCGGCATCGCTAAAGTATTTAGTTGGTGGAAACCTTTTGTAATAGGCATTATCCCTGTCGCCTTAATTATTATGTTTATCACCGGTGTTATTTAATTAAATATGGGGCTGTAACTTAATAGTTGCAGCCCCGTTTTAAAGTTTGTTAAGCATTAAACTTTATTAATTTTTTTGCAAAAAAATTATTGACTTTTTATTTAGCCCCATGATAGAATATTAGCGTATTATATATGCTTAATTTAGGAGTAAACAAGTGAAAACTAAGCCTTATTTAATCACCAATAATCAAGATGCTTATCAATATTGCAGCCCTAAAATAGAAGCTTTATTTGTAGATGGCAGCTATGTTGATGTATTGGAAAAAGCTCGTGATTATATTCATTTGGGTCATAAATTATTAAGTCATCCGATGGCCGGTAGCGTTAAGCCTAATCAAACGCCGTATCGTTCGATTATTTTAGAAAGCTTACCGCCTACCAAAGAAGAATTAACCGAAAGCATTATGTTAATCGAAAACAGCATAGCTGCCGCCCAAAAATTTTTGGCGGGCAAAGCGGCGATGAAGTGGTCGGAAAAAATCAAAAAAGATTTTCGTACCGTGGATTTATCTTTTATTAGCGGTTATATCGATAATTTGCCTAAATACAAAGATTAATCCGGGTAGAAATAAATTAAGAAAAAGAGGAGGCATTCGCTTTGAAACTTGAACTGGGTAAAATAATGATCAAAGATGTACAGTTTGGAAGTGAAACAAAAGTTGACAAAGGTGTACTTTATGTCAACAAGGAAGAGATTGAAAAATTAGTTCTTGAGGATGACAGGCTTATTGCGGCTACCGTAGAATTGGCCAAGCCCGGCGAATCCACAAGAATTGCCCCTGTAAAAGATGTAATCGAGCCCCGTGTAAAAGTAAGCGGCAGTGGTGCTATGTTCCCCGGCACCCATGCTAAAGTTAATGAGGTAGGCAGTGGCCGTACCCATGCTTTGGTTGGTTCTACCGTTATTACTTGCGGTAAAATTGTTGGTTTCCAAGAAGGTATTATCGATATGAGCGGCCCTGCTGCCAAATATACTCCTTTTTCGGGCACTTATAATGTAGTTGTGGTAATCGAGCCTAAAGAAGGCTTAGAAACCCATGATTATGAAGCCGCAGGCCGTGAAGCAGGCCTAAAAATCGGTGCTTATGTAGGCGAAGCCGGCCGCAATGTAGAGCCGGACGAGATTATCACCTATGAAACCAAACCTTTACTTGAGCAAATTGCTCAATATCCCAATCTTCCTAAAGTAGGTTATGTGCATATGCTTCAATCGCAAGGCTTATTGCATGATACCTATTATTATGGCGTAGATGCCAAAGAATTTGTGCCCACCATTATGTATCCTACCGAGATTATGGATGGTGCTATTATCAGCGGTAACTGTGTTGCCCCTTGCGATAAAGTAACCACATTCCATCATCAAAATAATCCGGTAATTACCGATTTATACGAGCGTCATGGTAAGGATATCAACTTTGTTGGCGTTATCTTAACCAATGAAAACGTATTCTTGGCCGATAAAATTCGTTCCTCCGATATGGTAGCCAAATTGGCCGAATTTATGGGCTTAGATGGTATTTTGATTACCGAAGAAGGTTATGGTAATCCCGATACCGACTTAATGATGAACTGCAAAAAGGTTTCGCAAAAGGGTATTGATGTGGTATTGATTACCGATGAATTCCCCGGCCGTGATGGCAAATCGCAATCTTTGGCCGATGCCGTACCGGAAGCCGATGCTTTGGTTTCTTGCGGTCAGGGCAATATTATTATCGATTTCCCGCCGATGGAGCGTACAATCGGCACCTTGGAATTTGTAGAAATGATGATTGGTGGTTATGAAGGCAGCTTAAAGCCCGATGGCAGCATCGAAGCCGAATTACAAATCATTATTGCATCTACAATTGCCAATGGCTATAATAAATTGGCCGCTCGTGGCTATTAATATTAATTAGAGGAGGAAATAATTTATAATGGCTAAGATCAAAGTAGTTCACTATATAAACAATTTCTTTGCCGGTATTGGCGGCGAAGAAAAAGCAGATATTCCGCCGGAGATTAGAGAAGGGGTTGTCGGCCCCGGCATGGCCTTACAAACTGCATTAGGCGAAGCCTATGAAGTAGTAGCAACCGCTATTTGCGGCGACAATTATTTTGGCGAAAACCTAGAAAGCGCTACCGCCACTTTAATCGAGATGATTAAAAAATATGAGCCTCAAGTATTTGTAGCAGGCCCTGCCTTTAATGCCGGCCGTTATGGTGTGGCTTGCGGCAGCATAGCTAAGGCTGTAGAAGAGCAATTAAACATCCCGGTAGTAACCGGCATGTACAATGAAAACCCCGGCGCCGATATGTTTAAAAAGGATGTTCATATCATCTTAACCGGCAATTCGGCCGCCGACATGAAAAATGCCATGCCTAAAATTGCATCGTTAGCCAAGAAAATGGCAACCGGCGAAGAAGTGCTCTCCCCTGCTATCGAAGGTTATATCGAAAGAGGCATTCGTGTAAACTATTTTGCCGAGAAGCGCGGTTCGTCCAGAGCCATAGACATGCTAATTAAGAAGATGGCAAAAGAGGAGTTTACCACCGAATATCCGATGCCTGTTTTTGATAGAGTTACACCCAGTGCAGCTATTAAGGATATCAAAAAGGCTAAGATTGCCATTGTAACCTCGGGTGGTATTGTGCCCCAAGGCAATCCCGATCGAGTTGAGTCTTCCAGTGCAACCAAGTATGGTATTTATGATATCACCGGCATGGACAGCTTAAGCGCCGATGATTTTATGACCATTCATGGCGGCTATGACCGTGCTTTTGCCTTAAAGAATCCTAATTTAGTTGTGCCTTTAGATGCCTTACGCGAATTGGAAAAAGCCGGCGAAATTGGCGAATTGGCCAATTATTTTGTAACTACAACCGGTACAGGTACTTCGGTAGGCAATGCTAAAGGTTTTGGCGAAAGTTTTTCGAAAAAATTATTAGAAGATAAAATTGATGCCGTAATCTTAACCTCTACCTGAGGCACCTGCACACGTTGCGGTGCAACGATGGTAAAAGAGATTGACAGAGTTGGTATCCCGGTAGTACATGTTTGCACAGTAGTACCGATTTCCTTAACAATTGGTGCTAACCGTATTGTTCCGGCAATTGGTATTCCGTATCCATTAGGTGACCCAACCTTGGGCGAAGAAGAAAGCTATAAAATCCGTAAGCGCCTGGTAAACAAAGCCTTAGAAGCCTTACAGATTGAAGTAGAAGACCAAACAGTATTTGAGTAAAGATAAAAAAGCCACTGTTTTCTATACGAAAACAGTGGCTTTTCTAAAAATTTCACTCAATTTTTTAAAAAATTGCAGGGGTTTGGCCTAGCTGTGGTTTAGCTAAAGCTAAACCACAGCTAATGCATGTAGCTAGTAGTCAAAATCAAAGATTTTGGCACTAGCTCAGGGGGCAGAGCCCCTAAGGCCTTAAAGCTTTTAAGCCGCGAGCCCCTAATAATTGCGGCTTAACTAATAAGCTAGCTAGCAGAGGGGAAAAAGAGGCTTAAAACCGACGCCTTTTAGCGAAGCCAAAATGGTTATGATGCAGCAAAGAAGAGCACTTTATTTTTATTTGCTTCGCAAATAAAAATAGCAGCTCTCTTTCAATTTTTATCAATTCTATTTTACAATTTGCTTGGTACTTAGCTCTTCGCTGCTAAGTTTTGTTAGCTTGCATTTAATAATTGAAAGAGAGTAAGGTCAAAAGATTAAAGCCATTCTTTTTTTTGAAAAAAAAAGAATCAAAAAAAACTTTCGGGGCTGTTGCAATATTTGCTACAGCCCCGTTTTTTCTATAAGCCTTCTTTTTGTAAATATGCTACAAAATCATTATATAAGGCATTAGTGTTTGGTTTAACTTCCACCAAAGCCGCATTGTCAATCGCTTGCAATCTTAATTGACCCATCTCGGCATATCCTTCACGGCTTAAAGCCTGGCGGATATCCTCATCATGCCGATAGGTCATCCCCTGCCCTGCCGTTGCCGCAAATGCCATCAATTGCTCGGTATTGCTTAAACCGGTGGGGCTAGGCATTGCCGCATTAATCGGATTTACCATATCAACCGTGCTCACATATAAACCATCCGTTTCGGCAAAACTGGCTGCCGGCAAAATAATATCGGCTTTAGCTGCTGTTTTAGTCATCTGAATTTCTTGCACTGCCAAGAATTCCAGTTTTGGCAAATCGGGCACATCTTCGCCAAAAATCATCAAGCCCTTTAACTTATCCACATCAATCTCGGCAACAGGCTTAATCGCCATCGCCGCTAATCCTCGACCATTGGCATTGGCTTTTAAGCGGATAATACCACTGCGTGGGCTAAAGGCATGATTGGTTACTACAGCTAAGTCGGCCAATAATTTGGCAGCCATAAAGGATAGCTTATGCTCTTCAAAAATAATTATTGCCTTTTTAGCCTCGATTAATTGTGTGGCCAAGGCCATAGCCTGCTCGCTAATTTCGATATCGGCTAAAGATTGGCTTAATACCGTATAGCCGGGTAGCTCCTCGGCCTGCGGATTAAGGCTTAAAGCCGCCTTTAATACCATTCTTAAGAATTGCAAATCCGTTCCCGGATCAATTTTTTGGGCTGCAATCTCGTCAATGGCCGTTTTTGCTGCGCTTAAAGCAATAATCTTGGCCCCGTTTTGAGCTGCCTTGCGTAAAGCCATCCCGGCTACCGCATGCGGCTTATCAATATCGGTTTCTACCGCCAAAACCAAATCGGTATGCTCCAATTGCTCAAAATCGGTGGTAGAGCAATCTAAGCCCAATACTGCCTTTACCCCACTTAAAGGGCGATTGAAGGAAAATACATTGTCGGTATGAAGGGTGTTTTTGGCCAATTCCTTGATCAAATACATCTCCTCGCTGCTCAAGCGATCCGATACCGCAACGCCAATGCTCTCCGACCCATGAATAATTTGTAGCGATTGCAAACGCTTGGCAATCTCCACAAAAGCTTCTTGATAGCTTATAGCTAATAATTCATCATGAGCATTACGAATTAAAGGCTCGATAAGACGTGGCTGCTGCTTTAATTGATTAAAGCCAAAACGCCCCTTTACACAAAGTAAGGCCTTATCTTCTTCCTCGGCAAAAGGCAGAGCACGGACAATCTCATTGCCCTTATGCTTTAAATTAACCCTACAACCCACCGAACAAAAAGCACAGGTGCTTAAAGTGCCTGCCTCATCTAAAGGTATCGGCTTGGCCAATACAGTTTTTTCGGTTAAGGCGCCGGTAGGGCATACATTAATACATTGGCCGCAACTAATACAGCCACTTTCTTTTAAAGGTAAATCCAAAGCCGGCTTAACAATAGTATCAAAACCACGATCTACCAGGCCTAAGGCTGCCTTGCCAACCACTTCATCACAAATACGTACACATAGGCCGCATAAAATACATTTATCGGAATTGCGCTCGATAAAGGGATGATTATCTTCCTGCTTGCGCTGATGGTTCAAGCCCTCATATTTAGCTGGCGCAACCGCATATTGATTGGCATAATCGATTAATTTACATTCAAAATAGTCCATACAGCCACATTCTAAGCAGCGATTAGCATCCTTTAAGGCCTGCTCTTCGCTTAAACCAAAGGCCAATTCCTGGAAATTATTACGTCTAATGGCCGGAGTTTCATGGCTCATATTAGGCTTAGCTTCTTTAGCATATTTGGCAAATTCCTCGGGCTTTGGATCTCTTTTGACCAGATAAGGATCTTGGCTGCTATTACTGATATATTCTAAATTAAAGCCGGCCAAATAGCGATCGATAATTTTGCTTACCTTTTGGCCTTCGGCAATGGCATCGATAGCAATGCTCGCCCCATCATTAGTGGCATCACCGATGGCAAATACGCCCTCTAAATTGGTAAGGAAGCTCTGGCTATCGGCAATAATGGTGCGCCATTTGGTTTGCTCGATATCCTCTAAACCGCAGGCATCCAGCTTTTGACCGATAGCAGCAATTACATTATCTACTTCTAAAAATTCTTCTTTACCTTCAACCGCAATCGGAGCACGTCGGCCGGAAGCATCCGGCTCGCCTAATTCCATAATTTGCAAACGCAAGCCTTTAACCTTGCCATTACCATCATCAACCACCTCGATCGGATTGGTTAAATAACGGAAAATTACGCCCTCTTCCTCGGCCTCTTTAATCTCGATTTCCTCGGCCGGCATTTCGTCACGGGTGCGGCGATAGACATTATAAACTTCTTTAACACCTAAGCGAATCGCCGTGCGGCAGGCATCCATGGCCGTATTACCGCCACCAACAATTGCCACCTTATGGCCGATATTTACCGGTTTAAGCAAGGCAACATCACGCAAAAAGTCGATGCCGCCGAAAACCCCTGCCAATTCCTCGCCGGGGCAACGCAGGCCGCTTGATGTCCAGGCACCAACGGCTACTATTACCGCATCATAATTATTGCGCAACCAGTTTAAAGTTAAATCACGACCGATTTTTACATTATTGATCATTTTTACGCCCAAAGCGGCGATAATATCAATTTCCTGTTGTAAATAATCCTTAGGCAAACGATATTCCGGGATGCCATAACGCAACATGCCGCCCATATGAGGCATGGCATCATAAATATCAATGCCATGGCCTTTTTGCCGTAAAAAGTAAGCAGCGGTTAAACCACCCGGCCCACCGCCGATAATGGCCACCTTTTTGCCGCTAGCAGGCTGCACCTGGGGCAAAGGATAATCTCCTTCAGCAAAATCGGCCACAAAGCGCTTTAAAGCGGCAATGCCAATCGGCTCTTCCACCATTTTGCGGCGGCAGGCCGTTTCGCAAGGATGGGGGCAAACTCGGCCGATTGAGCCGGGCAAAGGTATTTTTTGCATAATCATCTTTAAGGCTTCATCATATTGGCCATTGGCGATTAAGCCCACATAGCCCTGACAATCGGTTTGGGCAGGGCAAGCCAAAACGCAAGGCGGACGGCAATCTCCATCATGATCGGAAAGCAATAATTCCAATACTGTTTGCCTGGTTTTATTTACCAGCGGAGTATCGGTAAACAAAATCATGCCATCTTCGGCCATGGTGGAGCAGGCACGCAGCAATTTAGGGCTATTTTCGCGCTCTACTACACAAATGCCACAAGCGCCATAGGTGGCCACCCTTTGATCATGGCAAAGCGTCGGTATTTCCAGGCCATTACGAGCGGCAATTTCCAAAATAGTTTCGCCGTTAAAGCCCAAACATTCAATTCCATCTATATTTAATCTGATTTTAGACATATTAACCCCTCCCCTAATCAACTATTACAGCCTTAAAACGGCAAACCTGAGCACATTGACCGCATTTAGTGCAAATGTTCTGATCGATAATATGCACCTGTTTGCGCTCGCCGTTAATGGCAGCTACCGGGCATTTTTTAGCGCATAAAGTGCAGCCGGTGCAGGTTTCAGCATCGATATTATAGCTGATTAAAGACGGGCATTGATGAGCAGTACATTTATGATTATAAATATGATCTTCGTATTCATTGCGGAAATAGCGAATTGTGGTTAAAACAGGATTAGGCGCTGTTTGTCCTAAGCCGCATAAAGAGCCGGCAATAATTTGCCTACCCAAATCTTCTAATAATTCAATATCGCCATCTTGGCCTTTGCCATCGCAAATGCGCTCTAAAATCTCGAGCATACGGCGAGTACCGATTCGGCAATGCACGCATTTACCGCAACTTTCCTTGCAGGTAAAATCTAAGAAGAAGCGAGCCATATCAACCATGCAGGTAGTTTCATCCATAACCACCATGCCGCCCGAACCCATAATTGCGCCGGTTGCGGCTAGGGTTTTATAATCAATCATCGTATCGATTAAAGGCAAAGGAATGCATCCCCCGGAAGGACCACCCATTTGCACGGCCTTAAACTGCTTATCATCACGAATGCCGCCACCTACGCCAAAAACAACCTCCTTAATGGTGCTACCCATCGGGATTTCGACCAGGCCGCCTTTATTGATTTTGCCGGTTAAGGCAAAAACTTTAGTGCCTTTGGAGTTTTCGGTACCCATAGCAGCAAAGGCCTCGCCACCATTGCGGATAATCCAAGGCACATTGGCATAGGTTTCTACATTATTGATATTACTGGGCTTTTGCCAAAAACCCTTTTGAGCAGGAAAAGGCGGCTTTAAGCGTGGCATACCCCGTTCGCCCTCTAAAGAGGCGATTAAGGCGGTTTCCTCACCGCAAACAAAAGCGCCGGCACCGGCTTTAATTCTTAAATGGAATTTTTTGCCCATTTGCAAAATATTATCGCCTAAATAACCCTTAGCCATGGCCTGCTCGATGGCAATTTCTAAACGGGTAATCGCCAGCGGATATTCGGCACGTACATAAACCACGCCCTGCTCGGCTCCAATGGCAAAGGCAGCAATCAGCATGCCTTCGATTAGGGCATGGGGATCGCCTTCTAAAATTGCCCGATCCATAAAAGCACCGGGATCGCCTTCATCGGCATTACAGATAACATATTTTTCAGTGCCTTGCGAATTACGGGCGGCCTGCCATTTAAACCAGGTAGGAAAGCCGGCTCCACCACGTCCGGCCAGGCCGGAAACTTTGATAATTTCGATTATCTGTTCCGGGCTTAAATCTTTAAGCATAGCCAAGGCCTGATAGCCGCCTTTGGCTAAATATTGTTCGATATCCTCGGGATTAATGATGCCGCAATTGGCCAGGGCAATTCTTTTTTGATTAGCCAAATTTTGGGCATCTTCGGCACTGATTAAGTAGCTATCGGCCTGCTCTTTGCCGGCTAATTCTTGAGCAATGGCCTGCACGCCTTTTTGATCTACTTTAACAAAGCGTTTGATTAAGTTGGCATCTTGGTCTACAATATCCACAATTGGTTCCAGATAGCACATGCCGATACAGCCGCTGGCGCTAATTGGGATATCAAGGCCCAATTCCTGCAAATTGGCGGCAAGTTGAGCCGATATTTTTTCCGCACCGGCAGCAATACCGCAACTACCTTTACCGATTACAATTTTATTCGCCATTAGCCATAGCCTCCTTCCTAATATTGGCCAAAATTTCTTTAGTAGTGGCCGGTGTTAAATTACCGAAGGTATCATCGCCAATCATCATTACCGGCGACAGGCTACAGCAGCCCAGACAGGCCACATTATTGTAGGTAAACAGGCCATCGGCGGTAATTTCGCCTTCTGCTACGGCCAATTCTTCTTTAATTGCAACTTCGATGGCGGCCGCCCCATTTACATGGCAGGCGGTGCCCTTACATAGTAAAATTAAATTTTTGCCAACCGGCTTGGTTCTAAACTGAGTATAAAAGGTAGCAACCCCCAGCACCTTAGCCGGTTTGATGCCCATTTTATAGGCAATATAGGCCATTAAATCGATGGCCAAATAACCATACAAATCCTGAGCTTTTTGTAAAACCGTAATCAAGCTACCGGGCTTAGCGGCATATTCGGCCAAAACCGGGTCCAAAAGAGCGATATCCATACTAGGATCGGCCAAAACCCAAGTTTTATCGCCAGAACAACAAGTCATTCCATTCACTCCTTATGCAAAAATTTTAATATATCATTCCACCTTATATAATACCACTTTTGTATCATAATTTCAAGTTAAAAGATTAAAAGACTATTCTTTCTTTTGAGGAAAAAAAGAATACTCGACTAAAAAATAAAAAAGTTTTAATCAATTTTTTACCAAAAAATTGCGAGGGTATTGGGGGCAGCGCCCCCAAGGTCTTAAAAAAGGTTTTAAGCCAACCAAAAAAACTAAGCAAGCAAATCCAAATTGACGGATAAAAGCAGCAAAAAAGCAGTTGGCTTAAAACCGGCGCCTTTTGGCAAAGCCAAAACAGCCTGCAATTCCAAGCAAAAAAACCGACAATCATCATGGATGCCAAAAAGAAGCTGTTGCAAATATTTATATTTGCGACAGCTTCCTTTTGGGTATTTCTCAAGAAAACTTTGCTTTCTTAAGCAAAGTTCAGACTGTCAAAAAAGCCAAAATTCCATTTCCCGTAGGGGGATGGCAAGGGGGGCTTGCCCCCCTTGCGTTGTTGAATTGCAGCGTAAGCAGCCAATATTCTTTCCCGGTTCTGGAAAGAATATTGCTCAGGCTGGCAAAAAACGTAGTTTTTTGACGGCCTGAACTTTGCTTTCTTAAGCAAAGTTTTTACTTGATGGTTTGCCTTGCGTAGAGCACTTCATTTTTATTTGCGCAGCAAATAAAAATAGCAGCTTCTTTCAATTTTGTCAATTCGATTATTAGTTTTAAAAGCGCCTTATTCTCCTATCTTGCCTGCATTTCCTTCTACTTAATAATTGAAAGAAAAAAGATTAAGGTCAAAAGATTAAAACCTTTACCTTTTTGTAAAAAGGTAAAGCCAAAAACTTTTAGAATAAAAGTGGCGGTCGCAAATTATTGCGACCGCCATCCTTTAAAAAATAAAAATTTAACCTTTAAACATCATATTATCAAGAGGGCATCCGGCCTTAACCATCGGCAAAACAAAATCATGGGTAGGAATAATAACCTCGATAAATGCCGATTTATCACTATTTAATGCCTCGGCCAGCTTTTCTTCGGCATTAGCAGCCTTATTAATGCGATAATAATCCATACCATAGGCTTTGGCAATATAGCTAAAATCGGGGTTGCCGGGCAAATCTATTGCATAATATTCACGGTAATTATAATTAAAATGCTCTAATTGCCGCACCATGCCCAAAACATTATTATTAAGCAATAATAATTTAACAGGCAAATTATGAGCCGCTATTGTGGCTAGCTCGTTCATGCTCATTTGCAAGCCGCCATCGCCGCATACGGCAATAACCTGGGCATTTACATCGGCTAATTGCGCACCTAAGGCCGCAGGCAAACCATAACCCATGCAGCCTAAACCGCCCGAGGCCAAAAAGCGGCCGCCTAAACCACCCTTATAATATTGGGCAGTCCACATCTGATGCTGGCCTACATCTACGGTTACAATAGTATCTTTATTTGTATATTTATTCACTAAATCAATAATATAACGGCCATTAAAAGGCTTGGGCTTGGCCAGTTTTGTCATAATTTGATTGGCCGCTACTAATTCGTCAAAGCGTTTACCCCAATTTGATAGCGGCTCTTTAGCGCCTAATTTTTCGATTAAATCGGGCAAGATTTGCTTGCTATCACCTACAATTGGGATATGCGAAGCCACATTTTTGCTAATCTCGGCCGGATCGATATCAATATGGATAATCTTGGCCTCCTTGGCAAAATGCTCGGCCTTGGATGTAACCCTTTCGTCAAAGCGCGCACCGATTGCTAATACCAAATCGGCCTCACATAAGGCCAAATTAGCAGCCGGATGGCCATGAATACCGGGCATGCCCAAAAATAGCGGATGATCTTCGGGGAAAGAGCCTTTGCCCATTAAAGTGGTAACTACCGGCGCTTTTAGCTTTTCGGCTAAAACAATCAGCTCATCAAAAATTTTGGCCGATATTGCACCGCCACCAATATAAAGCAAAGGTTTTTCGGCAGCCAATAAGGCTTGGCCGGCTTGGCTAATTTGCTTTTTATGGCCTTTAACAGTGGGCTTATAGCCTGGCAAAGCCAATTCCTCCGGCGCTTTGCCGCTACATAAAGTTTGGGCAATATTGGTTGGTAAATCGATTAAAACCGGGCCGGGGCGGCCACTGGATGCTATATAAAAAGCCTCGTCCACGATGGCCGCAATATCTTCGGCATCGGTTACCAGGTAATTATGCTTAATAATTGGCTGGGTAACACCGGTAATATCTACTTCCTGAAAGGCATCGCTGCCCACTAAAGCGGTGGATACCTGGCCTGTTATGGCAATTAAAGGAATCGAATCCAAAAAGGCATTAGCTATGCCGGTTACTAAATTGGTAGCCCCCGGCCCCGATGTGGCCAAGCAAACCCCTACTTTGCCGCTAATCCGAGAATAGGCGCTGGCAGCATGGGCTGCCCCCTGCTCGGTACGGGTTAGAATATGCTTGATATCGGAATGGAAAAGCTGATCATATACAGGCAAAATCGTGCCGCCCGGATAGCCGAACACCAAATCTACACCATGTTTTTCTAAGGCCTTAATTAAACTCTGTGCTCCGGTTATCATTTAAACCCCACCTTTCCATTTATTTTTACCACCACGTACCATCGCAATTTGGCCGGTTCTTACCACTTCGGTAATGCCAAAAGGCTTAAGGGCGTCTTCAAAAGCAAGAATCTTTTTCTCGCTGCCGGTGGCCTCGATTATCATCGATTCATTAGAAAAATCTAAAATATGACCACGGAAAACATCCACTACCAGCATTAGTTCAGATCTATTTTCCATAGTGGGCACCACTTTAAATAAGGCCATGCCCCGATCTACAAATTCTTCGCCGCTGATATCATTAATTCTGATTACATTGATTAATTTATGTAATTGCTTAACTACCTGCTCCATAGTAACCTGATCACCGTCTACCACGATGGTCATCCTGGAAATTTCTTTGCGCTCGGTAGTGCTTACCGATAAACTTTCGATATTAAAACCACGACGAGAAAACAAACCTGCCACCCGCGATAATACCCCGGTGCGATTCTCGACTAAAACAGATAAGGTATGACGCATATTATCCTCCTTAATAATTGGTTATGGCACCTTTAGCAGCCGATGTTACCAGCTTAGCATATTTAGCCATATAACCATGTTTGATTTTGGGCGGCGGAGCTTGCCATTTGGCCTTACGCTCGGCCAAAATTGCCTCGTCCACCAATAATTCCAATTTACCGGCTTCGATATCAATAGCAATGATATCGCCGTCCTCTACCAGTGCAATTAAGCCACCTTCGGCCGCCTCGGGCGAAATATGACCAATTGATGCGCCACGGGTTGCCCCCGAAAAACGACCATCGGTAATAAGTGCCACACTATCGCCTAGGCCAGCGCCTTGCACCACCGAGGTTAGCTGTAACATCTCGCGCATGCCGGGGCCGCCTTTAGGGCCTTCATAGCGAATAACCATTACATCACCGGGCTTAATTTTGCCTGCTAAAACAGCCTCGATGCCGCCTTCTTCATCATAAACCCGAGCCGGGCCCTGATGCTTGAGCATTTGCGGTAAAACGGCCGCCTTTTTAACTACAGCCCCATCCAAAGCCAAATTGCCCCATAATACGGCCAGACCACCTACCTGGCTATAAGCAGTATCTTTAGTGCGGATAACCTCGGAATTGAGAATAGGCCGATATAAATCGGCAAGCGGCTTGGCGGCTACCGTCATCTGCCGGCCGTCGATTAGGCCGATATCGGCCAAAGCGCCCAGCATAGCATAGATGCCACCTGCGGCATCTAAATCCTCTAAATGATGATGCCCGGCCGGTGCCATTTTGGCCAGATGAGGTGTAATAGCGCTTACTTCCTCGGCCAAATGAAGATCGATTTTATGGCCTGCCTCATGGGCGATAGCAGGTAAATGTAATAAGGTATTGCTGGAGCCGCCCATGGCCATGTCCATAACCAAGGCATTTCTAAAGGCGGCCAAGGTCATGATTTGGCGTGGGCGAATATCTTTGGCCAGCAAATCCATAATTTGGCTGCCGGCCTGCTTAGCCAAACGGATACGATTAGCCATAACAGCAGGTATAGTACCATTACCGGGCAAAGCCATCCCTAAAACCTCGGTTAAGCAATTCATCGAATTGGCGGTAAACATGCCCGAGCAAGAGCCGCAACTGGGGCAAGCTGTTTGTTCTAAAAAGTCGAGCTGGTCGGCCGATGATTTACCGCTACCGATTGAGCCAACCGCTTCAAAAAGCGAGGTTAAATCGGTAGGATCGCCGCTTAAGCTGCGACCGGCCAGCATCGGCCCGCCGGAAATAAAGATGGCCGGTAAATTAAGCCTGGCTGCTGCCATCAGCATGCCGGGCACTACTTTATCACAATTGGGAATAAAAACAATGGCATCTAAGGCATGTGCCTCAACCATTGTTTCGCAGGAATCGGCAATTAATTCGCGGCTAGCCAAAGAATAATGCATACCATTATGGCCCATAGCAATGCCGTCACATACAGCGATAGCAGGGAATTCCAAAGGTGTACCGCCGGATGATCTAATGCCTGCCTTAACGGCCTCGCTAATTGTGCGCAAATGAGTATGGCCGGGCACAATTTCGTTAAAAGAGTTAACAACCCCGATTAAAGGGCGTTCCATTTCCTCTTTGGTTAAGCCCAGAGCATATAATAAGGAACGATGCGGCGCCCTGGCCAAACCGCTTTTAATTAAATCGCTACGCATAAAAAACCTCTCTTAATAAAAATAGTATATCTGAATATAATACCTAAAACAAAAGCCATTGTCAAGCATTGAAAAATTTTACTCAATTTTTTGTCAAAAAATTGCGGGGTGTGGGGCAGAGCCCCACGGTCTCAAAAAATTTGCCAAACAAAAAAGCAAATGAGGCAAAAAGCATAATATATGCCGAATAACCAAAGAAAAACACCCTTACTTTGGCAAATTTAGCTGCTATTTTTCTCGTTTTACGAGAAAGCTGCTATTTTTCTCGTTTTACGAGAAAAATGAAGTAATCTAAGCCAAACTAAATCAGCCAAACAATCCCAGGATTGCAAAACCCTAACCCTTAATAGCCCGTACCTGATTACGCCATTGCATAATAGCCGTTAAGGTAGCACCACCTAAGCTACGAGCCTTATCGGAAATACTATAACAATGCTCCGGATTATGACGCGGATCGATATCGCCAACCTTCATGCCTCGATGCACAGTCAGCCCCTGCATCAATAAACCGCGCAGCATGCCATCAATTTGAGCATAAATAGGCTGATCGCCGCTATAGGCAACAATATCACCTTTTTTTACGGCAGCCCCAATATGGCTATTTTGCTTAAATTCGCCATCAGCAGTAGCCTTAAGCAAGCGTTCTAGCCCAATGCCGGCAATATTGCCGGGCACACCGGTATTGGCTTTGGCCATCCCTTGATAAATCAACCTGCCTAAATCATGGCCACGCATGGTTTCAATCACCACATCTACATCGGTGCCTGCGCAGAAGCCGGGGCCTAAACCAATCATTAAAGGCGCCATGCCCACCTTAAAGCCGCCATTTTTTTTGGCTAAAGTGGCATCAATCATCACATGCGGACGATAGGCCGCCAAGCTTTTCATCTCAAAATCAATTAAAATCGGAATTTTATTTTGAGCGATAATCGCCCAGGCCTCATTTAAATCGGCAGCCAAAACCGCCTCTAAATCCTCAACCGAAAACTGCCCCTGATAAACAGCCTGCGCCAAAGCCACGGTACGCCTAATTGCCAAAGGCTGCTCGGCCTCGGTCATCAAAATATCCATACCTGCCAAATGCAAGGCTTGCGCCACCCCGGTTGCTAAATCCCCTGCTCCTTTTATCCAAACCCTCATCAAAAAACTCCCCTATTCCTTACAGTATAAGTCATAATTTTGTTTAGTATCTATATCTTGGTATAAGCCGCAATCATCATGATTAACCGCCAATAAATTATCCCGATATTTTTGCAATAAGCTTTTAGCACCATTATCACCACTTATAGCCAATATTTCCGCCCTTAAAACAGGCGCAAAAATTTTAGGATTACCCAAGCGGCCATCGCCCGACTGTGGGCTAATAATTAAAGCCTCACTATTTTGATAAGCTTGCGCCAAATCTCGATAAGTTTGCGGCTTAATCAAAGGCTGATCGGCCAAAGCAAACATTAAGCCATGATCGGGATTACAAGCATTAACCCCCACCTTTAAAGAGGTGCTTTGCCCCAAAGCATAATCGGGATTATGCAGATAAGGCAAATCAAAACGGCTAATTTGTTCTTCTATGGGCTTATGATAAGCACCGCTAATAACTATAATTTGGCCGATATCGGCGGCAATTAAATTGGCTAAAGTAGCAGCTATAATTGTGCTTTGCCGAAAAGGCAATAATAATTTGGCACAACCCATACGCTTAGACATTCCAGCCGCCAGCACAATAATACTTAAAGGCCGCTTAAGGCTGCTATTTAGGCTAGCCTTATTTATCATCTTTACGCCATAATTTAAGATTTAATTTATGCTCTAAAGCCGAAGCAAAAACAACCCGATCTGCCCCGTATTCTACTAAAGAATGAGCAATTAATTCGGCTTTGGGCATATCGTCCTCGCTATCAATTTTATTGATAACCGGTACACAAATTGCCCCTTTGGGTACATTCTTATGGCCGCCAAAAGCCGAAAGCAAAACCCTGGCTATTGTTTCGCCATCTACTTTTTCGCCCATAACCAGGCCGGAAATACGGCTGATTTCCTCGGGGCGATGGCAATTTTGAGCATTAAGCGGCTTGCCCAAAACATCAATACCCACAATGCTCAAAACAGTAGAAGTAAGCTGTGGGATAACCGGCTCATGAGCAGCAGGAGCCTTAAAGGGCAGGCCGGCCGCGCCATCGGCCTCTACCAAGATATAATCGGCAATGCCTAAATCGGCCAAACTATCAACAAAGCCGGGGCTAATCCCAATTAATTTGCCGTTATCAATAGCCCTACCGAAAGCCACGATTTCACCGGGGGCTAAACCACGCTTTAGCTGGTCTAACACCCCCATTTCCGGTGCCAAAATCAGGCGACTAATCCAACCATGATCCGGCAAGTAAATCTTGGTAGTGGTGGTAATTAATACTTTAGCACCACTTTTGGCCAATTCCTCGGCCAAAGCATACATAATCGAGCTTTTACCGCCACCACCAACTAAGGCCACAATTTCCCTTTCGGCCAGGTTTAAAGGCTCCAACTCATGCACTAAAGGCGCACGGTAAGCGCTGCCCTCCACATTTTCGGCCATGGTGAGCACCTTATGCTCAGGCTCGCCTTGATATATCATATCGCCAAAATGGGCTAAAAATAATTCTTCTAAGGTATGCTGGCTATCATCAATAAATTCCTCATAGCGACGCATTAAGTCCAAAGCCTGCTCGGTAATAATTGTACCGCCGCCGCCAATGCCGCCTGCCTGGCTACTAATCAAAGCAAAGCCAAGCTTATGGCTAAGATTTTTCATCAAACCATGAGCATAACTATAAGACATATTTAAATCTTTGGCTGCTTGAGCTAAAGAACCATGTTTTTTTACACCATCCAAAAGCTGATAAGGCCCCTCGCCAAAGGCTTTGCCATCATTATCAAGCCACACTTTATATTTTAATTTCAAATTCATAAGCCTCCACCTTTCTGCTATTTAATCGTATTTATTCCTATACTTATTTTACCTTAAAATCACGTTATAGTCAAGACAATATAACGTAATATTCAGTCTACTATTGCTAATTATTCATTTTAATGATATATTAGGACTAAGCAAAGTTTAAAGGAGAATAATTATGGATATTAATGCAGCTATTCTTGGTCGCCGCAGTATTCGCAAATTTACCAATCAGCCAATTGATCATCAAATTATCGAAAAAATTGTCGAGCAGGCTTCTTATGCACCTTCTTGGAAGCATACTCAAATTGCCCGCTATATTTTAATCGAAAATAAGGAGCTTATTAACCAAATTGCCGGCGGAATGATTTTGGATTTTAAAATGAATGAAAAAACCCTGCAAAGCTGCGCCGCCGTGATGGTAATTTCTTATATTACTCAAAGATCCGGCTATGAGCGCGACGGTTCTTTTTCTACCCCCAAAGGTGATGGTTTTGAGATGTTTGATGCAGGTGTAGCAGCCCAAACTTTTTGTTTAGCAGCCTATGAGCAAGGATTAGGCACGGTAATAACAGGTTATTTTAATGAGCAAAAGATTTGCCAATTACTGGATTTACCGGCTAATCAAAAAATAGGAGCCTTAATTTGCATGGGCTACCCCGACGAAAGCCCGGCAGCCCCCAAAAGAAAGCCGCTTAGCGATCTGCTAACCTATAAATAAAGGCAGGCAATATAAAAGCTATTATTTCTGTTTTACTTAAAAAATTTTAAACGATGTAAAATGGCCTAAACCGCCATAAAAATATAAAACGAGCTACCCTTTGGGCGCTCGTTTTATATTTTATATTGAGCTTAATCCTCAAGCTCTTTGTTTAGTTTAAAATAATTTTATAAATCGGCTTTCCATAAGCCATGCAAATTACAATAAGCATAAACAGCAGTAACCTTATCTTTGCAAAGATTAAAACAGGCCTTGGGGGCTTCGCCGGGGCTTAAAGATTTGCGCTGACCACCTTGTTCGGTTTCTACATAAATCCAAGCTATATAATGAGCTTCTTCCATAGGATGCGCAACCGAGCCAACCTCTACAATAAAGCTATTGCCTTCGCCCACCAATACCGGAATATGTTTTTCATGAGCTGCTTCTTTGGTATTTACGGTTAATTCTTCCATTTTTTGCTCACAACAAGTTAAGGGTGCTCCGCTATCAAAAACCTTGCCCACTAAGTTCTCACATTTGTCACAATAAACAAATTTCATAAATATAGCCTCCCTATTTTTTAATCCACCGCAGCCGGATGGCTTTGATGCAATTTAACAGCCTCCAAAATCAAATTAGCACAACCATCGGCACCAAAATGGCCGCTATCGATTGTTAAATGATAATGGCTGGCCTCGCCCCATCTTTGATCGGTATAATGTTGATAATAATTAGCCCGCATTTTGTCACGCTTCATAACTTCGCTGGCCGCATTATTGGCATCGATACCTAAATGCTTAATCGAGCGCTCAATACGATGATCGATATCACATTCGATAAAAATTTGCAGACAATTTTCATAATCCCGCAAAACATAATCGGCACAACGGCCAATAATTACACAAGAGCCTTTTTCGGCCAACTCCTTAATAATGGCACTTTGGGCAAAAAACATTCTATCCAGATTAGAATATATGCCATTGGGCAAAAAAGCATGCGCAAAAGTGCTACCTAAAGTGCTTATTGGCGAAGAAAACAGCAAGCGATCGGCCACTTTTTCCTCATTTGCACGAATATACTCGGCGGCCAAACCGCTTTTTTCGGCAGCCATATCAATAATACTGCGATCATAAAAAGGAATACCTAAAGTTTCGGCCACCTTTTTGCCAATATAACGGCCACCGCTACCATACTGACGGCTTAAGGTAATTACAATTTGCTCTGCTTGCTTGCTCATATATTTCCTCCTAGTAATAATTTCGATTACTATCTCTTTAATCCTGTTATTTGTTACAAATAATTTAGTCTATTTTATTTAACTAATTAGCCAGTATTTTAAGCAATAAATCCGGCAATTCTTTAATATCTTCAATTTTATTGGGCGCATTGACTTTAGCAAAACCATAGGCGGCATGAATAAAAGGAATATTGGCTTTTTTGGCTGCGGTAAAATCACCCAAAGTATCGCCCACATAAACCGCCCGATGCCAATGATTACGCTGCATAACTAAGGCAATATTATCGCCCTTTTCGCGGCCGGTGCGCCCCCAGCATTCATAATCGCAGAAAAAGCGCTTCATAATCGGATAACTTTCCATAAAAGATTCTATATAGCCATCCTGACAATTGCTTACAATGGCCAAATTGTACTTTTCGCTTAAAAGCGCAAGTACCTCTTCTAAGCCGGGATATAATTCGGCGCCACCGATTAGCAAATCCTTTTCTTCCTGCTCACAGCACAAATCTTTAATTTGCAAAGCCCGCTCGGGGCTAACCCCTTTAAGCAAAGTTAAGGCAATATCATCTAAGCTACGCCCAATTTGTGCCTGAAAATCATGTAAACTTAATTGATAATCAATATCCGGGCATGTTCTTAAAACCTTATTCCAAGAATTTAGAATTTGATTAGAGGCATCCCATAAAGTGCCGTCTAAATCAAAAATAATACTTGCTTTAGCCATAATAATTTCTCCTTCAAAATATACACTATTTGCTACTGATAATTTTGAGCAATACGTACAATTAACTCAGCCAAGTTTTGCTCGGCCAGAGGTAAAAGTTCAAAAAATTCATCCTCTAATTGATGCAAAATTTGGGTATAGGCAATATCTTGCCATAACTCGATTAAATCCTCTTTTTCCTGCTCATCTTCGGGCAGATGATCCCAAGGCAAAATATTTATTAGCCCGGCCATCAAATCGGCAATATCAGCCGCTGCAATATTATGCCAGCTATCCACCAATAAATGCGGCGGAAAATTAAAATCGCTAACCATTAAGCCCAAAAAGCCGTTTTGCTCGGTTTCGTCGATAATATTTTGCAGAATAAACCAAGTTAATTCGTCCTCGCTTAAAGCCGAAATACCACTACTAACATATTTTTCTTTAACTAATTGCCAGCTTTTTTGCCATAAACTAATATCCATAACTCTCCTCACTTATATTGGCTTATATTGGCTAAGGCCGATAAATACCTCCGGCTAATTTATAAGCAATTTGCTCAAAGCCAACCCCACGCTCAAAAGCATTGCATAAATTATAGCTTTTTAACATCGCATCATGCACAAAATCGCCGGCGCTTTTAACAGATTGCTCCAGGCTATAATTATTAAGCAATCCGCCGGTTAAAACGCTGGCAAACAAATCCCCTGTGCCATGCATATTATTGGCCAGTAAATCAATTTCCAGCTCAAAATAATGGTCTTTTTCGTCTAAGCAACAATTATAAAGCTTATCGCCGCGAACCACCCCGGTTAGGACCACATTTTTAGCCTTAAGTTTTTTTAGCTTACTAAGCAAGCTTTGGCTGGCAGCACGGTCATAATTGCTGCCCTGATAACTTTGTTCGCTTAAAAGGCAGGCCTCGGTAATATTGGGCGTAATAACATCGGCCTTGGCCACTAAATTGCGCATTTTATCACACATTTCCTGATTATAAGTTTTGATAATTTGCCCATCTTCGCCCATTACCGGGTCGATAATAATCAAAGCCGGCTTAAAATCACCAATAAACTGTTCCGCTATTTCAATTTGAGTAGCAGATCCCAAAAATCCGCTATAAAGGCAATCGAATTGCAAATTTAACTTTTGCCAATTAGCCAAATAGGCTTTTAAATTGGCCGTAAAATCAAAAAAAGTAAATTCTTCAAAAATAGTATTAGCCGATAGCAACGCCGTAGGCAGCGGGCAAACCTCTACCCCACATACCGATAACACCGGCAAGGCCACTGTTAAAGCGCATTTGCCATAGCCGGTTAAATCATGCATGGCGGCTAAGCGCGGCAAATCTGTTTTCATAAAACTCTCCACTTCTTTATATTCTTATTAAGTCTAGCTTATTTTAACATATTTAAACCCATTTTTCCAGCTAAAAATTTTTGGCCGATTAAATGACTAAGTAAAGCCGCCACCAAGCCTAAAACTATGCCGGCTAAAATATCGCTGGGATAATGCACACCCAAATACAGTCGCGAAAATGCCATTAGGATGGCTAAAGCAAAAACAGGAATTGTCCATTTAAGTGGTAGTTTTCGCCAAGCGAAGGCTGCCGCAAAGGCAGCCGAGGTATGCCCAGAAGGAAAAGAGGCATCGCTAAGCGGTGGCAATAATGGCAAAAGGCCGTCAATCACCTCATAAGGGCGAATGCGGCCAATTAACGGCTTTAGCAGGATATTACAAAGCAAGGCAGCAATAATTATCGCTAATAGACCATAAATACCCCAAGGCCTGGTTTGTGGTTTAAGCAAAAATGCAGCACAAATAAGCAGCCAAATCAAACCTAAATCGCCCAAGCCGGTGATTATATGCATCAGTTGATCTAAAAAAGGATTACGTAAATTATTCTGGATAAATAATAAAATTTCGGCTTCAATATTCATCTTTTTATTTTAGCATATAGCCACCCAAAAAGCTACTGTTTTGCAAGATTTTTTAGGGGCTATTCTGCTTTTAGAATATCTTTTTGCAATTTACGGATAATTCGCTTCTCCAAGCGAGAAATATATGATTGCGAAATCCCTAACATTTCGGCCACTTCTTTTTGGGTTTTTTCCTCCTTGCCCCAAAGGCCAAAGCGGGTTTCCATAATCGTTTTTTCACGCTCATTTAGCTTAGACATCGCCGCAAAAAGCAGCTTCTTTTCGATTTCGCCCTCAATACTTTTGTAAATAATATCACTTTCGGTACCCAAAATATCCGAGAGCAATAATTCATTGCCATCCCAGTCGATATTCAAAGGCTCATCAAAAGAGACTTCGTTTTTAATCTTATTATTGCGCCGCAAATACATCAGAATTTCGTTTTCGATGCAGCGTGAAGCATAGGTAGCCAGCTTAATCTTTTTTTGCGGATCAAAAGTATTAACGGCCTTAATCAGGCCAATGGTGCCGATGGAAATCAAATCCTCGATACCAATACCTGTATTTTCAAATTTTCGGGCAATATAAACCACCAAACGCAAGTTATGCTCAATCAAAACTTGCCGAGCCTGCCCATCATCATTATGTAAAAAGGCCAGTAATTCCTGCTCTTGCTCGGGGTTTAAAGGGGGCGGCAAAACCTCGTTACCACCAATATAATAGGATTCGCCCTTATTGATTAAGCTCCAAAACCAGACTATTTTACGATAAAATTCCGGCCATAATTTCATATCAGCACCACCTATTAAGAAATTTTTTGTTCAAGATAAGCCATCACAGCCGAGTTCATCACGGCCTGATAGTCGCCTTTTCCTAGCGGATAATCATAAATAGCAATAATCACCTGATTATTAAAATGCTGCTCTTGATTATGATAAATCAAGATTTGATCAGGCTGAAAGCCCAGTAAAAGCCCATGATTTTTACCAATCGAAGCAAAAGGGATTAAACGCAAACGCCTTTGCCAATTAGGGCTAATTTGCTGGCCGGCATTGGCCAGGATTTGGCTGGGATCGGCGGCCGCAAATTCTTGCCATAATTGGCGCAGGCTAAGCGGCAGCAAGGCCTGCACTGCCTTATATTCGGCCACCAAAACCGGCTTGCCAGTAATTGGCTCACGCAAATCATTACCGGTATCAATCAACGCCTTTAAACTGGCCTTTTGCCCATTAACAGCAATTTCCAGAGGCAAAATAAAGCTGTCCTTTTGCCAATTTCGCTTAACAACCTCAAAGCCACGCCTTGCCAAAATGGCGGCCATTATAATGGCAAAAACCAGAGCACTAATTTGCACTGTTTGCACAGGCTGAGGGCTAATCCCACGTGATTCCAATAAAGAAGCCGCTGCTAAAGCTGCACCTGCCATCGCAAAGGCGATTAAGTAAAAGATGGCTAAAAGCCTAAGATATGCTCGCCAGTTTTGCCAAGCAAAAGCAATGCGCAAAAGTAATAAAGATGCAAAAATTGCCAGCGGCCAACTATAAAAAAAGCTAATTTCTTCTACTAATATGCCTGCGGCATATATTGCGCCTAAAATTGCGGCCAAAAGTTGCCGAATTAAAGAACTTTTTAATCTTAAAAAGCGGCCGCTAGCCCAAATTAGAAAAAAATCCAAAAAAAAGTTGAGGGCAAAAAGTATATCGGCATAAATTATATAATGATAGGCCATACTTACCTCCGTTTGCGATTTGCTTTAAAGCCAAAGCCCTTAGTTCCGCCTCCTTTATGCTAG